>NZ_JBFAMM010000020.1:0-144723 GCF_040656535.1 Streptomyces sp. NPDC049887 | reverse complement strand
ACTGCAGGGGGGACCCTGTGGGAGAGTAGGACACCGCCGAACAATTCTTCTGGGAAAGCCCCGGACCGACACGGTCCGGGGCTTTTTCGCGTTCCGGGGAGACCCGGGCACGGGTTCCGGCGGATTCCGCCCCCGGCCCTGGATTTCGACTGGCCAAGGGCCCGTCTCTCCACCGCGTCGGGCCGCCCGGGCGGGTCTTGGAGTCGGAGGCGGCGAAATCGCCTTGGCGTACCGTCGTCGCTCCCGCGAGGATCGGAGCATGGACCACATCATTCGCGCCGTACGAGCCGGCGAGTGGGAGAAGGCCCGGGACATCCGGCTGGCCGCCCTCCAGGACCCCGCGGCACCGATCGCCTTCCTGGAAACCTACGAGCACGCCGTGGGCAGGCCCGCGGACTACTGGGAGGACCGTACCGACACCGCCGCTTCAGGGGTCGGCTTCCGCCAGTTCATCGCGGAGGACTCCGGGGGGCGCTGGGTCGGCACCGTGACCGTGATGGTCGAAGGCCCTGCGGACGAGGTGCGGTTCGGGGAGGCGGCCAAAGTCGACCAGACGCATCTCGTGGGGGTGTTCGTACGCCCGGAGGCTCGGGGAACCGGTGTCACGGAACTGCTGTTCCGGGCGGCCGTCGAGTGGTCGTGGGCGCTGACCGAACCGTCGGTGGAGCGGGTCCGGCTGTATGTGCACGAGAGGAACGGCCGGGCGGCGGCCTTCTACCGGCGGTTCGGGTTCGTGCCGAGCGGCGACTCCGTTCCTGTGCCGTCCGATCCCGCGGCCAGGGAGTTCGAGTACGAACTGCGCCGAACCTAGGGCAGTCCCGTGATCCCCAGCGGGCGCGAGACAACGGTCGTGGCACTTCGCCGCGTTGTCGGATCGCCCGAACAAGCCCAGCACGGGGACGCCCCTCCGCGCTCCGATGCCGCGCATCCGACGCCGCGCGCTGATCCACCGGTGATGACGGGACAGCTCTCAGGTGCCGTGTCAGGCGGCGTCCGCCCCCGTCGCGTCGGGCAGACCCCGCAAACTCCGCTCGACGCGGCGCCGGTTCCAGGTGCCTACCCGGGCTGGTGGGCGTTCGGGCTGTGCCCGGCGTCGGGTGCCGTCAGCGGCTGTGGCCAGCGGGCACGGCCCTGTTCACGGGAGCGCAGTAGCGCGAGAGTCGGCATGCCCAGCGACGGGCCCGTGGCCAGCAGCTCCGGGAGGAGCGGCAGCGGGGCGACGGCGGCGATGTCGTCCAGGACGAGAGCGAGTGGTGGGTCGAGCCGACCGTCGGATGACCGTGCGGCCATGCGGCGGCCGTGCTCGACCACGCTTGAGGCGAGTGCGGTGAGGAGAGGCATGGCCCCCGGGCGGGTGCGCGGGTCCTCGATTGATTCACCCACTACATAAAGCGTGCCCCCCTCGTCCACAAATGATTCCAACGTGAGCGAATCTGCTCGGTTCGGGGTGCAGACCTCGCGGATGTGGACGGAAGAGAGGGCGGACAGTGTACGAGCCGTCAGTTCCTGGGCGATCTCCCGGCGTTCACTGTGGGACGTGAGAGCCGACTCGAGCAGTCCGGCGAGGCCGGAGGCGGCCTTCTGGTGAGTGCGGAGGATGCGTACGGGCTCGTGTGCGCCACTGCCCTGGGCCCAGCGATGGACCTGCTTGAACGGGCGCCCGTCCACGGCGGCGGCGTGCAGCCAGCAGCGAAGGAGGGTTTCGGCAGTGTCCGCGACGGCCTCGTCCAGGCGGGAGCGGGGTCGTACGGGAGCGAAGAGGGCCGCCGCCCGGCCCGCCGCGGTCGCCGGGTCCTCACAGCCGGACGTCGGGGACCAGTGGAGCCGGGCGGGCGTGTCGCAGAGGTGGCCCGGATCGTAGACGAGGACGGGACCCAGTTCGGCCCTGGCGTCCTTGGTCCCCGACAAGACCGTCGGATCGGATGTGACGACGAGCGCGGGGCCGGCTGCGTCGCGGATCGCCTGGACGGCGGAGGGGCGCCGGAGGGACGGGCCCCCGTAGAGGACGTGCGGGCGCCGGGAGCCCGGGACACCGGACGGCTCCGGTGGGGGCAGGACGGCGGACAGGGAGGGCCCGGCAGGCGCCGCGGCCGTCTCGTGCGTGGCAGTCTCGTGCGCGACCGGCACCGACGCGTGTGCCGAGTGGGCGGGGTTCGTCTCCTCTGCCCGGGGTGCCGTATCGGCCCCGGCCACCGTCCCCGCGGCTACGGGAGCCTCCTCGGCGACGGCTGCGGCCGGAGGGGAACCGGGCCGGTCCGGGACCACCACCGGGACCACCTCCGCCAGGCCGCCCCTGTCCGTCTCGCCGACCGCCTTGCCGCGCGAACGGACCGCGCGCCATCGGGCCAGAGTGCCGAGGACGAAGACCGTCAGCACGACGAGCGTCATCAACTGGCCGATGAGCAGCCCCCAGAACAGCCCGTAGCCGGACAGTCGGGTGGGCGGCGTGGCGGGCCAGGCCGCGGCCAGGTCGTGGGGCTCGGACACCAGGCTGCGTATGGCGAACGGGGTGTTCGTGAACGTCACACCGTCCGGCCAGGAGCCGTGTGCGAACAGCCCCGCGAGGCCCGTCGCGGTCCAGACCAGCAGGGTCAGCCCGAGGAGGAGGCCCAGGACGCCCAGGAGCAGGCCGTCCGGGATGCCCCGTTCCTCGTGCGACTGCCGGCGCCCTGCGTCGTGTCGCGGGTCCCGTGCCATTCGGT
This sequence comes from Streptomyces sp. NPDC049887, assembly GCF_040656535.1. NCBI lineage: Bacteria > Bacillati > Actinomycetota > Actinomycetes > Kitasatosporales > Streptomycetaceae > Streptomyces > Streptomyces sp. NPDC049887. Next base: position 142,021 of record NZ_JBFAMM010000020.1, on the reverse strand, counting down.
CAGGCCACCGTCGACTCGGAGGAGTCCAGCCGCCGCTGCTGCCGTTCGATGAAGGCCGCGCGCTGCTCCGCCTCCTGTTCCGCGGCCCGGACGTCCTCGGGAAGGGAGGACTCCGTCATCGCCCGGTCCGTGTAGACCAGGGGGCGTTCGGCTTCCGTCACCAGGTGCTTGACGACCTGGACGTTGCCGTTGACGTCCCAGACCGCGATACCGGGGGTGAGAGTGGGGATGATCTCCACCGCCCATCGGGGCAGTCCGAGCACTCTGCCCGTGGCCCGCGCCTCGTCCGCCTTCTGGGCGTAGATCGTGCGCGTCGACGCCATCTTGAGGATGGCGGCGGCCTCCCGGGCCGCGGCGCCGTCGACCACGTCGCTGAGGTGGTGGACGACCGCGACGAAGGACAGGCCGAGCCGCCGGCCGAACTTCAGCAGCCGCTGGAAGAGCTGGGCGACGAAGGGGCTGTTGATGATGTGCCAGGCCTCCTCGACGAGGAAGATGCGCTTCTTCCGGTCGGGGCGGATCCACGTGTGCTCCAGCCACACGCCGACGATGGCCATGAGGATCGGCATGGCGATGGAGTTGCGGTCGATGTGCGACAGGTCGAAGACGATGAGCGGGGCGTCCAGATCGATGCCGACGGTCGTCGGACCGTCGAACATGCCACGCAGGTCACCGTCGACGAGCCGGTCGAGGACCAGGGCCACGTCCAGGCCCCAGGCCCGCACGTCGTCGATGTCGACGTTCATCGCCGCCGCGGACTCGGGCTCCGGGTGGCGGAGTTGCTCGACGATGTCGGTGAGAACCGGTTGCCGGTCGGTGATGGTCTCGTTGACGTAGGCGTGCGCCACCTTGAGCGCGAAGCCCGCACGTTCGTCGAGGCCGTGACCCATGGCGACCTCGATGATGGTGCGCAGCAGCGCGAGCTGCCCGGTGGTGGTGATCGAGGGGTCGAGGGGGTTGAGGCGGATACCGTCGTCCAGGGCGGCCATCGGGTCGAGCCGGATGGGAGTTATTCCCAGCTCCTGGGCGATGAGGTTCCATTCGCCGACGCCGTCCTCGCCCTGGGCGTCGAGGACGACGACCTGGCGGTCGCGGAAGCGGAGCTGTCGCAGGACGTACGTCTTCTCCAGCGCCGACTTGCCGTTGCCGGACTCCCCGAGGACCAGCCAGTGGGGGGCGGGGAGCTGCTGTCCGTACAGCTGGAACGGGTCGTAGACGTAGCCCTTGCCGCTGTACACCTCGCGGCCGATGATCACGCCCGAGTCCCCGAGGCCGGGCGCGGCGGTCGGCAGGTAGACGGCCTGTGCCTGGCCCGTGGAGGTACGTACGGGCGAGCGGGTCGTCTCGACCTTCCCGAAGAGGAAGGACGTGAAGGACTCGGTGAGGACGGACAGCGGGTCTCGCATCGGATGAGGGCCCCTATCGGCGCGTGTCGGTGCGTGTCAGCCGCTATCGGCGGATGCCGGTGGCGAACGGCAGCGTGTTCACAAAGGCCCGGTGGTGCTCGCGGTCGCACCACTCCAGCTTCAGGTACGACTTCCCCGCCGAGGCCCTGATCGTGCGCTTGTCCCTGGCCAGGGCCTCGGGCGTACGCGACGACACAGTGATGTACCCGACGAGATTGACGCCTGCCGCGCCGCTGGCGAGATCTTCACCCCGCTGGTCGAGTCGGCCGTGTGCGGCGATGTCGCGGGGGTCGACGGTGCGGTTCATCTTCGCGGCGCGACTCGCCTCGGCCTCGTCGTTGGTCTTCTCGGTGAGCATGCGCTCGATGGCGACCTCCGTGGGTTCGAGGTCCATGCAGACGGCCACGGTGCGGATCACGTCCGGCGTGTGGACGAGCAGCGGGGCGAGGAAGTTGACGCCGACGGGGGTCATCGGCCACTCCTTGACCCAGGCCGTGGCGTGGCACCAGGGGGCGCGGGTGGCGGACTCGCGGGTCTTGGCCTGGAGGTAGGTGGGTTCCACCGCGTCGAGTTCGGCGGGCCAAGCGTTGCGCTTGGTCATGGCCTGGATGTGGTCGATGGGGTGGTCCGGGTCGTACATGGAGTGCACAAGGGAGGCCAGCCGGGCCTGGCCGAGCGGCTGGCGGACGCGGATGTCGGCCTCGGCGAGACGGGCGCAGATGTCGGTCAGTTCGCGCGCCATGACGACGGCGAGACCGGCGTCCTTGTCGAGACGACCGGCGCCGGTGGCCTGGCGGGCCGCGCGGGCCATGGCGTGGGCCTCGGCGGCCAGCTCGCGGGTGTAGTGCATACAGGCGACGAGATAGGCGCGGTGCTGCTCGCTGGAGGTGGAGACCATCGACTGGAGCTGGTCGTAGGACTGCTGGAGCCAGGCGGGGGAGCCCGCGTCGCCGCGCTGGGCGACGTCCTTGGCGTGGGCGTCGGGGTCGGCCGGCAGGGTGCGGGCGAGCATCTGAAGGCGCGTCACGAAACCGTCGCCGTTGGCGACGTGCTTCAGCAGCGTGCCGAAACGGTCCACCAGGGCTTCCTGGTCCTCGCTGTCGCGCAGTCCCACACCGGGGCCCTCGATCTCGATGGCTGCGGTGACGGTGCGCCGGTCGGCGTGGAGCAGTACGGCGATCTCGTCCGGGCCGAAGGGGGCGGCGAGCCAGTTGATGCGGCCGATGCCGGGCGGCGGGCCGACCTCCACCTCGCGGCCGTCGACGCGGGTGCCGGCCTCCATGGCGCCTGAGCGGTAGACGGTGCCCTGGCGCAGAGTGCGCTTGTAGCTGCGGTTGATCTCGTACCAGCGGTAGAAGGTGCGCTGCTTGTACGGCACGTACACGGCGGCCAGCGCGAGCAGGGGGAAGCCCATGAGCAGCACGATGCGCAGGGACAGTACGGGAACGAGCAGTCCGCTCATCATGCCGAGGAACGCGCCGACGATGATCAGGGCGATCTCGCCCGTCTCGCGGTTCTTGCCGATGATCGCGTTCGGCCGGGCCCGGCCGATGAGATACGTGCGGCGGGGCGCGATGGCCGGGGACTGCGTCGTCAACGCCCTCCACCTCCTGTGCTTCCTGTGCTCGTGCCGGTGGTGCTGCCGGCGTTCTTGCGGTGGCTGTGCGGGGTGCTGCCGGGGCCTCCGCTACGGGGCGGCGGCGCTGCGGAGGGGACGGATCCGCCCGCGGCACCCGTTCCGGCCCCGCGTGTGCTGTGGGCGGCGACTCCGCCGGCGACCGGGCTCGGGGCGCTGCCGCCTCCCGAGCCGCCCCCGCCCTGCTGGTGGGTGCGGCTGCTGTGGGTCTTGATGCCCTGCGAGACGAGGGCGGCGGGTGAACTGATGACGGCGGCGGCCTTGTTCTCGGCGCTGTTCTGGAGTCGGTTGTTGCGGGACGCGGCGATCTCGTCGCCGAACCCGGGAACGAAACGGTAGATCATCGCGGACGCGAAGATCGCGAGCAGGATGATGGCGAGTCCCGTGACGACGGCGGAGAACGAGTCCGGACCGTCGTCGGCGGACAGTGCCCCGGCGAGGCCCAGCACGATGACGATGACCGGCTTGACGAGGATCACCGCGATCATGATCCCGGCCCAGCGGCGGACGTGGCCCCACATGTTCTTGTCGACGAGCCCCGAGTACACGACGACGCCGAGCAGGGCGCCGACGTACAGGAGGACGGCGCGGAGGAACAGCTCCAGGTAGAGGATGCCGGCGGCGACGATCGTCACCAGCGATACGACGATCAGCATGATCGGCCCGCCGCCGATGTCGTCGCCCTTCTGCAGAGCCTCCTTGAAGCCGCCGAAGAACACGTCGGTCTGGCCGCCGGTGCCCTGGGCGATCACGTCGGTGATGGAGTCGGTCGCGGACACGAGTGTGTACAGGATCAGCGGGGTGAAGGCGGAGGCGAGGACCGTGAGCCAGAGGAAGCCGACGGCCTCGGAGACGGCGGTGGCCAGGGGGACGCCGCGGATGGCGCGCTTGGCGACGGCGAGCAGCCAGAGGAGGAGGGTGAGGAAGGTGGCGGCGGCGAAGACCACGGCGTACTGGCCGAGGAAGGTGGTGTTGGTGAAGTCCACCTCGGCGGTGGACTTCACGGCCTTGGAGAGGGTGTCCACGACCCAGGCCGCGGCGTCGGCGCAGCCGCGGGCGAGGGAGGAGAGGGGGTCGAGGGCGCCGGCGGGGTCGTCGAGCGAGGGGGCGCGGCGGGCGGCCCCGCCGGATTCATCGGTCTCGCAGTAGTCGCGGGCGGGGCCGTGGATCAAGTCGCAGGGATTGTTGCTCGGGCTCGGCGAGGGCGTGGGGGCAGCGGTCGCCTGCGACGCCCAGGTGAGTACGGATGCCTGGACTGTCGTGAGCACCGTGGCCACTGCTCCGGCACGTCGGTTCAGACTAGCGGGCATATGTAAACCCTCCGTACCCGTTCACGGCGTCAGCGATTTCGTCCGCGCTGGAGGCTCTGGTGTCCCCGCCGACCGGTGCGGGACCGTCTTTCTGGGTGTGAGTGACGGTCTTCCAGTCGTTGCCGAGCCATGCCAGTTCCATGGAGATCGTGAACCAGCTGTCCGTGACCGGATTCCTCGAACCCTCGCCTGCGAGGCCGATCAGACCGGTGCACCAGACCTCGACCGAGGCCCTGTCGCCGGTGAACTCGGTGACTCTGGTCCCGATGGGGGAGGTTCGCGAGATGAAGGTGAATCCCTGAGGAGTCGATCCGTCCTCGTTCAAGCCGACATTCTTGAAGAAGTTCGGTGAGTATGCCTGATCGAGCGTCTTCCTGAAGGCGCCGACGGAGGCAGGCGCGATGACGGTCTCCAGGACCTGGTCACGCTTCGCTTTGTCGAACATGTCGGCGGAACCGAGCGCCACCGCGTAGTTCGCCGCCGCGCTCTGTGCCCCCTGTTCGTCCCTGGCGTACCCCGCGGGGATGCCCGCGTGCTTGCCCGCGACCGGGCGGATGCCCGTGGCCGCCGTCGGGGCCGCGCCCTTGGCCGTGTCGGTGGTTCTGGGGGAGTCCGTGCCGTCGCCGCGGTTGGCGAAGGCGATGGCTGCGACGAGGAGGACGACCACGCCCACGACCGTGACGAGGGAGCGGGAGTTGCGGGTGGGCCGGCGGGCGCCGCCGTAGACGTCGCTGGTGCCGCCCTCGGGGAGGCGGGTGCGGGTCTGGGCCGTGCCGCCGGCGTCGCTGCCGAAGCCGTCGGTCTCGTCGTCGTGGCTCATGCCGTGTGCGCCCCCTCAGCCGTGTGCCTTGCCGTGCCGTAGTACGACGGTAGCCCTGCTGTTCTCCGTACGGGCGGGGTGTGGTGACTCGACATCAGGGGGACGCAACCTCTGCCGGTGGGCGCGACGGACGGGTGGTGTCGGGGGAGGGTGATGCGGTCGGAGGGTCAGACGGCCATCCCGTACACGATGGTGAACAGGGTCCCCAGTGACCCGATGATGAAGACGCCGGTCAGGCCGGCGACGATCAGGCCCTTGCCCTGTTCCGCGCTGAAGGTGTCGCGGAGGGCCGTGGCGCCGATGCGCTGCTTGGCGGCTCCCCAGATCGCGATGCCCAGGCAGAGCAGGATGGCGACGGCCATCACGACCTCGATCATCACGCGGGCCTCGTTCCCGAGGCTGCCGAAAGGCCCCCAGTTCGGGGCGATTCCGCCGATGATGGTGGTGATGTCGCCCTTTTCAGCCGCCAGGTACATATAACTCACCGCCCCTGTTGGGTAGTTGTCCGCCCCTGCCCCACGGCACAGGCCATCGCCCTATCTTCGCTGATGAAAGCGTCCGCGTGCGCCGACTTGGCGGCTCTCTTTGCACGATCCGCGCACGAATGCCGGTCCGGCCGCTCTGACCTGCGGTGGCTCGTGCGGCCAGGTCGGGCGGGAGGACACGTTTCGTCACTCTGTGTATCACGGAGCGTGACTTCGGGCAATGACTGTCGTTGTGGCACCCAAGGTGTGAATCCGGCGCCGGGGCGCTCGCCGGTGCGTGACGGGAGCGGCTGACGGGGGGTCATGAGCGCGGGGCGGCGCCGGAGTGCGGCGCCGCCCCGTTCGTGTGGGGTCGGTCAGCGGTTGGCGACCATGTAGCCGAGCAGCCCGATGGCCACGGCGATGAGGGCGATGACGATCACGGCGGCGATGGTTCCCCCGGCGTCGCCGTTGCGGCCCGCCGTCTTGACGCCTGTCCCCGCGTTCTGGATGTTCTGCACTTGTTGCTCCTGGTGCTGGTCGTCCCGACGTCGGTCGAACGGCGGGATGGTGCACAGCCTTCCTGGCTGCGTGACACAGCGTAACCATGGCTGGTCCAGACCACCCCTCCGGGGTCGGCCGGGGCCGGGACCGAGCCGTCGCGTCCCGGTGGCGGGCTTCAGCGAGGGGCGACGAAGAGGCTCTGGGCGCTGCGGCCGATCGGGCCCTTCTCGTCGTGCAGTCGGGCGTCCGCCAGGCCGATGCCGGCCGGGTCGACGCTCGTGCGCGCCTCGACGCAGACCCATTCGCCGGCCGGATGCCGGTGCAGATGGACCGTCAGATCCGCGTTGACGAACACATGCCGCTCGAAGTCGAGCACGTTGCTGATGCCGTTGCCGGAGTCGGCGGCGACCAGGACGCGGTCCAGCGGGCGGATCGCCTCGCCCGCGACGAGCGGCATCCTCATCCGCATCCAGCAGGTTCCGGGGCCCTGCTCCCGGAAGGTCCCCTCGGTGAACCGGGTGTCCATGGACGTGTGGTAGCCGACGTCCCACGGCACGGCGAAGAAGGGCGTCCCGGCGGTCTCCCCGGGTGACGGCACCTGCGGTCCCTCGGCGACCGCCGGTCCCGGCTCGGCGAGCGTGCGGATGCGCAGACCGCGGGCGAACATCACCGGCGCCCCGTCCTCGGGAGCCAGTGCCGCCTCGACGAGCTCCACGCCGCGCCCGGTCCGCAGGACGGTCGTGGTGACCTCCAGCGGCCGGATCGGCACGGGGCGGACGATCTCGTAGGTCATGCGCGTGAGCCGCATGTCGGTTCGCGCGCCCTGCCGCTCCTCCATGGCGCGGCCGAGCAGCGCGGCCGGCGGGCCGGCGTGCTGTGATCCGGCGTCCCAGGGGCCGCGGGTGTGTTCGGTCGGCGCGAAGCGGTTGTCGGAGATCCGCTCGTAGAACGCCTGGTGTTCCCCCATGACGGGCCGCCTCTCGCAGACATGTGTACGGGCCACACGCTACCTGCGGGTAACCGGCCGGAACAGCCCTCCGGCTCACCCTCCGCTCGGCCGCCCCCGCCCTCACGGTCCGCTCGGCCGCCCCCGCCCTCACGGTCCGCTCGGCCGCCCCCGCCCTCACGGTCCGCTCGGCCGGCTCTCCGGTCGGACGGCTCTCCGGTCGGCGCTCGCCGCCCGTGCTTCACCGACCCCCTCGTGCGCCCCCTGAGGCGGGCCCTCCCCACCTACACTGACGAGCGGTGGACTGCCGTGCGGCGGAGGGTGATTGACGGTGCGTAAGGCGTGGCTCCTCGCGGGCGGGGCCGTCGGGCTCTGTCTGAGCTTCGTCGCCCTGCTCGTCGTCGGGACCTTCTCCGCGGCCGCCGGGCTCGGCGGTGGTGCGAAGGGGGCCGTGGCGCTGGCCAAGGGAGCGGTACCCGCCCTGTACCAGCCGCTGGTGCAGAAGTGGGGCAATCTGTGCCCGGCCATCAACCCGGCCCTGCTCGCCGCGCAGCTGTACCAGGAGTCCGGCTGGAACCCGCGGGCCCGGAGCCACGCCGCCGCACAGGGCATCGCCCAGTTCATCCCCGGCACCTGGGCCGCGCACGGCGTCGACGGGGACGGTGACGGCGACCGGGACGTGTGGGACCCGGCGGACGCGATCCCGTCGGCGGCCTCGTACGACTGCAAGCTCGCGGGGTATGTGAGGAAGGCGCCCGGTGACCCGACGGACAACATGCTCGCCGCGTACAACGCGGGCGCGTACGCCGTGATCAAGTACGGCGGTGTTCCGCCGTACAAGGAGACGCGGAACTACGTGAAGGTCATCCGGACGCTGGAGAAGAGCTTCGCCAGGCCGGTGGGGCGGGTGGAGCCGTCGCGGCAGGCGGCCGGGGCCATCTACTTCGCCCAGCGGAAGCTCGGCACGAAGTACCTCTGGGGCGGGAACGGGACACCGGAGCAGGGCGGCCGGTTCGACTGCTCCGGCCTGACGCAGGCCGCGTACCGCACCGTCGGGATCGAGCTGCCGCGCGTGGCCAACGACCAGTACAACGCGGGGCCGCATCCGTCGAGGGACGAACTTCTGCCCGGGGACCTGGTGTTCTTCTCCGACGATCCGACCAACTCACGGGCGATCAGGCACGTCGGGCTGTACGTCGGCGGGGGCTATATGATCAACGCTCCGTACACCGGGGCGGTGATCCGGTTCGACAGGATCGACACCCCGGACTACTTCGGTGCGACACGGGTGACCAAGGACGGTGCCGAGGCGCTGCCCACTCCGCCACGGCCCTCCGTCTGACGTCCTGCTGACGGGGCGTCGGCCGTGGCCGGCTGCCTCCGTCGGGGCCCCGGCCCGGACTGCGACGGCGCATCACTCTTCGATAACGTCATGGTGATCGTTTCGTGGAGAGAGGAACGTACGCGCGGAACGGGTCGTTCCCTGGACCGGAGCAGTACGTACACACCGCACCGACCACGGGGGGCTCGGAATGCGGCGCACACGGGCGTGCGCCGCGGCTGGCGACACACAGGCAAGGGGCCGCAGCAGATGGCTGGACTCGCACTCGACGGCGTGAATCCGGATGTCGGCCTGCTCTACGACATCAACGGACTGGCCCGGTCGGCTCCGCCGTGGTTCGACCGCGTCATGGGATTCGTCGGCGAGTACGGCATCATGCTCGCCCTCGTCCTCGTGGCGCTGTGGTGCTGGTGGAGTGTGCGCCGGAGCGGCACGGCCGAGGACTCGGTCGCCGGGGTGGCCGCGCTGGTCTGGGCGCCCCTGGCCGCCGGCGTCGCTCTGCTGGTCAATGTGCCCATCCGCGGGTTCGTGGAACGGCCGAGGCCGTTCCTGGACCACCAGGGGCTGGAGGTCCTGGTCGCGGGCAAGACCGACTTCTCCTTCGTCAGCGACCACTCCACGATGGCGATGGCCATCGGTGTCGGGGTGTTCGTCGCGAACCGCCGGTTCGGGTTCGCGGCGATCGGCCTCGCGCTCGCCGAGGGCTTCTGCCGGGTGTACATGGGCGTCCACTACCCGACCGACGTCGTCGGCGGGTTCGCGCTCGGCACGGCCGTGGTGCTGCTCCTCGCCCCGCCGGCGCAGGCCCTGCTCACCCCGCTGGTGTCGGCGGTCTCCCGCTCGGGTGTCGCGGGCCGGCTCGTACGGTCGCGCCGGGCGGTGACGCCGGATCAGCAGCACGAGATGCTCGACATTCCGGAGCCCGTAGCCCGGCTCGGGCGCAACGACCTGGCTGCGTAGCAGGCCGGGGTCCTCCGGCGGGCCGGCCCCGCCCCGGAACCCGGACTTCCCCGGCCCGACCGCCGGTTCGGGACCGTCTCGCGGTCTCTCGGACCGTCGGCCGCCCCGGCTCCCCGCCGTCCTCCCGACCCCCTCGCCGGCCACGCGACCTCCCGGCATGAGCGCCGGTCCCGGCTTTCCCGACGGCGGGACCCTTCCGTGCGGCAGCCCCCGTATATCGCCCCCGCGTCCGGGCGGCCGGGGCGCCGGCGGGCCGAGTCCGTTCAGGCCCCGGCGGGCGTCGCCGCCTCATGCGCTCTCGCATCCGTGCGGGCGCGTTCCCGGGAGCGCCGGGCGGGTCCCGTCCAGCCGCACGAGCAGCGGGCCAGCGCGAACGAACCCCGTTCGACGGTCGTGGTGTGGTGGGCGGACGAGCGCACCCTTCCACGGTACCGGTCGTTATGCGGAGCAGCGGCGAGCGTGTTGGGGGTTGACAGGCGATGGTGGTGCAGCAGCACTGGCTCAGGCGCGGCGCATGTGCCGCTGCCGCCGTGATGGGTGTGGCCGGGACCGCGGGCTGCTCGGGCGGCGGGGACGCCGTGGCCGACGCCCGAGCCGGTGCGGATCCCCTTCTCACCGTCAGGAAGGCCGCCGACGTACTGGCCGAGGCCGGTACTGCGAAGGCCCGTACCGCCATGGAGACGGCCGCCGGCGGGACCCGGGTCACCATTCGCGGCGAGGGCGGGTACGACTTCCGGCGTGCCATGGGCCGGCTGCGCGTCGTCCTCCCCAAGGACCCGGCCGGTTCCAGCGGTCATCAGCCGATCACCGAACTGCTCGCTCCCGGCGCCCTGTACATGAAGGACCGCGGTGCCGGGGTGCCGCCGGACAAATGGGTCAGGGTGGACACGACCACGCTGACGGACGGCAATCTCGTCACCGGCGGTGCGACCGATCCGGCCGCCGCGGCCGAGTTGCTGCGCGGGGCGCGGAGCGCGACCGTCGTCGGGCACGAGGACCTGGCGGGGGTGCGGGTCACCCACTACCGCGGCATCACGGACCTCGCGAACGCCGCCAGGGTCGCGTCCCCGCACGCGCGGGGGGCGCTCGCCGCGGCGGCGAAGGGGTTCGCCCAGGACGCCGTGCCCTTCGACGCCTATCTCGACTCCGAGGGGCGGCTGCGCAAGGTGCGTCATCAGTTCAGCTTCGCGAACCAGGGCAGAACGGTGGCCGTGGCGTCCACGACCCTGCTGTACGAGTTCGGTGCTCCCGTCGTGGTGCGGCTCCCCGACCGGGGCGACATCTACGCCGGCCGGGTCCGGATGTAGGCATCGAGGGGGCGGTAAATGGTCCGGACGTGCCATGCGCGGTGTGTGTTCCGCTCCCTACGCTAGGAAGCCGACACCGGCCGGAAGGGGTGAATGCACGTGGCTCCCGTCAGTACGCCGACAGTGCAGGACCACGTCGCCCTCGCCGAGATCGAGTTGTGCGGTGAGTTGATGATCGCGGCCTCCGCGGCGGACGGGGAACGGCTCAGCCCCGACCGGATCGACGAGGTGCTGAACGTCCATGTGATCGCGGCCGACGGAGGGTGAGGCCGGCCGGCACGACCGCCCGCTCCGGCCCTCCGGCGGGCGGGGGTCACGTCCGCATCATGCGGGCGATCGCCTTCGTCGCCTCCTCGACCTTCGCGTCGATCTCGTCGCCGCCCTTGAGTGCGGCGTCGGCGACGCAGTGGCGCAAGTGCTCCTCCAGCAGCTGCAGCGCGAAGGACTGCAGAGCCTTGGTGGAAGCGGAGACCTGCGTGAGTATGTCGATGCAGTACGTGTCCTCGTCGACCATGCGCTGCAGTCCGCGGATCTGGCCCTCGATCCGGCGCAGCCGTTTGAGGTGCTCGTCCTTCTGCTTGTGGTAGCCGTGGACGCCCTGGTCGTGGCTGGATTCCTCGTGTGCCGTGACCGGAAGCCCGCCGGCCGTGTCCGTGGTCGTCATCGGTCCTCCCGCAGACCTGTCCGGTATACCCCTCGTGGGTATATGGTACCGATCCCTGGCGGTTCGGGCAGGGCCCCGTGCTGCTCTCTCTTCTCGATGGGCGACACTGAGGGGACGCCGGTTAGCCGTGGCCGGACGATGCGCCTAGCATCAGCCTGACCGAAGACCCAGTACCCCGAGGACCCCACGTGCGATTTCGTCTGACCCCCAGGGAGACGAGCTTCTACGACATGTTCGCCGCGTCCGCGGACAACATCGTCACGGGCTCGAAACTCCTGATGGAACTGCTCGGAGCGGACGGTCCCGCCCGGGCCGAGATCGCGGAACGGATGCGCGCAGCGGAGCACGCCGGGGACGACGCCACCCATGCGATCTTCCATCAGCTGAACTCCTCGTTCATCACGCCCTTCGACCGTGAGGACATCTATTCCCTCGCGTCGTCGCTGGACGACATCATGGACTTCATGGAGGAGGCCGTCGATCTGGTCGTCCTCTACAACATCGAGGAGTTGCCGAAGGGTGTCGAGCAGCAGATCGAGGTGCTGGCCCGGGCCGCGGAGCTGACGGCGGAGGCCATGCCGCACCTGCGGACGATGGACAACCTCACCGAGTACTGGATCGAGGTGAACCGTCTGGAGAACCAGGCGGACCAGATCCACCGCAAGCTCCTCGCGCACCTCTTCAACGGCAAGTACGACGCCATCGAGGTCCTCAAGCTCAAGCAGATCGTCGACGTTCTCGAAGAGGCCGCGGACGCGTTCGAGCACGTGGCCAACACGGTGGAGACCATCGCGGTCAAGGAGTCCTGAGCGGACGTGGACACCTTTGCGCTGGTCGTGACCATCGGGGTCGCGCTCTTCTTCACGTACACCAACGGCTTCCACGACTCGGCGAACGCGATCGCCACCTCCGTGTCGACGCGTGCCCTGACCCCGCGCGCCGCCCTGGCGATGGCCGCGGTGATGAACCTCGCGGGCGCGTTCCTCGGCAGCGGCGTGGCCAAGACCGTCAGCGAGGGCCTGATCGCGACGCCCAAGGGCGACCGGGGCATGGGCATCCTGTTCGCCGCGCTGGTCGGCGCGATCATCTGGAACCTGATCACCTGGTACTTCGGTCTGCCCTCGTCGTCCTCGCACGCCCTCTTCGGCGGCATGGTGGGTGCGGCGCTGGCGGGTGGCACCGAGGTCATCTGGGGCGGGGTGCTGGACAAGGTCGTCATCCCGATGTTCGTCTCGCCCGTGGTCGGTCTGGTCTTCGGCTACCTCGTGATGACCGCGATCATGTGGATCTTCCGGCGGGCCAACCCGGCGAAGGCGAAGCGGGGCTTTCGCATAGCCCAGACCGTGTCCGCGGCGGGCATGGCCCTCGGCCATGGTCTCCAGGACGCGCAGAAGACCATGGGCATCGTGGTGATGGCCCTGGTCATCGCCGATGTCGAGGACTACGGCGACCCCATCCCGGTGTGGGTGAAGGTCGCCTGTGCGGTGATGCTGTCGCTCGGTACCTACGCGGGAGGCTGGCGCATCATGCGGACCCTCGGCCGCAAGATCATCGAGCTGGACCCGCCGCAGGGGTTCGCGGCGGAGACGACCGGTGCGTCGATCATGTTCGGCTCGGCGTTCCTCTTCCACGCGCCGATCTCCACGACCCATGTGATCACCTCGGCGATCATGGGTGTCGGGGCGACGAAGCGGGTGAACGCGGTGCGCTGGGGCGTCGCGAAGAACATCGTGATGGGGTGGTTCATCACCATGCCGGCCGCGGCGTTGGTCGCCGCGCTGAGCTTCTGGATCGTGAACCTGGCGTTCGGCTAGTACGGCGTGGGGCCGCGCCGACCGCGGTGTGAGGTCTCGCGAAACGCCGCGCTCCGTTCCGGGGCGCGGCGTTTCCGTGCGCGCGGCCGGTGTGCCCGCCCCCGAACTCACCCGCACTTCGTCCGGAGGGCCCCCGACGTGCCGCTGGGTGGTGCCGGCCCGCGCCGGGCGTGCGGCTCCGGCGGCGAAGGGGCGGGGCGTGGGCGTACGCGTGACGCCCCGTGCACGGGAGGCGGTCCCGCAGACCGCCGGGAGACAAGACGTCGGCCCCCGCTCGGATGAGAGGGGGCCGACCGTTCGCCCTGCGGTGGCACCGCCATGCAGCACCGCAGGGCAGTACGGGGTGCTCAGCCGAAGCGGCCCGAGATGTAGTCCTCGGTCGCCTGGACGGACGGATTGGAGAAGATCCGCTCCGTCTCGTCTATCTCGATGAGCTTGCCGGGCTGACCGACCGCCGCGAGGTTGAAGAACGCGGTGCGGTCGGAGACGCGCGCCGCCTGCTGCATGTTGTGCGTCACGATGACGATCGTGAAGCGCTCCTTCAGCTCGCCGATCAGGTCCTCGATCGCCAGGGTGGAGATCGGGTCGAGCGCCGAGCAGGGCTCGTCCATCAGCAGGACGTCCGGCTCGACCGCGATCGCCCGGGCGATGCACAGACGCTGCTGCTGACCGCCGGAGAGGCCCGAGCCGGGCTTGTTGAGGCGGTCCTTGACCTCGTTCCAGAGGTTCGCGCCCCGGAGGGAGCGCTCGACGATCTCGTTGAGCTGGGTCTTCCTGTACGAGCCGTTCAGCCGCAGGCCCGCGGCCACATTGTCGAAGATCGACATGGTGGGGAACGGGTTGGGGCGCTGGAACACCATGCCGACGGTGCGCCGCACCGCGACGGCGTCGACGTCCTTGCCGTACAGGTTCTCGTCGTCCAGCATCACCTTGCCCTCGACGCGGCCGCCGGGGGTGACCTCGTGCATCCGGTTCAGGGTGCGCAGGAACGTCGACTTGCCGCAGCCGGAGGGGCCGATGAAGGCCGTCACCGAACGGGGCTCCACGGTCATCGAGATGTCCTCGATCGCCTTGTGGGAGCCGTAGAAGGCGGACAGTCCGCTGATGTCGATTCGCTTGGCCATTACTCAGTCACTTCCAAATCGCCGCGCGCTCAGCGGCCGGTCTTCGGGGCCTTCCAGCGGGCGATGCCGCGGGCCACCAGGTTGAGGATCATGACGAAGGCGATCAGTACGAGGGCGGCGGCCCAGGCGCGGTCGTAGGACGCCTCGCTGCCGACCCGGTACTGCTCCCAGATGTAGAAGGGGAGCGAGGACTGGGCGCCTTCGAAGGGGTTGGTGTTGATCAGCTGGCTGCCGAAGACGAGCAGCATGATCGGCGCGGTCTCACCCGCGATGCGGGCGACGGCCAGCATCACACCGGTCGAGATGCCGCCCACGGCGGTCGGGATGACGACCTTGGTGATCGTCCGCCACTTCGGGACGCCGAGGGCGAGGGAGGCCTCGCGCAGCTCGTTCGGGACGAGCTTCAGCATCTCCTCGGTGGACCGGACGACGACCGGGATCATCAGGATGGTCAGGGCGAGCGAGCCCATGAACCCGGACGGGGCCCAGCCGGCGAGCAGCATGATCGAGAGGATGAAGAGGCCGGCGACGATCGACGGGATGCCGGTCATGACGTCGACGAAGAAAGTCACGGCCTTGGCCAGGCCGCCCTTGCCGTACTCCACCAGGTAGACGGCGGTCAGCAGGCCGACGGGCACGGAGATCAGGGTCGCGAGACCGACCTGCTCCAGGGTGCCGATCAGGGCGTGGTAGACGCCGCCGCCGGGCTCGAAGCCGGGGACGCCGGCCATCGAGTGGGTGAGGAAGTAGCCGTCGAGGGCCTTCATACCGCGGCTGATCGTCACCCAGATCAGGGAGAGCAGCGGGATCACGGCGAGGACGAAGCACACCCAGACGACGCTGGTGGCGAGGCGGTCCTTCGCCTGGCGGCGGTTCTCGACGGCCGAGGTGGTCGCGTAGGAGATGACGACGAACAGCAGGGCGGAGATCAGGCCCCACTGGACGCGGCTCTCCCAGCCGGCGGCCATGCCGAGGCTGCAGCCGAGGGCGACGGAGACGATCGCGAAGGCGGGCTGGGCCCAGCGGGGCAGTCCGCGGCGGCTCAGGGTGTTCCCACGGCGCGGGGCGGGCTCGGTGGTGCGCGTGTCCTTGATGGTTGAGTGGCTCATCAGGCGTTCGCCCCCGAGTATTCCTTGCGGCGCGCGATGATCAGGCGTGCGGCGCCGTTGACCAGCAGGGTGAGCACGAAGAGGACCAGACCGGAGGCGATCAGGGCGTCCCGGCCGAACTCGTTGGCCTCGTCGAACTTCGCGGCGATGTTCTGGGCGAACGTCCCCCCGCCGGGGTCCAGGACGTGGAGCGAGATGAGGAAGCTCGGGGAGAGCACCGTGGCGACGGCCATCGTCTCGCCGAGCGCGCGGCCGAGGCCCAGCATCGAGGCGGAGATGACGCCGGAGCGGCCGAAGGGGAGCACCGACATGCGGATGACCTCCCAGCGGGTGGCGCCGAGCGCCAGGGCGGCCTCCTCGTTCATCCGCGGGACCTGGAGGAAGACCTCCCGGCTCACGCTGGTCACGATCGGCAGGATCATGATCGCGAGGAGGATGCCGACGGTGAAGAGGGAGCGGGCGACGCCGACCTCGGTCTTGTCGAAGACGTACGTCCAGCCCAGGTACTCGTCGAGCCAGAGGTTCAGCCCCCCGAGGTAGGGGACGAGGAAGAGGGCTCCCCAGATGCCGTAGATGATCGACGGCACGGCGGCCAGCAGGTCGACCACGTAGGCGAGCGGGGCGGCGACCTTGCGGGGCGCGTAGTGGGAGATGAAGAGGGCGATGCCGACGGCGATCGGGACCGCGATGGCCATCGCGATGATCGAGCTGACGACGGTGCCGAAGAGCAGGACGGCGATGCCGAAGACGGGCGGGTCGCCCGCGGGGTTCCAGTCGAAGGTGGTGAGGAAGTTGCCTTCGTCCTTGGATATGGCCAGGGCCGCGCGGTAGCCGAGGAACACGGCGATCGACGCCATGATCGCGAGCAGCAGGATGCCCGATCCACGGGAGAGGCCAAGGAAGACCTTGTCCCCCACGCGGCCGGTGGACGCGGCGCGGCGGGTGGCGGCCGGAGGTGCCGGTGGTGTCTCTGTGGGTGTGGTGGAAGCCATGATCTTTCCGGTCTGGGTGGGGGAAGGGCCCGCGGGTCGCGGTTCCCCTGGCGGCGGTGCACCGGAGGGTGACGGCGGGGAGGCCGGCCCGGAGTGGTTCCCCGGGCCGGCCGTCGCCGTCGCGGACGCCGGTCGGTTACGAGAGGCCGTTGACCGTCTCGCGGACCTTGGCGTTGATCTCGGTCGGGATCGGGGCGTAGCCGGCGTCGGTGAGGATCTTCTGGCCCTCGTCCGAGGCCGCGTAGCTGAGGAAGGACTTGACCGTGCCGAGCGTCTCGGGCTTGTTGCCCGTGTCGCAGACGACCTCGTAGGTCACCAGGACGATCGGGTAGGCGCCCTCGGCCTTGGTGGTGTAGTCGAGGTCGAGCGCCAGGTCCTTGCCGGTGCCCTTGATCTTGGCGGCGGCGATGGCCTTGGACGCGTTCTCGGAGGTGGCCTCGGCCGGCGCGGAGGCGCCGGTGTCGATGGAGACCGCCGGGATGTTCTGCGACTTGGCGTAGGAGAGCTCGAAGTAGCCGATGGCGCCCGGGACCTGCTTGACCTGGGCCGCGACACCGGAGGAGCCCTGGGCCGCCTGGCCGCCCGGGGCGGGCCACTTCTTCTCGGCCTCGTACTTCCAGTCGCTCGGGGCGGCCTTGCCGAGGTACTTGCCGAGGTTCTGGGTGGTGCCGGAGTCCTCGGAGCGGTGGAAGGCCTGGATGGTGGTGTCGGGGAGCTTGACGCCCGGGTTCAGCTTGGCGATCGCCGGGTCGTTCCACTTCTTGATCTTCGTGTCGAAGATCTTGGCGACGGTCGGGGCGTCCAGGACGAGGCTGTCGACGCCGGGCAGGTTGTAGCCGATGGCGATCGGGCCACCGACCATGGGCAGGTTGATGCCCTGACCGGTCTTGCAGACCTTCTTGGACTCGGCGACCTCGTCGGGCTTCAGGGCCGAGTCCGAGCCGGCGAAGCCGACGGTGCCCTGGTTGAAGGCCACGATGCCCTCACCGGAGGAGGAGGACTTGTAGTTGACCTCGACGCCGGTGCAGGCGGCCATGTAGTTCTTGACCCACAGGTCCATGGCGTTCTTCTGCGCGCTGGACCCGGACGCCATCAGCTGGCCCTTGGCGTCGTCGCACTTGATGTTCGACGCGGCGCTCGTCTTCTCGCCGGTGCCGCCGGTGCCGCCGGTGTTGTCGTCCGAACCACACGCCGTGAGGACCAGTGCGCCGGACACGGCGAGGGCGCCGAGCGCGGTGGCGCGAAGCCCGTTCTTGCGCTGAAGCTTCACTTTCGGGTGTTCCTTCCAGAAGCCGCCGGGTCGCGGACGGGGCTCGGTCTGCCCGCGTCGTTCTACGGCGGCGTGTGTCGGGGTGGGTGGCGCGGCACTCTGCCGGTCACCGGGTAAGCCCGAAATTAGGCAGATCAGGTGAAGCGGCCGACGGGGCGTGGTGAACGGGAGGTGAACCCTGCCAGACGAAGAAGTTCCGCCTTTATCGGGGCGTGACCTCCGGCTCCGGCGGGCACGGCGTCGCGGGCAACGGCTCGGCGATGGCGCGAGCCGGCTGCGGCCGGGCGGAACGCGACCGGACGCCGCGGTGGTGCCGGTGCGGTGGGTTCCGCGGGCTTCCGGACGGAGTGGGGTTCCCCCGGTCAGCGCGTGCCGATGGCCTTCAGCAGGGCGTCGACGAGGGTCCGGTCGCGCGGTTCGGTGACCCGGCGGCGGGCGGCGTCCGGGGGCAGCCAGGCGATGCGGTCGACCTCGTGGCCGGGGGTGAAGTCACCGGGCGAGGGGGCTTCGGCGGCCCAGTAGCTGACCTGCTTGGGGCGGCCGGCGACGAGGTAGCGGACCGTCGGCAGGACCGGACCCGGGACCCCCTGGTGCCCGGTCTCCTCGCGGACCTCGCGCAGCGCCCCCTCGAGGGCCGGTTCGCCCCGCTTGAGCTTGCCCTTCGGGTGCGACCAGTCGTCGTACCTGGGGCGGTGGACCAGGCAGATCTCGATGCCCCCGGCCGCCTGCGGTGAGCGGCGCCACAGGACGCAGCCGGCCGCGAGGACGGTGCCGTCGGGAGCGGTGCTCATGGCGCGGCCAGCGCGTGCTCGTCCCGGGGCCCGTCCTTTCCGGGGGGTGCTTCCAGCCATGTCCGCTGGAAGGCGAAGCGGGCGGCCTCGACCTCGTGGCGCTGGTCGGCGTGGAGCACGCCGAGGGCGTACGCAGTGGCCGGCGCGATACGGGGCGTGCGGGCCGCCGAGGCGGCCGCGGCCGCCGCCTCGGCGGCGTCGCGGTGCCGGTCGAGGGTGCGGCCCGCGGCGGTGAGCCGCCGGCCGGGGCCGGTGCCGTCCTCCGCGGACAGCACCTCCTGGGCGTAGCGGTGGAGCCGCAGCAGGTGCCGCACCTGGTGCCAGGGGGCGTCCTGCGCCTCGCCCGCGGAGGCGGTGGCGAGGCCGTGGACCAGGGCCTCCGCGTTGTACGGGTGGGCCGCGCGGGTCAGCGGCAGTGCGGTGACCGCGTCGAGCAGCCTGCGCTCGGCGACCCCCGCGTGCGCCGCGAGGGCGGCACCGGGCGCCCCGGCGGGCGTGGCCAGCGGTACCTCGGAGGCGAGCAGGGCGACGGCGTCCGCGACCGCGTGGAACCGTGCGGAGCCGAGCGCCTGGAGGGCGGCCGAGTGGGCCCGGGTGCGCCCGAGTGTCAGCTGCCGTTCCAGCAGTGCCCCGGCACGGGCGCCGCCAACGGTGAGGGCGCCGCGGCCGGGCCGTTCGGTGGCGGGTGGCCGCTCGGCGGGGGCCGCCGGAGCGTCGTCCGAGGGTGCCCCGGCTCCGGCGTCGCCGTCCGCGGCCCGGGCCGCCGGCACCGGCTGGGTGCCCGAGAGCCGGGCCAGGGCGTCGAGCAGCCGGGTCAGCCGTGCCGTACAGGCGTGCTCCTCGGCGAGGACCCCGGACAGCCAGGCGAGCTCGGTGCGCAGTTGGTCCGCCCAGACCTGGTCCAGCAGGGGACGGAAGGTGTGCAGGGTGCCGCGGATGCGGCGTGCGGCCCGCCGCAGGGCCCGGGCGGCCTCCGCCGCGCCCTGCGTGTCCGCACCGCTCTCGCCGTGCAGCCGCAGACTGCGGAGGAAGTCGCCGGCCTGGTTCTGCAGATATCCGGCCAGGACCTGGTCGGCGCCGGCCCCCCGAGGCGCCGGCGGAAGGTCATGGTTGTGCACGCCGGCGCCTCCGGGCGTCTATGAGCGTCTCCTGGATGTTTCGCAGTGGCTGTCCGTCCGCGTCCGTGGCGTGACGGCTCCACTCGCCGTCCGGGCCGAGGTGCCAGGACGAGGTGGAGTCGGACATGCCGGTCTCCAGCAGCCGGGTCAGGGCCGCGCGGTGGGCCGGGTCCGTGACCCGGACGAGTGCCTCGATACGGCGGTCGAGGTTGCGGTGCATCATGTCGGCGCTGCCGATCCACACCTCGGGTTCGCCGCCGTTGCCGAAGGCGAAGATCCGGGAGTGCTCGAGGAAGCGGCCGAGGACGGAACGGACCCGTATGTTCTCGGACAGGCCGGGGACGTCCGGCCGGATCGCGCAGATCCCGCGGACCCAGACGTCCACCGGGACGCCGGCCCGGGAGGCCCGGTACAGGGCGTCGATGATCGCCTCGTCGACCATCGAGTTGACCTTGATGCGGACGTAGGCGGGGCGGCCGGCCCGGTGGTGGACGATCTCCTTGTTGATCCGGGCGACGAGGCCGTCGCGCAGCGACTTCGGGGCGACGAGCAGCCGGCGGTACGTCTCGCGGCGCGAGTAGCCGGAGAGCCGGTTGAACAGGTCGGAGAGGTCGGCGCCGACCTGCGGGTCCGCGGTGAGCAGCCCGAGGTCCTCGTACAGCCGGGCGGTCTTGGGATGGTAGTTGCCGGTGCCGACGTGCGAGTAGCGGCGCAGGACGTCGCCCTCCTGGCGCACTACGAGCGACAGCTTGCAGTGGGTCTTCAGGCCGACGAGGCCGTAGACCACGTGGCAGCCCGCCTCCTCCAGCTTCCGGGCCCACTTGATGTTGGCCTGCTCGTCGAAGCGGGCCTTGATCTCCACCAGGACGAGGACCTGTTTGCCGGACTCGGCGGCGTCGATCAGGGCGTCCACGATCGGGGACTTCCCGGAGGTCCGGTACAGCGTCTGCTTGATCGCGAGGACGTCCGGATCGGCCGCCGCCTGCTCCAGGAAGGCCTGGACGGAGGTGGAGAAGGAGTCGTACGGGTGGTGCAGGAGTACGTCCCGCTCCCGCAGCGCGGCGAAGATGTCGGGCGCCGAAGCCGACTCGACCTCGGCGAGGTCGCGGTGGGTGCCGGCGATGAACTTCGGGTACTTCAGCTCGGGCCGGTCGAGCGAGACGATCCCGAACAGGCCCGTCAGGTCCAGCGGGCCGGGCAGCGGGTAGACCTCGGACTCCGAGATCTTCAGCTCCCGGACGAGCAGGTCCAGCACGTACGGGTCGATGGACTCCTCGACCTCCAGCCGGACCGGCGGGCCGAAGCGCCGGCGCAGCAGCTCCTTCTCCAGGGCCTGGAGAAGGTTCTCGGCGTCGTCCTCCTCGACCTCGAGGTCCTCGTTCCTGGTCACCCGGAACATGTGGTGCGCGAGCACCTCCATGCCGGGGAACAGCTCCTCCAGGTGGGCCGCGATGACGTCCTCCAGCGGCACGTACCGCTGGGGCGAGGCCTCCAGGAAGCGGGACAGCAGCGGCGGCACCTTCACCCGGGCGAAGTGGCGGTGGCCGCTGACCGGGTTGCGGACGACCACGGCGAGGTTCAGGGACAGGCCCGAGATGTACGGGAAGGGGTGCGCGGGGTCCACGGCGAGCGGGGTGAGCACCGGGAAGATCTGCTGGCGGAAGAGGGTGAACAGGCGGGCCTGTTCCTTCTCCGTGAGCTCGGGCCAGCGGATGAGGTGGATGCCCTCGTCGGCGAGGGCCGGGGCGACGTCCTGCTGGAAGCAGGCGGCGTGCCGGGCCATGAGCTCACGGGAGCGGTTCCAGATCAGCTCCAGGACCTCGCGGGGCTGCAGCCCGGAGGCGGAGCGGGTGGCGACGCCGGTCGCGATGCGGCGCTTCAGTCCGGCCACCCGGACCATGAAGAACTCGTCCAGGTTCGACGCGAAGATCGCCAGGAAGTTCGCCCGTTCGAGGAGGGGTGTGCCGGGGTCCTCGGCGAGTTCCAGGACCCGTTCGTTGAACGCGAGCCAGCTGCGCTCGCGGTCCAGGAAACGGCCCTGGGGCAGCTCCGCGTCCTCCGGTTCGGCCTCGTAGGCGTCGAGGTCGGCGTCGATGTCGGGCTCCAGGTCGGAGACCGCGCCGGACACCGTGTGGGGGCGGTGCGCTGCGATGGATCCGACGGACGGCTGGGCGTTCTGGACCGGTACCTCGGCGGGCTGCTGACTCATGGACCCATTGTTCCGCGCAAAAGGGTGACCGGGCGCGCCGGAGCGGGGCCTGGTGGGGTGGGAACGCCCGTTCCGCGGGGCGGGGGGCACAGCGGGCTGCATTCCGTGAGGGTTGCAAGGGTCCCTGAATGGCCGGTAACGGGAACATGACGTACGGGATACCCCCGGGCGCCTCGTGTGCCGTGCCCACCGCCCGCGCGGATGGGGTGACCCCCGTCCACCAGACCGAGCCGCAGGGCCTGCTTCGTCCGCTGGACGATCTGGAGGTAGGGGGCGATGCCGCTGCGCCGGTCGATCCGGTCCCGCCGCCGTGCGGACGGGCTCGCCCGCGCGGTACGGGCCGCTCAGGTCTCCGTGCGGTACATCAGGTCCACCTCGTGCGTGGTGAAGCCGAGCCGTTCGTACACCCGCAGGGCCGCCGGGTTGTCCGCGTCGACGTACAGCATCGCCGTCGGCACCCCCTGTGCCGCGAGGTGGCGCAGCCCGACCGCGGTGAGGGCCTTGCCGAGACCGGTGCCCTGGGCGTCGGGGCGGATGCCCAGTACGTACACCTCGCCGAGCTGGTCCTCGGCGTGGAGCTTCGTCCAGTGGAAGCCGACGATCTCGCCCCCGCGCTCGGCGAGGAAGAAGCCCTTGGGGTCGAACCAGGCCTCCTCCTTGCGGTCGTCGAGGTCGCGCTGGGTGATCGAGCCCTGCTCGGGGTGGTGGGCGAAGGCGGAGGAGTTGACCGCGAGCCAGGCGGAGTCGTCCTGGCCGGGGACGAAGGTGCGGACCGTCACGCCTTCCGGAAGGGTTGGTTCCGCGATGTCGAGCGGGCTCAACGGGCGCCGCAGCTGGCGCAGTTCACGGAACAGGGTCAGGCCGAGCACCTGGGCGAGATGGCGGGCCGCGGACTTGCCGCCGTGCGCCCACATCCGCAGCCGCTTGCCGGACGCGCCGAGCAGCGCGTTGCCGAGGGCCCGGCCGTGGCCGCGGCCGCGGTGCGCCGGATGGACGACCAGCTCGGCCGCGGGGGCCTCCACCGGGTCGGTTCCCTCCAGTTGGGCATATCCGCGGAGGTCCCCGGCGACGGTGAGCACGAAGTGCCGTACCCCCTCGCGACGGCCGTGGCGCAGATACAGCCGGCCCTGTTCGGAGACGGCCTGCACCCCGTCGGCCCGGGCGGCGACGGACAGCAGGCCGAGCACGTCGTCGGCCAGCTCGGGGGTGAGCTCGTCGAGGGTCTTGATCTGCCGGCCGGGCTCGATGGCTGCGGGAGCTGCGTCAGTCATACGACGAGGGTACGGCGCCGGGCCGAACCCGATCGGATACCAGCTCGTAACCCGGTACCCCCTGTCGCGCTACGCGCGTTGACTCTAGGCTGCCCGGCTGAGGACAGTCGTTTCACGCTGAACTGACAAGGGGACAGATGTCAGCGACATCACGCCAGAAGCGCCGCCGCGTACTCGCGGCCGCCGCCGGACTGACCACCGTCGGCGCACTGGTCGCCGCGATGCCCGCCGGGGCTCACGAGCGCGGCAAGGGACACGGCCACGACCACGGACACGGTTACGGCCGCACCGTCGACGTCCAGCTGCTGTCCTTCAACGACCTGCACGGCAACCTGCAGCCGCCGTCAGGTTCGGCGGGCCGGGTCACCCACACCAACGAGGACGGCACCACCCGCACCATCGACGCGGGCGGCGCCGAGTACCTCGCCACGCATCTGCGCGAGGCACGCAAGGGCAACAGGTACTCGATCACGGCCGCGGCCGGCGACATGGTCGGCGCCTCGCCGATGCTCTCCGGTCTCTTCCACGACGAGCCGACGATCGAGGCGCTCAACAAGCTGAAGCTCGACGTGACCTCCGTCGGCAACCACGAGTTCGACGAGGGGGGCCAAGGAGCTCGCCCGGCTGCAGAACGGCGGCTGCCACCCGGTCGAGGGCTGCTACGAGAAGAAGGCCAACGGCAAGCCGAAGACCTTCCGCGGGGCCGACTTCCCGTACCTCGCGGCCAACGTCACCAACGAGAAGTCCGGGCGCCCGGTCCTGGACCCGTACTTCGTCTGGGAGAAGAACGGGGTGAGGATCGGCTTCATCGGCGTCACCCTGGAGGGCACCCCGGACATCGTCAGCGCCGAGGGCATCAAGGGCCTGAAGTTCGGCGACGAGATCGAGACGATCAACAAGTACACCAAGGTGCTGGAGCGCAAGGGCGTGAAGTCGATCGTCGCGCTGCTGCACGAGGGCGGTGCGCCGGCCTCCGGCTCGTACAACTACGACTGCGACAGCCCCGGTCCGGGCGACGGCATCTCCGGCCCGATCGTCGACATCGCCAAGAAGGTCAGCCCCCAGGTCGACGCCCTGGTCACCGGCCACACCCACCAGGCGTACGCGTGCACGATCCCGGACCCGTCCGGCAAGCCGCGCACGGTCACCTCGGCGGCGTCGTTCGGCAAGCTCTACACCGACACGACGCTCACGTACGACCGCCGTACCCGCGACATCGTGCGCACGTCCGTCGCGTCCGCCAACCACGTCGTCACCCGTGACGTGCCCAAGGCCGCGGACATGACCGGGCTCATCGACCGCTGGAACACGCTGGCCGCGCCGATCGCCAACAGGCCCGTCGGCTACATCTCCGCGGACATCGAGAACCCCGCCGACTCGCCCGAGCGTCCGGCCGGCAACCTGATCGCGGACGCCCAGCTGGAGGGCATGGCCCCGGCCGACAAGGGCGGCGCGCAGCTCGCGCTGATGAACCCGGGCGGCATCCGTGCCGGCCTGGTCCACAAGGCGTCCGGCAGTGAGGGCGACGGCGTCGTGACCTACGGCGAGGCCTTCACCGTGCAGCCGTTCACCAACATGATGACGGCGGTCGACCTCACCGGTGCCCAGCTGATCACCGCTCTGCAGCAGCAGGTCAGTGGCCCCAACCAGGCCGCGCCGAAGATCCTTCAGGTCTCGGAGGGCTTCACCTACACCCTGGACATGACGAAGACCGGCGCCGACCGGATCGTCACGAGCTCGGTGAAGCTGAACGGTGAGGCGATCGACCCGGCGAAGACCTACCGCGTCGCGATGAACGAGTTCCTCGCGGGCGGCGGCGACGGCTTCGCCGTGCTGAAGGAGCACAAGAACAAGCTGGTGGGCGCGTCCGACCTGGACCTGCTCAACGCCTACTTCGCCGCGCACTCCAGCCCGGGCGCCCCGCTGGCGCCGCCGGCCACTGGGCGGATCACGGTCGTCCGGTGACCGGCTGAGCCCGGCGCATGCCGAGGGGCGGTGGACCACGCTTGGGTTCGCCGCCCCTCGGCTCTTTCCACGGTTTCCGCCCGACTCATTCTGTGTCATGGACATGTCTGCAATCATCCGGGTGCCGACCGCGACCCCCCACATCGCGGAGGCCGACGAAGGAGACAGCGAGCATGTCCTTGACCAGACGTGGTTTCCTCACGGGCGCGGCGGTGGCCTCCGCGTCCGTTCTCATCGGCGCACCGGGCCCGGCGGCGGCCGCGCCGCGGCGGGCGCTCGGCCCGCAGGACTGGATGGCCGGCTTCGACGACGCCAGGGCTCTGCGGACGCTCACCATTCCCGGCACCCACGACTCCGGTGCCCGCTTCGGCGGCCCCTGGTCGGAGTGCCAGAACACCACCATCGCCCAGCAACTGGACTCGGGGATCCGCTTCCTGGACGTCCGCTGCCGGGCCGTCGACGGCTCGTTCGCCATCCACCACGGGCCCTCGTACCAGAACATGATGTTCGGCGACGTCCTCGTCGCCTGCCGCGACTTCCTGCGCGCGCACCCCTCGGAGACCGTGCTGATGCGGGTGAAGCAGGAGTACTCGGGGGAGAGCGACGCCACCTTCCGCGCCATCTTCGACAACTACCTCGACGTACGGGGCTGGCGCCCGCTGTTCCACATCGGCGACGCCCTCCCCGCCCTCGGCCGGGCCCGCGGCAAGGTCGTCCTGATCGCCGACAACGGCGGGCTGCCCGGACTGAAGTGGTGGGACGGCGGCGCCTTCGACACCCAGGACGACTGGAACGCCCCGCCCTGGGACAAGTACCCCAAGGTCGAGGCCCATCTGCGCAAGGCCGTGGCGCAGCCCGGCAAGCTCTTCGTCAACTTCGTCAGCACCTCGGCCTATCTCCCGCCGAGGTGGAACTCCGACGACCTCAACCCCCGCGTCCACCGCTTCCTGGACGGCACGGCGAGCGGCTGGAAGGGGCTCGGAGTCGTCGTGCTCGACTTCCCCAACACCCGGTCAGGGCTGGTCGACTCGCTCATCCGGCACAACTGACGGCGCCTCCGGCGGCGGGGTGGGCGCCCCCGGCAGACGGATCACCGCCACGGTGCCGCCGCCCTCCGCCGGACGCAGCTCCACCTCGCCTCCCGCCTGCCGCACCGTCCTGGCCACGATCGACAGACCCAGGCCGGAGCCGGGCAGCGCGCGGGCGGACGGGGAGCGCCAGAACCGTTCGAAGACGTACGGGAGCTCATCCGGCGGGACCCCGGGTCCGTGGTCGCGCACCGTCAGCACTCCGCGGTCCAGTCCCACCTCGACGACCCCGCGCGGCGGCGAGAACTTCACCGCGTTGTCCAGCACGTTGACGACGGCCCGCTCCAGTGCCGCGGGCTCGGCCCGTACGTACCAGGGCCGCAGCTCGGCCTCGATCCGCAGCTCGGGACCGCGCAGTCGGGCGCGCTCCAGCGCGGTCCGGGCGGTCTCGTGCAGGGCGACGACCCTGACCGGGCCGGGCGCCGCGCTGTCCGGCCGCGAGAGCTCCTGCAGATCGCCGATCAGCGCGGCCAGCTCCGACATCTGCGCCTTCACGGACTCCAGCAGCGCCGCCCGGTCGTCGGGCGGCAGGGCCCGGCCGGTCCGCTCGCTGCGGACCAGCAGGTCGATATTGGTCCGCAGCGAGGTCAGCGGGGTGCGCAGCTCGTGTCCGGCGTCCGCGATGAGCTGGGCCTGCCGGTCGCGGGAGGAGGCCAGCGCGGCGGTCATCTGGTTGAAGGAGCGGGACAGCCGGGCGATCTCGTCCTCGCCCTCCACGGGGATCCGCACCGTCAGGTCCTCGGTGCGGGCGACGTGTTCGACGGCGTCGGTGAGCCGGTCGACGGGCTTCAGACCGGTGCGGGCGACCCACAGGCCGGCGGCTCCGGCGGCGACGACCCCGGCGCCGGCGAGGAAGGTGAGGAGGAGGGCGAGCCGGTTCAGTGCGGTGTCGATCTCGTGGAGGGGGCGGGCCACCATGACGGTGACCTGTCCTCGGCCGTTCCGCGCGTCGTTGAGGGTGTGCACCCGCACCTCGTCGCCGTCGTCGGTCGTGCTGCCGTGCAGCACGTCCTGCTTGAGGCCGCGCGCGACCGCGATGTCCTCGGGCTGCACCACCACCGGCTCCGAGTACGGCGTGACACAGCGCGTGCCGTCGGGGCCGATGACCTGGATGTAGGCGAACGCCTTGCGCTCGGCGGCCTGTGTGCGGGCCGGGGCGCGGCACGCCGCCAGGGCGGTCGCGATCGAGTCGGGCGGCGCGCCCGTGTTCCGCAGCGAGGTGTCGAGTTCGTCGCGCAGCTGCGCCCGTGCCAGCAGCCAGCAGGCGACGGCGACCGCCGCCACCGCTGCCGCCACCGCCGTCGCCGTCAGCAGCGCGAGCCGCGACCGCAGCGGCAGGGCACGGAATCTGCGGATCACTCCGGGGACCCCTCCCGCAGGGCGTAGCCCACTCCGCGGACGGTGTGGACCAGGCGCGGCTCACCGGCCGCCTCGGTCTTGCGGCGCAGGTACATGACATAGACGTCCAGTGAGTTGGAGCTCGGCTCGAAGTCGAAGCCCCAGACGGTCTTCAGGATCTGCTCGCGCGTCAGCACCTGCCTCGGGTGCGCCAGGAACAGCTCCAGCAGGGTGAACTCGGTGCGGGTCAGCTCGACCCGGCGCCGGCCCCGGGTGACCTCGCGGGTGGCCAGGTCCATCCGGAGATCGGCGAACGACAGCACCTCGCCGGCCTCCCCGCCGGTCCCGACGGCCGTGTACGAGCTGCGCCGCAGCAGTGCCCTGATCCGTGCGAGCAGTTCGTCCAGCTCGAACGGCTTCACCAGGTAGTCGTCGGCCCCGGCGTCGAGGCCCGTGACGCGGTCGCCGACGGTGTCCCGGGCGGTCAGCATCAGGATCGGCAGGGTGGAGCCGGCGGAGCGCAGCCTGCGCGCGGCGGTCAGTCCGTCCATGCGGGGCATCTGGATGTCCAGGACGACCAGGTCCGGCCGGTACGACTCCACCTTGGCGAGCGCGTCGGCACCGTCGGCCGCGACCTCGGTGGCGTACCCCTCGAACGCCAGGCTGCGCTGGAGGGCGTCGCGCACCGCCGGCTCGTCGTCGACGACGAGGATGCGTCCGCCGTCATCCGGTGTGGAGTTCATGGCCCCAGCCTCGCACGCGTTCAGGACTCGCCGCCGGAGCGGAGGCCGTCCAGGTCCGCTTTGACGGTGTCGACGGGGATGGCGAACCCGAGCCCCACGCTGCCCGCGGTCGAACCGTTCGCCGAGCTCGGCGCGTACATGGCGGAGTTGATTCCGATGACCTCACCGTTCATGTCGATCAGCGCGCCGCCGGAGTTGCCGGGGTTGAGGGAGGCGTCGGTCTGGATGGCCTTGTAGGTGGTCCTGGAGTCGCCGGTGTCCCCGTTGAACTCCTGGCCGCCGAACTCGAAGGGCCAGTTCCCCCGCGGGTCCTGCCGCCCCTGCCCTCGCCCCTCGTCCTTGGCGACGGTCACGTCCCGGTCGAGGGCGGAGACGATGCCGCTGGTCACCGTGCCGGTGAGGCCCTCGGGGGAGCCGATCGCGACCACCTCGTCGCCGACCTTCACGGCGCCGGAGTCGCCGAGTACGGCCGCCTTCAGGCCCTTGGCCCCCCGCAGCTTGACCAGCGCGAGGTCCTTGCCGGGATCGGTGCCGACGACGTCCGCGGTGTACGCCCTGCCGTCGTTGAGGCGGACCTTGACGGCATCCGCGCCCGCGATCACGTGGTTGTTGGTCACGATCTCGCCGTCCGCGGTGATGATCACTCCGGAGCCGGTGGACTCGCCTGAGCCGGTCGAGGCGTTGATCTCCACGATGCTGGGGGAGACGGCCTGCGCGACACCGGCGACGGTGCCCTTGCTGCTCTGGGACACCGTCGTTCCGTTGACGCCGTCGGGCGTACCGGGCGCGCTCCCCGCCGTGAACCGCTCCACGAGCGTCGCCGCCCCGCCGCCGACGGCCGCGGCCACGATCGCCACGGCCGCGATCAGCGCGACGGGCCGCCTGGCGCGGGCCCGGCGGGCGGGGGCGGGTGCCGCCACCCCGACGGCGGGCGCCGCCGGAGCGTGCGGGGGCGGCGGCGGGTACGCCCCGCCGCCGGATCGGGCGTACGGGTACGAGGAGTACGTGTGGGTGGGCCGGGTGCCGTCGTCGCCGCGGCCGCGGTGGTGGTCCGTCATGGTGACGACTCTCGGGCCCGTACATGAGAGTGCGCTGAGGGCGCTCTGAGAAGCCCGACAGAACCCTGTATGCCCCATATAAGGGATGGTCGGGAGCGGGAGGTGAGCCGTGCCCGGACAAGGGCACGGGGATGCCGTGCCCCGGCCGGGGCGCACGGGGACCCGCGGCGCTTCGGACCACCGGGCCCCGCCCCCGGCGCCTCGCCGGGTCCGCGGATCAGCCGCCGCAGCCGCAGGAACGGCGCACGACCAGCGCCGAGGGGAACTGCTTGACCCGCTCCCGCCGCGATCCGACCACCCGCAGCCCGTCGTCAAGCACCAGGTCGACCGCCGCGCGTGCCATCGCCGGCCGGTCGGAGGCGATCGTCGTCAGCGGGGGATCGGTCAGCGCCGCCTCCTTGACGTCGTCGAAGCCCGCCACCGCCAGCTCGCCGGGTACGTCGATCCGCAGCTCACGGGCCGCACGCAGCACACCGATCGCCTGGTCGTCCGTCGCGCAGAAGATCGCCGACGGCCGGTCGGGTCCGGACAGGAGGTCCAGGGCCACGCGATAGGCGTCGTAGCGGTTGTACGGCGCCGGGAACAGCCGGCCCTCCGTGGACCGCCCGGACTCCAGCATCGCCCGCCGCCAGCCCTCGACGTGGTCGGCCACCGGGTCGCCCACCGCCGGGGTCTCCTCGACCCCGCCGAGGCACGCCACATAGGAGTGCCCGTGCTCCAGCAGGTGCCGGGTCGCGAGCTGCGCGCCGCCGATGTCGTCCGTGACGACGGCGACGTCGTCGATCGCCTCGGGGCGCTCGTGGAGCAGCACCACCCGGGCGTCCCAGGCCTCGATCTCCGCTGCTGCCCGCTCGCTCGGTCCCTGGCTGACCAGGATCAGCCCGGCGACCCGCATGCCGAGGAAGGCCCGCAGATAGTGGACCTCGCGTTCGTCGCGGTAGTCGGAGTTGCCGACCAGGACCATCTTTCCGCGGTCCGCCGCGGCCCGCTCCACCGCGTGCGCCATCTCCGCGAAGAACGGCTGGCGGGCGTCCGGCACGATCATGCCTATGAGGTCGGTGCGCCGCGAGGCCATCGCCTGGGCGACCCGGTCGGGCCGGTAGCCCAGCTCCTTGATCGCGGCGAGTACGCGCTCGCGCGTGGCCGGGGCGACCGGCCGGGGTCCGTTGTTGATGACGTAGCTGACGACAGCGGTCGAAGTACCCGCCAGTCGCGCCACGTCGTCCCGCGTCACCTTGGCCACGCGCGCAGTCTACGCGTGGTGACCTACCTCTGGGCAGGGCGTACGGCCGCCTCGGCGTTCTCGGCCACGTCCGCCGCGGGGGCGGCGGACCCGTCGGATCCGGCGGACGCCTTCTTCGCCTTGGCCGCGGACGTCTCGTCCGTCGCGCGCTCGGCCTTCTCCGGCGTGACGAAGCGGTAGCCCACGTTGCGCACGGTGCCGATCAGGGACTCGTGCTCGGGGCCGAGTTTGGCGCGCAGCCGCCGCACGTGGACGTCGACCGTGCGCGTGCCGCCGAAGTAGTCGTAGCCCCAGACCTCCTGGAGCAGCTGGGCCCTCGTGAAGACCCGGCCGGGGTGCTGGGCCAGGTACTTCAGCAGTTCGAACTCCTTGAAGGTCAGGTCCAGGACCCGGCCCTTCAGCTTCGCGCTGTACGTCGCCTCGTCCACCGACAGGTCGCCGTTGCGGATCTCCATGGGGGAGTCGTCGGAGGTGAGCTGCTGGCGGCCCATCGCCAGCCGGAGCCGGGCCTCCACCTCGGCCGGGCCGGCGGTGTCCAGCAGCACGTCGTCGATGCCCCAGTCGGCGGTGACGGCCGCCAGACCGCCCTCCGTGACGACGAGCACGAGCGGGCAGCCGGGCCCGGTGGAGCGGAGCAACTGGCAGAGACTGCGCACCTGCGGGAGGTCGCGCCGGCCGTCGACGAGGATCACGTCGGCGCCCGGGGTGTCGACGAGGGCCGGGCCCTCCGCCGGGGCCACGCGTACGTTGTGCAGCAGCAGGCCGAGGGCGGGAAGCACCTCCGTGGAAGGCTGGAGGGCATTGGTCAGGAGCAGCAGAGAACTCATCGCGCCCCACCTGCCCCGACCGTCTCCCCGGCCCGGGTCGTCGTTTCTCGGTCGTGCACGGTTCGCTCGCCCATAACGTCGGTTCCTCCTCGTCCCTGCGAGAGGGGGTCCCTCCCACGCCCGAAGGCCGCGGGGGAGTGTGCGGCAACTGCTTCTTGCCCGGCCGCGGCCCCCGCGCCCCGGGTTCCGCGATCGTTTCGTTCACCTGTCTGTAACAACGGCGTGGAAACACAAAAGGACCCGGGGGCTGCGTCGCCCGGATCCTCTGCCAAGCAGAATAGCCCACATGACAGCCGTGTCGGAGGGCCGATTTCACAGTGTGGATGTTTCCTCGATCACCCCGGGTCCCCTGCGCGCAACGCTGAGGGCCTCCGACGGGGTCCTCGTGGAGGCCCTCCACGAGCCCTGCGCGGGCCGGTCCCACTGGACGTCCGGGAGCGGTCCCACGGCCGTGGACGCCGGCACGGCGATCGTCGTGGCGCACGGCTTCACCGGTTCGGTGGACCGCCCCGCGGTGCGCCGGGCGGCTCGTGTCCTCGCCCGCCGGGCGGCGGTCGTCACCTTCTCCTTCCGCGGGCACGGCCGGTCCGGTGGGTACTCGACCGTCGGCGACCGCGAGGTGCTGGACCTGGCGGCGGCGGTCGCCTGGGCGCGGTCCCTGGGGCACCGGCGCGTCGTCACGGTCGGCTTCTCGATGGGCGGCTCGGTGGTGCTGCGGCACGCGGCGCTGTACGGGGCGGCCTTCGCCGGACGGGCGGGGGAGCGCGCCGCGCCGGACAACGGCTCCGGGGGCGACACGCGCGGGGCGCGGGGGCGGCCGTACGGGGACGCCGGTGAGCCGTGGCTCGCGCCGGACGGGCCCGCCGGTCGTACCGACGCCGTCGCGGCCGTGAGCGCGCCGGCCCGCTGGTACTACCGGGGGACGGCGCCGATGCGCCGACTCCACTGGGTGGTCACCCGGCCGGTGGGCCGCTTCGTCGGGCGCCACGGCCTGCGCACCCGCATCCATCCCGAGGACTGGGACCCGGTGCCGCTGTCCCCGGTGGAGGCCGTGCCGCTGATCGCCCCGACCCCGCTGCTGATCGTCCACGGCGACCGCGACCCCTACTTCCCGCTGGATCACCCCCGGATGCTGGCCGCGGCCGGGCCGTCCGAGCTGTGGCTGGAACCGGGCATGGGACACGCGGAGAACGCGGCCGACGAAGCGCTCCTGGGGCGCCTCGCGGACTGGCTCGTGCGCGCATAGCCCATGATGGACAGTCGACGAGCCGGAGAGAGGAGTGCCGCGATGGCAGCGGGGACGATCCGCTACTGGGCCGCGGCCAAGGCCGCCGCTGGTGTGGCCGAGGAGCCGTACGCCGCGGAGAACCTGGCCGAGGCGCTGGACGCCGCCCGCGAGAGGCACCCGGGCGAGCTCGTCCGCGTGCTCCAGCGGTGTTCCTTCCTCGTCGACGGCGCGCCCGTCGGGACCCGCGGGCATGAGACCGTACGGCTGGCCGAGGGCGGCACGGTCGAGGTGCTCCCGCCGTTCGCAGGAGGGTGAACCGCACAGCATGAGCAGCGATCAGCAGTATCCGTACGGCACGCACGACCCCTACGGGCAGAACCCGCCGGACCCCCATGTCACCCAGACGTGGGAGGGGCAGACCTGGGACACCCAGTACCAGCCGGTGGTCGAACCCGGGCAGCACGCCCCGTACCCGCAGGCCACCCCCCACCCGCACGGCGCCCCGTACCCGCAGGCCGCCGCGGAGACCGCGTACCTGCCGCCGGTGGGCGCCGCGCCGGGTGCGTACCCGCTGCCGCCGGAGACTCCGGCCGCGCCCGCCGCCGGCCCGGTTCCCGGCGCGCCCGTGGCCTACGGGCCGCAGGGGGCCTCGTACGGACCGGCCGCCGAACCGCCGGCCGCTCCCGTTCCCCCCGGCGGCGCCGAGCCCGCCTACGGCACGCCCACCACCCTGGGCAACGCCCGCGTCACCGACGCCCAGCGTGCCCGCGCAGAGGGCCGATCGCCGATCATCCCGCCGGGGATGCAGCCCGCCGGTCTCACGGCCCTCACCGGCCTGCTGCTCGCGGCGACCGCCGGCGTCTCGCCGTACCTGCTGCTGGTCCCGCTGGTCGCGCTGCAGGGCCTCACCGCGGCCGGCTGGTTCCGGTTGAACGGCATGTGGCCCGCCCGCCAGGGCATCGCGCTCGCCTTCGCCGGCGGTCTCGTCTCCGATGCCGTGCTGCTGACCGCGGGCCGGGAGCACGCCCCGGCCGCGCTCGTCGGCACCCTCGGCGTCTGGGTGCTCCTCACGCTCGTGCTGCAACTGCGCAGCCATGCGGCCCCGGACGAGCGGATGCACGGGCTGATGGCGACGATCGCCTCGGCGGCGCTGACGATCGTGGCGGCCGGGTTCCTCGCCGCCGCCCCTGACGCCGTCGCGGCCGGCGGTGCGGCTGTCGCCGTCGCCGCCCTGGCCCGGGCGCTCCCGCTCCCCGGAGCCGTCTCGGTGGCCGTGGCCCTGCTGGCCGCCGCGGGCGCGGGGATCGCGGCCGGCGCGGTCACCGGCGCGGGTGCGGGGGCCGCGCTCCCGGCCCTCGGCGCAGGGGTCTGCGCGCTCGTCGGCCTGCGGGTGGCGAGCTACGACTACCCCTCCCGCTTCGTGCACATGACGGCAGGTGTCGCGCTGCCGCTCACCGCCGCGGCGCCGATCGTCCACCTGCTGGGCCGCGCGCTCGGCTGAGGCATGGTCCGGTCCGGGCGGGGAACCATTGGCATGCCGCGGGACGTCGATCATTCAGTCCGTCTCCGTCCGGGGCGGCTGCGACAGGGGTGGGAGAACAAGGCGTGCGCGCACTGCGAATACTGCTGATCACCGCGGTGATCCTCGGCGGGCTCTTCGTCGCCGCCGACCGGCTGCTGCTCAACTACGCCGAGTCGGAGGCAGCCGAGAGGGTCAAGGCCCGCCAGGGCCTGTCCGGGACGACGGAGGTGTCGATCGCCGGCTTCCCGTTCCTGACCCAGGTCGCCGGCAAGGAGCTCGAACGCGTGGACGTCACCGTCCGGGGCGTCGAGGCCAGCGCCAACGGGCGCCGGGTCGTCATCACCGAGATGTCGGCAGCCCTGCACGACGTGCGGCTCGGCGCGGGCTTCTCCAGCGCGACGGCCGCGACCGCTACCGGCACGGCACGTGTCTCGTACGCCGATCTCGCTGCGGCGGCGGACGAGGACGTCACGCTGGCCTACGGCGGGAACGGCAAGGTGAAGGTCACCGGCTCGGTCGGCATCCTCGGCCGCACGATCTCCCGCAGCGTGGTGTCCACCGTCAGCCTCGTCGGCGGCGACACGATCCGGGTGCGGGCCGACAAGGTGCCCGGGGAGGGCATACCGAGGCTCGAGGACCTGATCCGGGGGAAGACCGACTTCGACCGGAGAATCAGCGGGCTGCCGCAGGGGATGAAGCTGGAGAAGGTGCAGGCGGAGGAGGACGGCCTCGTCATCACCGTCTCGGGCAGGGACGTTCCGCTGGCCGGCTGAGCCGCCGCGCGGCGCCGCCGCGGCCTTCTCTCGGCCCCCGGCCTTCTCTCGGCCCCCGGGTAGAGGCCCCGCCGGGGGCCGCCCCGCACCGGCGCCGGTCGCTCGCCGGCAGCTCGCCGGGAGTCGGGTCGCATTCCGGGGGCCGTGGCGGCACTGCCGTCCGCTCGTTTCCCCGCCCACTGCGGCGGTCCGCGCGCCGCCCGGGTCGTGCGCCGGTGGCACTCCGGCTGTTGCCTGCGCCGGTGCCGTGACTCGATGCACCGCGTGGCCGGATGCTGAGACGGTCGTGTCCGGTCCGCAGAAGCCGCCCCGGCGGCGGACCCCGGGGGAGGCGCGGGGACGCCTCGGCGACGGTCATCCATTCCACCTTTCGGACGATCGTGTCTCAAAATGTGACACGCCGGTGACACGGCCGCCAACACGTCCCTACGATCGGACCCATGAAGCGACAGGCGGATCTCACGAAGCGGCGGGCAGTCGACCTGTGCCGTGTCGCCGCCATGCTCTGTCGCGCCATCTGAGCGGAAGCGTCGACTTCCGTCTTCCCCGGGCCCTCTGACCTGCCATGGAACAGGGCCAACCCTTGTGCCTGACGCCCTTTGCGGCGCACCCGCACATCCCCGCGCGACACCCCAGCGCACCACCCGCCGCACACTGCCCCGGAGGAGAAACAGCATGAGCCGCAGCGACGTCCTGGTAGACGCCGACTGGGTCGAGGCCCGCCTGGACGACCCGAAGGTCGTCGTCGTCGAGGTCGACGAGGACACCTCGGCCTACGACAAGAACCACATCAAGAACGCCGTCCGTATCGACTGGCAGAAGGACCTCCAGGACCCGGTCCGCCGTGACTTCGTGGACCAGGCCGGCTTCGAGAAGCTGCTGTCGGAGAAGGGGATCGCCAACGACGACACGGTCGTCCTCTACGGCGGCAACAACAACTGGTTCGCCTCCTACGCGTACTGGTACTTCAAGCTCTACGGCCACCAGGACGTGAAGCTCCTCGACGGCGGCCGCAAGAAGTGGGAGCTCGACTCCCGCGACCTCGTCGACGGTTCCGAGGTCCCGCAGCGCCCGGCCACCGAGTACCGGGCCAAGGCCCAGGACACGGCCATCCGCGCCTTCCGCGACGACGTCGTCGCCGCCATCGGCAGCCAGAACCTGGTCGACGTCCGTTCGCCCGACGAGTTCAGCGGCAAGCTGCTCGCCCCGGCCCACCTGCCGCAGGAGCAGTCGCAGCGCCCCGGCCACGTGCCGAGCGCCCGCAACATCCCGTGGTCGAAGAACGCCAACGACGACGGCACCTTCAAGTCGGACGACGAGCTCAAGGCCCTCTACGCCGAGGAGCAGGTCGACCTGGCGAAGGACACCATCGCCTACTGCCGCATCGGTGAGCGCTCCGCGCTGACCTGGTTCGTCCTGCACGAGCTGCTCGGTGTGGAGAACGTCAAGAACTACGACGGCTCGTGGACCGAGTACGGCTCCCTCGTCGGTGTGCCGATCGAGCTCGGCGCGAACAAGTAAGTCCCGGACCCCCGGACCCCTCGACCGTAAGGACGGAAAAGCATGTGTGGAGCGAAGGCCGGCGGCCCCGACGCCTCGACGATCAAGCCCGGTGAGACCACCATCCAGGGTCAGGTGACCCGTGACGGCGAGCCGGTAACCGGCTACGTGCGCCTGCTGGACTCGACCGGCGAGTTCACCGCCGAGGTCCCGACCTCGGCGACCGGACAGTTCCGCTTCTACGCGGCCGAGGGGACGTGGACCGTGCGCGCCCTCGTCCCGGGCGCCACGGCGGACCGTACGGTCGTCGCGCAGACGGGCGGCCTCTCCGAGGTGGCCATCGCCGTCTGACGGCAGTCGCCCGAACCGGCCGAAGGGCCGCACCCCAGGGGGTTGGACGCTTTCCTGGACGTGGGTGCGGTCCTTCGTGCCGTCGTGGGCGGTGCGACCTACGCTGGAGCCATGTACGCGCGGCGCCGTCACGCCTACTTCCTGCTCATGGGCGGATGCCTCGTCCTCTTCGTGTCCGCCTGGGCCTTCGTACGCCTCTGGTCGGTGCCGGTCGCCGTCGGCATGTGCGTCGTCGCCATGGTGATCCCTCCGCTCGCGGCGGTGGTGGCGAACCGGCGCGGCCCCGAGGACCGCTGGTGGGACGACCCGTCCGGAGACCCGCAGTCCGACGAGTGGTGGGACGAACTGGACGGGAAGAAGAGGCCGGGCTCGGGCCCGCGCCCGTGACGTCCGGCGTCGTGCCCGCCCGCTGCCCGCGGTCGCTCGTGCCTGGTGCCCGACCTCGGAGCCGGGGCCCCTTCAGTAGACGAGCGCCTGTGTGCCGTCGGCCATCGCCTCGCTGACGAAGACCTGCGCGCCCGCGATCCGTACCCCCTCGATCACGTCCTTCTCGGTGATCTCGCGCCGCGCCGCGCACTGCGTGCAGAGGGTGATCCGCCCCGCAGTCAGGATCGAGTCGATCAGGTCCGGCAGTGGCGCCGCGTGCGGAAGCTCGAACTCCCCGGCCCGGCCCGGCAGGGCGAACCACGACGACTCTCCCGTCAGCCACAGCGAGACCTCCACCCCGCTGGCCACGGCGACGGCGGCGACCGTGAAGGCCTGCGAGCAGCGTTCGGGGGCGTCGGCCCCGGCGGTCACCTTGATCACGAGCTTCTTCGCCATATGCCGAACTGTAATCGGCGCGGCCACAACCCATGATCCGGGGCGTGGGTCAGTTGTATGAGCGCGGACAAACGGAACCCGCGCCTGCAGGTCTCGTGGGGGACCCTTTTGGAACTGCACAGAACACAGTCGGAGCCTGCCGCACCGGAGACGGAAGCGGAACCGCCGGTCGACCCGCCGGGCAGCCCGGTGCGGCAGGACGCCGAAGCCGCCTCGCCGGAGCCGGAGCCGGAGCCGGGGGCAGAGGCCGGCCCGCAGACACCGGACGCGTCGGTCGGGCGACGGCGAGGTCGTACCGCCGTACTCATCGCCGTCGCGGCGGTGATCGGGATCAGCGCCGGGACGGCCGTCGGCTACAAGATCCAGGCCGACCGGCCGCCGACACCGCTGCCCGCGCTGAACCAGCCGGGCCTCGCCTACCCGGCGAAGCCGCTTGCCGCGGACGAGGTCCCGGAGCCGCTCGGTGCCGCCGAGGACCGCAGGGTGAGGACGGACGGGGATCTGCGCAAGCTGCTGCTGCCCAGGCCGAAGGGCGCGCGCGCCTCCGACGCCGGCACGCGGGACGGGTGGCTGGACACCGCCGCGTACGCGCAGGACTTCGAGGACCCGGCCTGGATGTTCGCCGGCCTGACGGAGGCGGACCTCCGCAGGGTCGCCCGGGTGGCCTGGTCGCAGGGCGAGCACAGGGACGTGGATGTGAGCCTCGTCCAGTTCCGCTCGGGCGTGGGTGCCGTCGAGCACGCGGGGAGCCAGCTGAACTACTTGCCCGACGCCGACCACGCGGGGAACGACGGAGAGCCGCTCAAGGGCAGTGGCAACGGCCGCTACTACCTGTTCCCCGTCGAGCGGAAGGCCGGTTATCTGCCGCTGTACCAGGCCAGGGCCGTCTTCCAGCGCGGGGACGTCATGGTCGACATCAACATCTTCGACAGCGAGCGGATCGGCAAGAACGAGATCCGCTCGCTGGCCGAGCGACAGCTGGAGCGTCTGTCTTGAGATCCGTAGTCACCGGTGTCGTGCTGCCCGTCGTGCTCGTCGTGGGCTCGGTGGGTGGTGCGGCCGCCTACACCGCCGTCACCGCCGAAGGCGCCGACCGTACCGTCCCCACCACCGTGTGGGCGGAGCCGGGGAAGGAGCCGGGGAAGGATCCGGCGGCGGAGGCCTGGCGCGGCCGGGCGTCCACTCCGCTCGGCAAGATGCTCCTGCCGGTTCCGGACGGCTTCCGGCTCGGTCCGGACATCGGTGAGCACGGCAACGACGTCGAGCTCAGCGCCGCGCAGGCGGTCGCCGTGATGAAGGAGTGGGGCAGCGGTCTCTCCGGGCAGAAGCGCCGCGACTACGAGAAGCGGGTGAAGCGGCTGGGCGTCAGGGGAATCGCCCTCCGCTCCTACGCCACCGAGTTCGCGGAGCGCGGCGGGGTCTCCGAGGGCGACGTCGTCGTCACCATCGAGCTCACGCGGGTCGCGGACAGGGCCCGGGTACGGGAAGCGTACGAGGTGCAGACCGGTCTCGCGAAGATGCTGGAACTCCGCAAGGGGCCGAAGATCACCGGTCACCGGAACGCGGCCTGCTTCCTGGTCGAGGCGGAGAAGCGGGCCGAGGGCGAGGACGCCGCCGACGAGGACGAGCGGCTCGGCGGGATGCAGTGCTTCGCGTACGACTCCGAGGTGCTGGTGAGCGTCGAGGCGCAGGGGACGGCCGCCTCGTTCGACGAGAACTCCGTGGCCGACCTCGTGCAGGAGCAACTGGACCACATCGCGTCGCCGGGAGAGTACGTATGAGCGAGCAGCAGCCCCGGCGGGACCCGTCCCCGGCGGAGCCGGCCGAGCACGACGCCCCCGCGGTGGAACCCGCCGCGGAGCGGCGGCAACCGCCCGCACCGGAGGAGCCGGCGCCTGCCCGCACGGGCGCCGGGGCGGCCGAACGGCCGCTCGCGGCCCCGGACTCCCCGACCGACAGCGGGGGCGTGGACGGGGTCCCGCCCGTGCCCGCTGCTCCGGAGCCCGTCGA
This sequence comes from Streptomyces sp. NPDC049887, assembly GCF_040656535.1. Classification (NCBI taxonomy): domain Bacteria; kingdom Bacillati; phylum Actinomycetota; class Actinomycetes; order Kitasatosporales; family Streptomycetaceae; genus Streptomyces; species Streptomyces sp. NPDC049887. The sequence goes on along the minus strand of NZ_JBFAMM010000020.1, from coordinate 102,496 downwards.
CGTAACGCCGGGTGGCACCCCCGTCACCGCTGCCGTCGCCCCCGAGGCCGCCGACCGGTCCGGGAGGCGCCGGGCGCTCCGGGCCGTCGCGCGCTGGACCGCCGCCGTGCTGGTCTGCGGCGGACTGGGCGCCGGAACCGCGTACGGCATCACGTCGATGGAACGCGGCGAAGTGCCGGGTCTCGCGACGGAGAGCGACGGCCGCTGGGACTACCCGCGCCTCGCGCTGCCCGCCCTCCCAGAGGGCAGTCCGCGCCCCTTCACCTCCGGCAACCGGCACGAGATCCACCATGCCGACCTGCGGGAACTCCTGCTGCCCGCTCCGGCGGGAGCCACCGCGGACAAGGAGCTGAACGGCGGCTGGGTGTCCACCGACCGGTACCTGTCCGAGTACCTGGAGGAGCGCCGCGCCGGTCTCCGCCAGGCGCTGGACGACTACGCCGTGCGCCATATCGCGGCCCGCGGCTGGACCATGCCCGACGGCACCACGTCCCGCGTGTACCTCCTCCGGTTCGACTCCGTCGGCCTGGCGAGCGACTACATGGACCTCCACATCAGGGGCGGGCTGTCCCCCGACGCGGCCCTGGCGTCCGCACCCGGCGAGGTGAACGTCGACGAGACGTGGAAGAGCGACTCCGGGGCGGACGGCAGGTCCGCCGTGTCCGTGTACACCGAGGCGAAGCCGGTCGGGCCCGAGCACACCCGTCAGGCGTACGTCGTCGCCGGTGACACGGTCGCGCTGATCGTCCACTCCCGGAAGGGCGAGGCCCGGTCCGTACCCTTCCACCAGACCGTCGTCCTCCAGAACCAGCTGCTGGGCTGACCTCGCAGCGAGGGCCGCGCCTCCGCCCACTAAGCTGGGGTGCGGCCCGATCTGCCTTCGCGCTCACCCGAGGAGCACCCGTGATTGTTTTCTTCGAACTTCTGCTGGTCCTGGTGTGTGTCGGCGTGCTCGCCTTCACCGGCCTGGCCGTGAAGAAGCTGTACCAGGGCCAGCGCTAGTCCCGTATCCCACTGACCGACAGAGCCAGCCATGATCGAGATCCCGTCCGACCTCAACCCCGACCTCGTGCCGCTCGCCTTTCTCCTCGGCACCTGGGAAGGCGCGGGTGTGTCCGACTTCCCCGGCTCGGAGAAGTGCAACTTCGGCCAGTCCGTGACCTTCAGCCACGACGGCCGTGACTTCATCGAGTACGTCTCGCACAGCTGGGTGCTGGACTCCGAAGGCAGGAAGGTCCGCCCCCTGGAGAGCGAGTCCGGCTACTGGAGGATCGACAAGGACCGGAAGGTCGAGGTCGTGATGGTCCGCGACCAGGGCGTCGTGGAGATCTGGTACGGCGATCTCGCGGACAAGAAGCCGCAGATCGACCTGGCCACGGACGCCGTCGCGCGCACCGCCGCCTCCCCGCAGTACTCGGGAGGCAAGCGGCTCTACGGCTACGTCAAGGGCGACCTGATGTGGGTCGGTGAGAAGTCCACCCCCGAGGTGCCGCTGCGGCCGTACATGTCGGCGCACCTGAAGAAGGTCGTCACGCCCGAGCAGGTCGAGGCATGGGCCAAGGACCTCGGTGACCTGCCGGACGACGGCATCGCCTTCTTCAAGTGACGTCCCGCCCCGCTCGGCAACTCCCGCCTGCGTCGAGCACCCCGCGTGCCCGGCGGCCCCGGTAGTCCTCCTCGCAGGCCCCGCCGCTCCGTCGGAAACCAGGGGCGCGGACGGATCGCCGTCCCTCCGCGCCCCCGGTCCTTACACTGGACGCGTGGTGAGCACCGACTGGAAGAGTGATCTGCGGCAGCGCGGTTACCGGCTGACCCCGCAGCGCCAGCTCGTCCTCGAAGCCGTCGACGCGCTGGAGCACGCGACGCCCGACGACATCCTCGTCGAGGTGCGCAAGACCGCCTCCGGGGTGAACATCTCGACGGTCTACCGGACCCTGGAGCTGCTGGAGGAGCTGGGTCTGGTCTCGCACGCCCATCTGGGGCACGGCGCCCCCACCTACCATCTGGCCGATCGGCACCACCACCTCCATCTGGTCTGCCGTGACTGCGGGGACGTGATCGAGGCGGACGTCGACGTGGCCGCCGGGTTCACCGCGGAGCTCCGCGAGAAGTTCGGCTTCACCACCGACATGAAGCACTTCGCGATCTTCGGCCAGTGCCGCAAGTGCGCGGGGAAGGCCGCCGGCGGCCAGTCGTAGGCTTGGGGCCATGCAGCGACGTTCAACGACCAGCCCTCTGCTGTCCCTGCCCGGCGCCGTTCCCGCCGAGGGGCGCGACGAAGGTGTCGCCGCCCACTACGGCGACCTGTTCCGCGAGCAGCGTGCCCTCGCCGACGGCACCGGTCTCGTCGACCTCTCGCACCGCGGCGTGATCACCGTCTCCGGGAAGGACCGGCTCGGCTGGCTGCATCTGCTGCTGACCCAGCACGTCAGCGAGCTCCCCGCCGGGGAGGCCACCGAGGCCCTGATCCTCTCCGCGCACGGCCACATCGAGCACGCGCTGTACCTCGTGGACGACGGCGGGACGGTGTGGGCGCACGTCGAACCGGGGACCCAGGAGGCGCTCCTCGCGTACCTGGAGTCGATGAAGTTCTTCTACCAGGTCGACGTCGCGGACCGCACGGACGACTTCGCGGTCGTGCATCTGCCCGCCGGCTCGATCGCGGAGGCCCCGGAGGGCGTGGTCGTACGGGAGACGCCGCAGGGTCGCGACCTGTTCCTGCCGCGTGCCGCGCTGGAGTCGTACGCGGCGGCCAACGGCCCGGCGATCGGCGTCCTGGCGTACGAGGCCCTGCGCGTGGAGGCCCACCGGCCGCGGCTGGGCTTCGAGACCGACCACCGCACCATCCCGCACGAGGTCGGGCTCATCGGACCCGCCGTGCATCTGCAGAAGGGCTGCTACCGGGGGCAGGAGACCGTGGCGCGCGTCCACAACCTGGGGAAGCCGCCGCGCCGGCTGGTGTTCCTGCACCTCGACGGCAGCGAGGTGCATCTGCCGGGGCACGGCACACCGGTGCGGCTGGCCGCGGACGGTGAGGAGGGCCGCCAGCTCGGCTTCATCACGACCTCGGCCCGCCACCACGAGCTGGGGCCCATCGCCCTCGCCCTGGTGAAGCGGAACGTACCGGTGGACGCGGAGCTGCTGGCCGGGAGCACGGCCGCGGCACAGGAGGTCGTGGTCGAGCCGTAGCGGCCCCACCGCGGGCGGCGCGGCTCCGGCGGATCGCGTCGCCCGCGGTGGGTCGTCGGCACTACACCTCCAGCAGCACCGTGAACGGGCCGTCGTTCGTGAGCGAGACCCTCATCTGCGCCCTGAACCGGCCCGTCTCCACCCGCGCGCCCAGCTCCCGCAGCCGCGCCACCACCTCGTCCACGAGCGGCTCGGCGGTCTCGCCGGGTGCGGCGGCGTTCCAGGTGGGGCGGCGGCCCTTCCGGGCGTCCCCGTAGAGGGTGAACTGGGAGATCACCAGCAAGGGGGCGTTCACGTCCGAGCAGGACTTCTCGCCCTCGAGGATCCGCACCGACCAGAGCTTCCGGGCGAGCTGCGCCGCCTTCTCGGGCGTGTCCTCGTGCGTCACCCCCACCAGGACGCACAGCCCCTCGCCGACGATCTCTCCCACGGTCTCACCGGCCACCACGACGCTCGCGCCGTCGACCCTCTGCACCACTGCACGCATACAGACCAACCTATCGGGGGCTGAACGGGTGCAGACCGCCTGCAGGGGCACCGTTCGTAATGGCACGATGCACGGAGTCGGTGCATCCCCTCGGCCCTCCGGGCCCGGGGAGACCTCATGCACCGGTCGAGGGGACTGATTCACGCATGAGCACACCTGGCGCCGGGCAGCCGCCCGGTCCCGTACAGATGACCCGCGGTGCCTGCTCGGGGCCCGGCACCGCCCGCCCGCCCGCGCAGCGCACCGGCGACAGCCGTCCCGACTCCGGTGCGCGCGATCTCGCCGTGTTGCGGCTGCCGGAACTGCGGGCCCTGCGCAAGGAGTCCCAGCGGGACGAGGCCGATCTGAGCTATGTGCGGCGGCTGCTGCAGGGCCGGATCGACATCCTGCGCGCGGAGCTGTCCCGGCGTTCGGCGCCGCCGCTGCATCCCGCCGCGGCCGGCGGGCCGGGCGGGTCCGGGCCGGACGCCGCGGTGGTCGACCGGCTCTCGCGGATCCTCGCCGACCCGCCGTCGCGGCGCGGCAGTTCGGCCCGGCACGTCACGCTGTCCGTGCCGCGCGGCGAGGAGTACCGGCTGCTGGCCGCGGAGATGCTCTCCGAGGTCGAGCTGTCCGACCTGGAGGCGCGCACGGACGACGAACTGCGCGCGGCGATGGGGCGGCTCGCGGACTACGAGCAGGAAGTGTCCGGACAGCGGCAGCAGTTGCAGCGCACCGCGGACGACTGCAGCGCGGAGATCGCCCGCAGGTACCGCGAGGGCGAAGCGCAGGTGGACGACCTGCTCACCTGAACGCCGGGCCGGGCGGACGGCCCGCTCGCCGGGGCGGGCGGGACCCGCCCGACCCCGTCCGCCGGGTGGGCCGGGGCCCGAGGAGGGCGCCCGTAATCCCTGTGACGAGCGGGGGCGGGGCGGCATAGCGTGGGTGTCATGAGCCCAGATGTGCGCCCCGTCACCGAGCCCGAGATCGCCGACTGGCTGCGCGCCTGCAGGACCGGGTTCCTGCAGCCCCCGGTGGTGAGCGAGGAAATGGCCGCCGACCGGCTGCTGCACTTCGATCTGCCGCGGGTGCAGGGCGCCTTCGAGGCGGGCCGCTGCGTCGCGACGTACCGTTCCTACACCCAGCAGCTCACGGTCCCGGGCGGCGCCGCCGTACCGGCGAATGCCATCTCGAACGTCTCCGTCTCGCCGACGCACCGCCGGCGCGGCCTGCTGACCAGGATGATCACGGCGGATCTCGCGGCCGCGAAGGACCGCGGCGAGATCGTTTCGACGCTGATCGCGGCCGAGTTCCCGATCTACGGTCGGTACGGCTTCGGTCCCGCGGCCTGGTTCACGGAGTGGAGCGTCGACGTGGCGCGCACCGGGCTCGACCCGAGCTGGTCGGGCCCCGGGGAGGGCGGCCGGGTCGATCTGGCCGACGGCGAGGACGTCCGCAAGTTCGGCCCCGAGCTGTACGACCGCTTCCGTGCCGGCCGGGCCGGGGCGACCGACCGCGACGAGCGCTGGTGGCAGGTGAACACGGGTGCGGCCCAGGCGGGTCCGGAGCCCTGGAAGGAGCCGTTCTACGCGGTGTACCGGTCGGCTGCAGGTGAGGTGGAGGGCCTGGTGGTCTACCGGGCCGAGGACTCGGGCTGGTCGGATGCCGGGCAGCCGGACACGGTGCTGGCGGTCGAGAAGCTGATCGCCGTGTCGCCCGCCGCCGAGCGCGCCCTGTGGCAGTTCGTGTGCTCGGTGGACTGGGTCACCACGGTGAGGACGGGGCGACGGGCCCCGGACGATCTGCTTCCGTTGCTGCTGCCCGATCCGCGCGCCGCCCGGACCGTCACCTGCGCGGACTTCCTGTGGGTGCGGGTGCTGGACGTCGCACGGGCGCTGGAGGCACGTACCTACGACACCCCCGGCACGCTGGTGCTGGACGTGCACGACCCGCTGGGACTGGCGGGCGGCCGGTTCCGGCTGGAGGTGGCGCCAGGAGGCGCGGCGCGGTGTTCCCCGACCGGGCTGCCGGCCGATCTCTCCATGGACCTGGGGGCGTTGGGATCGCTGTACCTGGGGGACGAGTCGGTGCTGCGGCTGGTGGCGCTGGGACGGGTGACGGAGGATCGCGCGGACACGGCGGCCCTGGCGGACACGGTGTTCCGGGCACGGCGGCGGGCATGGTGTCCGGACATGTTCTGAGCACCGGACCGGGGCCGGGCGAGCCCGAGCGGGCCTGGGCGCGGTGTGCGCCGGGGCGGGACGGCGGGGGAGGCCGGGCGCACCGGGCGGGCGGCGGGACCGCCCGCCCGGCTTCATACCGAGGCGGAGTGCAGCAGCAGCGCCAGCACGACGCTGCCCACGCCGGTGCACGCGGCGTTCCTGGCGCGCAGACCGAAGCTGAGCAGTCCCAGGCCGATCGCGCCCATGAGGCCGAACCGCCACTGGACGAATTCCTCGAGGGCGAAGGCGATGAGTGGCATGGCAGGTCCCTCCTTGGGGTCGGGGAGGAGCGCAGTCGTCGAAGATCGGCCAACTCGGGGGTGTGCGGCCCCACTTCGACCATGTCTCGCGAGTTGGTGCCAACTCAATTGAAGTTGTCCCCACTTGGCAATGTCGACTAACCCGTGTTCGGTAACTCCCCATAACTCCGGAAGAGTTGTAGCGTCGAGTTGTGAACCACGAGAACGGCATGGTGAACGGAAGAAAGCCGACACATCACGACATTGCCGATGTGTTGCGTGGCCGGATCGACAGCGGTGCGCTCCGGCCCGGCGATCACATGCCCACGCAGTCCCAACTCGTCCAGGAGTTCGGCGTGGAGCGCGGCACCGTACGGCAGGCGCTCAGGCTTCTCCAGGAGGACGGCCTGCTGACCCATGTCACCCGCGGTGCTCCGGCGCGGATCGCCGAGCGCGCGGGCGGCTCGGGCGACGGCGAGGACATCCGGCCCCAGCCCACGATGGTCGCCCTGGCGCCGCAGCTGGCGAAGGCGTTCGCGGTGCCGGAGGTGCGCATAGACGCCCTGTGCCTCACGGCCGAGACGCTCATGCTGGCCCTGGCGGAACCGCTGCGGCTGATCCACGAGGGCCGGATCCGGCCCGAGTCGGTCGAGGTGCGGCTGCTGCTGCCCGACCGCAACATCGACCTCGCCTTCCCGACGTCCGTCGCCGACACGGACGAGGGCGACCTGATCCACCAGCGCTGGCTCGCGCAGCGCAACGCCCAGGGCATGGTGCTGCGCCACAATCTCCAGGCGCTGCGCGTCTCCCACGGTATCGACGTCACGGTCGCCTTCCGCGCGCTGCCGTTCACCCCGCCGGTGAAGCTCTACGTGCTCAACGGCAGCGAGGCCCTCTTCGCGTACTACACCGTGACCCGGCGGGAGGAGGAGATCGACGCGACCACCGTGGAGATGTTCGACACCCTCGGCACGCAGTCGCTCCTCTTCCCGTTCGATGCCGGCAACGGACCACGGGACACCGCTTTCGTGGAACAGTCGGGCATGTGGTTCGACGCACTGTGGAACACCATCGCCATGAACCTGACACTCTCTTGACTACTGATGCGGCACTCGACGAACAGGCGGCGCGCGTGGCGGAGACCATCGAGGATCTGATCAACGGGGCCGACCACGTCCTCTTCGACTTCGACGGCCCCATCTGCCGCCTCTTCGCCCGCCATCGGGCCGCAGGGGTCGCGGAGAGCCTGGTCGGCTGGCTGGACCGGCACGGCGGCGACGTGCGGCTCACGGACGAGCAGCGGGCCGCCGAGGACCCGCACGACGTACTGCGGGCGGTAGGCCGGCTGCACCCGGGCAGCGACGTGGTCGAGGGGCTGGAGCGGGAGCTCACCCGCCAGGAACTGCTCGCCACCAGGAGCGCCTGGCCGACCGCGCACGCGGACCCCTTGATCCGCACGTGGAGCGCGGTCGCGACCGGACTGGCCGTCGCCACGAACAACTCGCCCCGCGCGGCCGAGGAGTACCTCACCGGGCGCGGCCTGCGCGAGTGCTTCGCCCCCCATATCCACGGCCGGGCCCCGGACCTCGACCTCCTCAAGCCCGACCCGGACTGTGTGCTGCGGGCGCTGGACTCCCTCGGTGCGACCCCGGCAGCCGCCCTGATGATCGGCGACACGCCCTCGGACCTGCTGGCGGCGCGCGCCGCGGGCGTCAGCTTCCTCGGCTACGCCCAGGGCGCCGGCCGTGCGGCACGACTCCGCGCGGCCGGCGCCGCGGTGATCGTGGACTCGCTGGAACCGTTGCTCGCGATCGTCCGGCGCCGCCGCACCGGCTGAGGCCCGGGCGACCGGAACGGAGCCCGCCGCGGCGGCCACCACGCCCCCGGGCGCACGCGCGGGGTGCCGGGTAACTCACCCGCACGGGGGTATTCGAGGACGCCGTGGTGGGGCGGGGAGGCGCGTACGTGGGACGGGAGGGCCCGTGAGGCGGTAGCGTGCACTCCTCACTTCGGTACCACTGGGCAAGAGGGCCGCGGCCATGGGCGAACCGATGTCCGCCGCACGTCGGCGAGCCATCGCCCTGAGCCGTGACGAGAACCGGGTCGAGGGGCCCATCGAGGGCCATCACCACGAGACATATGTGATCCCCTTGCCGCCCGAGGTGGCCGGGGCCCTTGGCGTGGACGGCACGGTGCGCTGGAAGTGCCGTGAGCCCAAGCCGGGACTCCTCTGGTTCGACCGCAGGTGCTTCGCGTCCGAGGAGCGGCTGATCGGGGAACTTCGCGGACGGGTGGGCGGTGTGCCCGAGATCGTCGAGGTCGAGGGCGTTCCGCTGCAGCGATTCGTGGAGGGCGTCACACTCGGCGCGCGGTACGGACGCGAGGGGTGGCTGCCCTGGGAAGTCGTCGGGCAACTCCTGAGGCTTTTCGGCGAGTTGGTGGCGATCCGGCCGGCCGACCTGGACCTCGAACGAAACTGCCGCCCGGCCGACCGGCCTCGCGACGGAGACACCGCAGGCTTTCTGCGAGGACTGATCCGGTTCGTGGAGACCCGGGTCTATCTGGACAACGAGTCGGAGTACGGGGACCTCTTCGAGGCCCTGGGCGTCAAGGACGGCTCACTGCGTCGGCTCCGGGAGGATGCCGAAGGGCTGCGGAAGCGCCCCTTCTGCCTCCTGCACGGGGATCTCCATCGGGAGAACCTCGTCCTGGACGCCCATCGGACGCTCTGGACGATCGACTGGGAACTCGCCATCGCCGGCGATCCCCTCTACGACCTGGCCACCCATCTCCATCTGGCCGGCTACCCGGATCGGCAGGCCGTGGTGGTCGCCAGGAACTGGGCGCACCGGGTGGAGCGGGCCAGGCCGGGGGCCTCCCGGGGGTGGCGGCAGGACCTGAGGCTCCTGCTGGCCTTCAAGGAGGCCCAGTCGGTGTTCACGGACATCATCCGAACCGCACTGACCGTGCGCGGCCCGGACCCCGACACCGGCTCCGACACCGGCTCCGGCGCCGAGCGGGCACGGCTGGCGGAGGCGGCAGGCCGTCTGCACCGGGTCGTGCTGCGCGGCGCCGGTCCGCTCGGGCTGGGCTCCGTGCCCGAGCCGTGGCAGATCGCCGACGCCCTGCAAGCCTGGTCCAAGCGCCGCTCGCAGCCCGGCTCGTCCGCCACTTGAACAGCGCGGACCCGCCCACGGGCCCCACGGCCGGCGGTCCCGCGCACCACGCCGACGCGGTCCACGGCGGGTCGCGGCCCGGCCGGCCGACCGGGGCGAGCGCATCAGACACGGTCGGGCTCCCCGGCGGACTGGCCGGACTGACCGGACTGACCGGACTGACCGGGCTCGGGAGACTCCGGTGACTCGGGGGATTCGCCGGGACAGGGAGCCTCCTCCGTCGCCACGCCCCGCCCGGCGTCAGGGAGTCGGCAGAGCCGACGCACATCGCGTACGGGCAGCAGGGCCACGGTCACGGCGAGGATGCCGGCACAGCAGATCCACATCACGGGCGTCGTGCCGATGCGGTCGGCGACCGTCCCGGCCAGGACGTATGCGAGCGGTACGAGCGCGGTCTCACCACTCGTGGATACCGGCGGGGCCTCGGTCCGGGGCGAGTTCGAGCCATGCGCCCGAGGCCGCCGTGCCCCTCGGCGGTCAGCGCGCCGCGGCGTCGAGAACCGGGATCAACCGCTCCTCCTCGTAGGCGAGATGTGCTTCGAGTTCCGTGGTGAGCCGTCCGACTTCGGCCTGAACGAGTGCGGGCTCTGCGCCCTCCGCCGTGACGACGCGGCGCAGTTCGTCCAGGAGTGCCGCGATCCTCCCGTGCTCCTCGCGCAGCCGGTCGATGACCGGTGCCAGTTCCTCGTACCGTCCGGCGAGGAAGGGGAAGAGGGCGGTGTCCTCGCCGGTGTGGTGGTTGTGCAGGCCCTGGCAGAGGGTCAGGCAGTTGATCCGGAGCTGGGCGCCGAGCCGGGGACCGGACGCGGTGATCTCGGCACGGATCAGGGCGAGTTCGCGCCGAAAGGTGTCGTGGACCGCCTTGACGGCCTCGCCCATGGACGTGGTGCCCATGCTCGGCGGCCCGTTCTCGACCGACTCGAGCGCGACGACGGGGATCACGCGCTCGGTCTTCGCCTGGTACTCGGCCCAACCGGGATCAGCCTCCACGGCGCGGGCGAAGGCGCGGTCGCGCTCCGCACCGTCGAGCACCACGGCGTGCGCCTCGTAGGTGAAGACGCCGTCCTCGACGGTGAGCCGGGGGTTCGCGAGGATGTTGTGGTACCAGTCGGGGTGCTTGGGCGAGCCGCCGGCGGAGGCGATGACGAGAACGCGTTCGCCGCCGTCGGTGAGATATCCGACAGGGGTGGTGTGGGAGGCGCCCGATCGTGCCCCGGTGGTCGTGAGAAGGAGCAGCCGGGCTCCTTCGAAACAGCCTCCGACGCGCCCGCGGTTGGCGCGGAACTCATTGATGACCTGCTGGTTGAAATCGTTCGACATTATTCGCTTTCTGTTTGTGGCCTGCTGGGTGTTCCCGGTTTTCGGGCACGCCGAATTCACCCCTGGAGCGGCGCGTCGGGGCCCGCTCGGGGTGGTTGTCGAATGGCGCGTCATACGCGGATGCCGCGGAGGAGTACGAAGGGCGCGAGGCGTACGGGCGCGCGAGCCACGTGATACGTACGGGCACGGTGCGTGCGTCATGCGTACGGGTTGCGGGCGGGCACGTCCGGGGCGGAGGCGCACGCCGGTGTACGGGCCCGGCGGCCGCGCGGGCCTACGCGCGTGTGCACGGGCACACGGAACGGCTCGGTGTGCGCATCGTTTCCGAGAACGGCGTGGATGACACTTGCCGCGGAAAACGGAAAACGGAAAACGGAAAAGGCGGGCCTCTTGCCCGCCTCGGCGTCACGTCGAGGCCGGGTGCCCTACTCGTTCGTGGCCCATGGCCGACCCGGCAGTCACGCGCTCAATTTAATGCCCGACAGGCGTGCGGGCAACACCGATGTCCGGTCCGCGAAATGGAATGCGGCCGGGGCCGGGACGTCAGGTGGAACACTTTCGGCCGCCGGCGTCCCGGCATCGCCTCAGGGCCGTCCCGGCATCGCCGTCGCCCGCGCCGGGCAGGGTCCTTCGAGGGCGTGTCAGACTTCCCCATGACCACGGAGACGATCAACGCGGCGGCGGCCGGCACCTGGGAACTCGGCGACCTCACGGTCAACAGGCTCGGATTCGGCGCGATGCGCCTGACGTCGAACGCCGACGGCACCCCGAGCGACCGGAGCCGCGCGATCGCCGTGTTGCGTCGCGCGGTCGAGCTCGGCGTGAACCACATCGACACGGCCGCCTTCTACTTCTCGTCGCTGCGGTCTGCCAACGAGTTGATCAACGCAGCGCTCGCACCGTACGCCGACGACCTCGTCATCGCCACCAAGGTGTGGGCCGGGCGGGACGCGTCCGGCGACTGGACCTGGGCCTCGCCGGTCCAACTCCGCGGCCAGGTGGAGGAGAACCTCCGCCAGCTCGGGCGCGACCGTCTCGACGTGGTCAACCTCCGTGTCCCGAGGAGCAAGGCGACCGGTTCCATCGCCGAGCACTTCGGCGCCCTGGCCGAGCTCAGGGAGGCCGGTCTCGTCCGCCACCTCGGCGTCTCCAACGTCTCCGCGGCCCAACTCGCCGAGGCGCGTGCGATCGCGCCGGTCGTCTGCGTCCAGAACGCCTGTGCCGTCGGCGTACGGGGCGAGGAGCTCGAACTCGTCCGTACGTGCGGTGAACAGGGCATCGCGTACGTACCGTTCTTCGCCATCGCGGGCCGCGGCCGGGAGGCGGGGGTCACCGGTACCGAGCTTGACCCCGTCCTCGCCGTCGCCCGCGCCCACGGCGTGAGCCCCGCACAGGTCCGTGTGGCCTGGACGCTCGGTCTCGGCCCGCACGTACTGTCGATCCCGGGCACGGGGGATCCGGCACATCTGGAGGAGAACGTCGCGGCGGGCGCGCTGCGCCTCAGCGAGGAGGACATGGCCGTCCTGTCGAGCGTCCCGAACGTCTAGTAGTGCTTCTCACGGGGGGCTCCGCCCCGTCGCACCGCCGGCACGCAAGCTCACCGCGTCGGCCAACGGCCTTGGGCCGCTCCTCCGCGAGGGCTTGCGGCCGCCCGTTGACCGCACGCACCGGACCCGCTCCTGACGGGCCGGCACCGGCGCTCCTCGACCGCCGCTCATGCGGAACCGGCAGGTGATGGCGCCGGGCGGTGCGCGGACGGCGCCCGGCGCGCTGCACAGGCGACTCAGGTGCGGCGAGCCATGAGGAACGCCTGTCGACCCTGCCGGGGCCGCTCCCGCTCGTCGGGCTCCCGCACCAGGGTGGCCTCCACTTCGAGCCCTGCCGCGGCCACCATGGCGGCGACCCGGTCCGGGGGCGTCCAGTAGACGTCGAGCGACAGTTCGTGCCCGTACGCGCGTTCCAGATGCCGGCGTTCGTCACCCGCCTTGAAGGCGAGCAGCAGCCGACCGTCCGGGGCCAGCGCCCTCCGGAACTCGGCGAGGACCTCCGGCAGCGCCTCGGGTGGAGTGTGCACGGTCGAGTACCAGGCCACGATCCCGCCGAGCGCGCCGTCCACCGACCCGAGCGCGGTCATGTCCCCCACCTCGAACCGCAGACCGGGGTGCGCCCGCCGGGCGACCGCGATCATCTCGGGCGACAGATCGACCCCGAACACGTCCAAGCCGAGCCCGGCCAGATATGCCGCGATCCGCCCTGGCCCGCATCCGGCGTCGGCCACGGGCCCCGCCCCCGCCGCCCTCACCACCTCGGCGAACGCCCCGAGCATGGCACGGTCCAGAGGCTTCGCCGCCAACTCCTCCCGCACCAGCTCCTCGTAGTCGACGGCGACGGTGTCGTAGGCGAGCCGGGTGGAGCGCACATGGAGCGATTCGGTGAGCGGCATGGCAGAACGCTAGCCCCGCCCCGTGGGCCGGCCCGCCCTGCCCCTCGAGGCGTCCCCGCCCCGTCCCTCGGGTCGACCCGACGGGAACCGGCCCGCAGCCGGCCCGGGGAGCGCCCGCCCCTGCGGCAGGAGTGGACGTGGCGCCTCGGGCGGCGGGTGCAGCCCGTGCGCATCCGGTACCCGCCGCCCTGATCGCCCGCCCGCTTGTGCTCCTACTTGGCGCGCGGCTGGTTGAACCGGAGCATGTTCCCGGCCGGGTCGCGGAAGGCGCAGTCGCGGACGCCGTACGGCTGGTCCATGGGCTCCTGCAGCACCTCGGCGCCCGCGGCGCGGATCCGCTCGAACGTGGCGTCGACGTCGTCGGTCCGGAAGATGACGCCGCGCAGCATGCCCTTGGCCAGCAGTTCGGCCACCGCCTGGCGGTCGGCGTCCGTGGCGTTCGGGTCCGCGAGCGGCGGTTCGAGGACGATCTCCACGTCCGGCTGCGCGGGCGAACCCACGGTCACCCAGCGCATGCCCTCGAACCCGACGTCGTTGCGCACCTCCAGGCCGAGCGCGTCGCGGTAGAAGGCGAGCGCCTTGTCGTGGTCGTCGACGGCGATGAAGCACTGTGAAAGCTTGATGTCCATGCCCGTCACGCTACGGACCGGCGGGGCCGCTCGCTTCTCCGTTCCTGACCGGCCTGGTGTGGATCTTCGCTATGCAGGCCGGGATGACCGATCCGTGGTCGTGGTCGCGGGCCCGGTACGCACTGGGGCTCTCGCCGACCAGTTCGGTGAACCGCGAGCTGAAGGAGCCCAGCGAGGTGCAGCCGACCTCCATGCACACCTCCGTCACGGACAGGTCTCCACGCCGAAGCAGCGCCTTGGCCCGTTCGATCCGGCGGGTCATGAGATAGCTGTAGGGCGTCTCGCCGTAGGCGGCCCGGAAGCTGCGCGAGAAGTGCCCCGCCGACATGAGGGCGATGCGTGCGAGCGCCGGTACGTCCAGGGGCTGTGCGTAGTCGCGGTCCATGGCGTCACGGGCCCGGCGCAGCCTGGCGAGGTCGGAGAGGGGTACACGGGACACAGTGGACACCGTACCGACCGCATGGAAGCCGAAAGCCGTGTGCACGCGTGATCGAACCCCGTAAGGGCCCCGCACACAGTGGGACTGTCCCGTCTCGGCCGACAGCCGCGTCCGGTTCCTACTCGGCCGCCCGGGTGATCGAGCGCACTTTTGCAAGCACGTGCTTGCAAAAGTTAGCGCCGATGGCGCACCATCGACACCATGGCATCCCTCAATGTCGGCAGTCTCGGTGACTATCTCCGCGAGCAGCGGCGCAACGCGCAGCTGTCGCTGCGGCAGCTCGCCGACGCCGCCGGGGTGTCCAATCCGTATCTGAGCCAGATCGAGCGCGGGCTGCGCAAGCCGAGCGCCGAGGTGCTGCAGCAGGTCGCCAAGGCGCTGCGGATCTCCGCCGAGACGCTGTACGTCCGGGCCGGGATCCTCGACGAGCGCGAACGTGACGAGCTGGAGACGCGGGCGGTCATCCTGGCCGATCCCTCGATCAACGAGCGGCAGAAGCAGGTGCTGCTGCAGATCTACGAATCGTTCCGCAAGGAGAACGGCTTCGGCGCCGATACGGATAAGGACACCTCTGAGGACGGCCCCCGCACGGCCGCAGGAAGTGGTGCCGACCAACCCTCATCACCCGAAGTCTGAACCGACGAATCTGCGATCCGGGAGGACCACAGTCATGGCCATCACCGATGACCTGCGCAAGACCCTCACCGACCCGACCCCCCTCTACTTCGCGGCCGGCACGGCCGACCTGGCCGTGCAGCAGGCGAAGAAGGTGCCCGCGCTGATCGACCAGCTGCGCGCCGAGGCGCCCGCCCGTATCGACGCCGTGCGGGAGACCGACCCGAAGGCCGTGCAGGCGAAGGTGGTCGCTCAGGCCCGGGAGGCCCAGGCCACCGTGCAGGCCAAGGTGACCGAGGTCCTCGGGAACCTGGACACCGATCTGAAGAAGCTCGGTGAGAACGCGCAGGACCTGGCGCTGCGCGGTGTGGGCGTGGCCGCGGAGTACGCGGTCCGGGCCCGTGAGACCTACGAGAAGGTCGCCGAGCACGGTGAGCAGGCCGTGAAGTCGTGGCGCGGCGAGGCCGCGGAGGAGATCGCGGAGATCGCCGTCGCAGTGGAGCCCAAGGCGGAGCCGAAGCCCAAGGCCGAGGCGCCGAAGGCCGCCAATGGAGCGGCGAAGCCCCAGGCGGGCCCGAAGCCCGCGGCCAGGGTCGAGGACAAGAAGCCGGCGCCGCCGGCCGCCCGCAAGCCCGCGCCCCGCAAGCCCGTGGCGAAGAAGTCCACCAGCCCGCAGGCCGGGAAGTAGCGGTACGGCCCCACGCGCTGCCTCGCGGCCGCGGGCGGGGCGCACATTCCACGGGCCGGGCACCTTCGAGGTTCCCGGCCCGTTGTGCGGGTACGTTGGCCTTGTCCTGGCCGTACCGTGGTCGTGACACGTTTCAACCCACTAGGCGGTGCACAGCATGTTGCTCGAGGGATTCGGCACGATTCTCTGGCTGCTCAATCTGGCCATGCTCGTCCTCGCCGTGGTCGCGCTGGGGTTCGCCGCCTTCGCCCGTGAGGACGCGTACCGTGCGGCCGGCAAGCAGTCGAAGATGTTCTGGCTGATCCTGCTCGGTGTCACGGTCGCCGTGAACGTGATCGTGCCGATGCTGTTCCTGCAGATCGCCGGGCTGATCGCGACGATCGTCTTCATGGTCGACGTCCGCCCCGCGCTCCAGCAGGTGTCCGGTGGCGGCCGGCGCGGCGGCTCCAGCAGCGACGGGCCGTACGGCCCCTACAACGGCGGACGGTAGGGCGGTCGGGGCGTCCGTCCAGGGCACTCCCGACGGACTCCCCCACGCTCGCCGTACTCCACCCGGGGGCTCCGTGCTCGTCCGTGTCCACGGAAGGCGATCGGGTCCGCGGCGCCCGGCGGGACCACCCACGTCACGTGGGGCGACACGGGCGCTCGGAGCGCCCGAGGCGGACGCCCACGGCCCGGAGGCCGCCCCCGGCCGGGCGTCAGCCGTGTGCCCGGTCGCGGTCCAGCAGCAGCACGGCCACGTCGTCGGTGAGGTCGCCGCCGTTGAGCTCGCGCACCTCCGCCACCGCGGCCTCCAGCAGAGCCTCGCCGCTGAGCCCGGCCGCGAGCTGCCGGTTGATCATGTCGACCATGCCGTCCTGGCCGAGCCGGTCGCCGCCCGGTGCGGTCCGGCCCTCGATCAGGCCGTCCGTGTACATCATCAGGCTCCAGGCGGCGCCCAGCTCCACCTGACGGCGTGGCCAGCGGGCGCGCGGCAGCAGGCCCAGGGCCGGGCCGCCGTCCTCGTACGGGAGCAGCCGCGCGGGCCGGCCCCTGCGGACGATGAGCGGGGAGGGGTGCCCGGCCAGGCACAGTCCCGCACGCCGGCCGTCAGGAGCGATGTCGACCGTGCACAGGGTCGCGAAGATCTCGTCGCTCTCGCGCTCGTGCTCCAGAACCTGCTGGAGCGTGGAGAGCAGTTCGTCCCCGCACATCCCGGCGAATGTCAGCGCCCGCCAGGCGATGCGCAGCTCCACGCCCAGGGCGGCCTCGTCGGGGCCGTGGCCGCAGACGTCGCCGATCATCGCGTGGACCGTGCCGTCCGGGGTGCGGACCGTGTCGTAGAAGTCACCGCCGAGCAGGGCGCGCGAGCGTCCGGGGCGGTAGCGGGCCGCGAACCGCAGATCGCTGCCCTGTAGTAGGGGGGTGGGCAGCAGCCCCCGCTCCAGCCGGGCGTTCTCCTGTGCCCGCAGCCGCGACTCGGCGAGCTTCACCTGGGCGCTGTCGGCGCGCTTGCGCTCGACGGCGTAGCGGATGGCCCGGCTGAGGACCCGTCCGTCCAGCTCGTCACGGTGCAGGAAGTCCTGTGCCCCGACCCGTACGGCCTCGGCGGCGCGCTCGGCGTCGGCGTCCGCGGTCAGCGCCAGCACCGCGTGCTTGGGTGCGATGCGCAGGACGTGCCGCAGCACGGCGAGCTCGTCGCCCTCGGCGCGGTCGCGGGCGGAACCGGGCAGCGCGAGGTCGACGAGGATGCAGTGGACGTCGTCCGTGAGGAGCCGCTCGGCCTCGGTGAGGTTGCGGGCGGTGCGGATGCGGACCCGCGTACCGGCGGCACCGAGCAGTTCGGGGACGGTGAAGGTGCCCGCCGGGTCGTCCTCGATGACGAGGAGCGTGAGGTCGCCCCCGCCCGCGGACTCCGAGACGGGGTCGGTGGCGACGGGACCCGAGGTGACGGGCGCTGCGGCGATGGAGCCTACGGTGACTGGTGAGCCGGTCCGCTGGCGCGGAACGGGTACGGGCATCGGTGTGTTTTCCTTCCCTCCCCCCGAGGGCGCGGTGGGTCGACGAACGACGTCCCACCAGACCGGGACCATAGCGGTAGCGGGGGGTGCGGGGGAATGGCGTTCCGGGAGGAGTGGGTGGCATATGCCGCGCATCAGGGCGTAGTTGCTCCACGGCTGATGACGAACGTCACGCGGTGCAGGTGAGCCGGGTCACGCAACTCCCGCGTGACCCGGCTCACTCCGTCCTTTTTGTTGTGGTTCCGCTCACTTGTCCGGGCGGACGACCCCGAGGATCGCCATCGAGCCCGCACCCGCCAGCGTCACGTTCCGCCCGGGACGGGGCGCGTGGACGATTGCGCCGTCGCCCACGTACATCCCCACGTGGCTGGCGTCCGCGTGGTAGATGATCAGGTCGCCCGGCCGCATGTCCTTGATGTCGATGCGCGGCAGCAACCGCCACTGCTCCTGCGAGGTGCGCGGGATGCCGCGCCCGGCGGCCGCCCAGGCCTGCGAGGTCAGTCCGGAGCAGTCGTAGGAGCCCGGTCCCTCCGCACCCCATACGTACGGTTTGCCGATCTGCTCGGTCGCGAAGGCGACCGCGGCCTTGCCCTGCTCGCTCGCGCGGCCGTCGATCTCCTTGAGGACGCCGGAACTGAGCCAGGCCGTCTGGGCCCGGTGCGCGGCTTCCTGCTCCAGCTTCCGCAGTCGCGCCAGCTCCTCCTTCTGGAGCCGTGCCTCTATCTGCCGGGCTGCGGCGATCTGTTTGTTGATCTCCTTCTTGTGCTTCTCCTTCTTGACCCGGTTCGCCTCCAGCAGCGCCCACTGGGCGCTGGCCTCCTTGCTGTAGGTCCGCAAGTCGGCCTGGGTGCGGTTGAGTTCGCCGAGGAGGTCCTTCGTCGCCTTGCCGCCCGCCTTGATGCGTCCGGCGGCGTCGAGGAAGAGCTGCGGGTCGTCGGTGAGGACCAACTGCGCCTCGGGCGGCAGTCCGCCGCCCCGGTACTGGGCGCGGGCCGTGGCGCCGGCCCGGTCCTTGAGGTCGTCGATCCTGGCCTGCCCCTTGGCGATCTCCTGGGCCAGTTTCACGATCTGCGCCGACTGCCGGTCGGCCTGCTCCTCGGCCAGGTTGTACGCGTCCGTGGCCGAAGCGGCCCTGCGGTAGAGCTCGTCGAGTTCCTTGCGCACCTCTTCGAGGCTCTTCCCGGGAGGCTCGGGCGGCTGGGGCGCGGCGAGGGCCTGGCCCGGCGCTGCCAGCAGCGTCACGGCGCTCACCACCGTGATGGCGGCTGCGTAAAGGCGTCGGTTCACAAGTCCCCCTCCGGACAACGCCAGACGACTCTCGTCCCTCTAAAAATGATTAACCGTCAGTAACTTACGGCTTTCGACGCGATGGTGCCATGACCCGCGCCAAAGCGACAGGGCCAGGCCGTCCCGGTCCCGTCTGTCACCCGTCCGCAGTCCGGGTCGTCACCCTTCACGCGCCCCCCTGCTCCTGCGGATGGACCAGCCGTGGATCACTTCCACCCCTCCGACGAACGAACCACGGGCCGCGTTCCCGATCCGGACAGGGCGTTCCGGGGTGCGCCTCCGCGCCCGGCGCCTGCGCCCCGCGCCCCGCTTGGTAGTACGGCCCCCACGCCCCGCTTGGTAGTACGGCCCCCGCGCCCCGCTCGGGAGGCGCGGTACGCGGCGCGTTGCCCGTGCCCGGTCACCGCCCATGGCCCTCCCAAGTCCCGCTCATGGCGCATTCCGGCAGTGACTCCGTTCCGGCAGTGCTCCCTGCATCGGCCGGGTCCCGTGGGTCGCCGGAAGTCCGTTCCCCCAGTGCCTCGCCCGCCGAGGAGCCCCGCTCAGACGGAACGGGGCGCCAGTGCCGACCACTTGACGGTCACCTCGCCCTGCCGCCATCGCCGCCGCCCGTCCGTCCGGACGTCCGTCAGCGGCCAGTCCGCGGCCAGCAGACGCACCGCCCTGATCCAGCGCTGCCGCGCGCCGAGCGAGGCGTACGGCGCGGCGGCCGCCCACGCCCGGTCGAAGTCCCGCAGGAACGCGTGGACCGGCTCGCCCGGCACATTGCGGTGGATCAGCGCCTTGGGAAGCCGTTCGGCGAGGTCTGAAGGCCGTTCCAGCGAGCCGAGGCGGGTGGCGAGGGTGACCGTCCGCGGGCCCTCCGGGTCGAGCGCCACCCACACGTGCCGGCGGCCGATCTCGTCACATGTCCCCTCGACCAGCAGGCCGCCGGGGGCGAGGCGCGCGCACAGCCGCTGCCACACCTCGGCGACCTGCTCCTCGTCGTACTGGCGGAGCACGTTCGCCGCCCTGATGACCAGCGGGCGGACGGGGCCGGGCAGCGGAACCTCGAAACCCCCGTGCACGAAGCTCAGCCCGTCCCGCGTGTACGGACGGGCCGCTTCCACCCGGGCGGGCTCGATCTCCACGCCCACGACCCGGGTGCGGGGTTCCGCGGCGCGGAGCCGCTGCAGCAGTTCCACCGCGGTCCAGGGGGCCGCCCCGTAGCCGAGGTCCACGGCGACCGGCGCGGCGGCCGAACGGCGCAGCGCCGGTCCGTGCACGGCGGCGATCCAGCGGTCCATGCGGCGCAGCCGGTTCGGATTGGTGGTGCCGCGCGTCACCGCGCCCACGGGGCGGGAGGAGGGCGTCACGGGGCGCGGGGACATGTACACGAGGGTAAGCCGGAGGAAGGCCGGCGCCGCCGCGGCGGGTGCGGGTCGGGGGCGGACGGCCCGTGCCGGTCGCGGTGGGGCGGACAGTCGTGACCGAGGTCGTGGACGGCCGAGACCGGGCGGTGCCGTCGTCCCCTCCCGGTGCCGGTGCGGACCGCCCTCCAGGGCCGGGCGGCTGCCCTCCCGGGCGGGGACCCGGTGCGGGGGCCCACCCTCCCCGGCGCCGGAGTGCCGCTCGCCTTGGCCCTCCGGGACGCCGGTTGCCGGACGGCCGTGGCCTTGCGTCCCCCGTCGGCCGTCGGCCGTCCCCCGTTCCCCGTCGGCCGTCGACGTCCTCGGCAACGATTGGGCAAAGCGGGAGGCGGACAGGAAATGAAAGAGACGGTTCCGCTGTTGACCGGGTTCGGAGGGCCGTGGTTGTCCCCTGTCCGCCATGCCCGAGCACCAAGAGCCGAGAGGACCGTCCCCGTGAGCCAGTACGTGTCCCGGCTCGCCGGCGCCCTGGCGGCGCCGCCCCGGCTGCGGCTGCCCGGCCACCACCGAAGGCCGCGCCGGGTCGCCATGCTCAGCGTGCACACCTCGCCCCTGCACCAGCCGGGCACCGGCGACGCGGGCGGGATGAACGTCTACATCGTGGAGCTGGCCAGGCGGCTGGCGGCCATCGGCGTGGAGGTCGAGATCTTCACCCGCGCCACCACGGGAGGACTGCCGGGGACCGTCGAGCTGGCGCCGGGCGTGCTGGTCCGGCACGTGGACGCCGGTCCTTACGAGGGGCTGGCGAAGGAGGACCTGCCGGCGCAGCTGTGCGCTTTCACGCACGGTGTGATGCGGGCGTGGGCGGGCCACCGGCCGGGCCACTACGACCTCGTCCACTCCCACTACTGGCTGTCCGGCCACGTCGGCTGGCTGGCCGCCGAACGCTGGGGCGTCCCCCTCGTCCACGCCATGCACACCATGGCCAAGGTCAAGAACGCCGCGCTCGCCGACGGCGACACCCCCGAGCCCGCCGCCCGCGTGATCGGCGAGACGCAGATCGTGGACGCCGCCGACCGGCTGATCGCCAACACCGCGGAAGAGGCCGGCGAGCTGGTCCGGCACTACGGCGCCCGCCCCGCGAAGGTCGCCGTCGTCCACCCCGGCGTGAACCTCGACCGCTTCCGGGTCGCCGACGGCCGTTCGGCGGCGCGGGCCCGCCTGGGGCTGCCGCAGGACGCCGTGATCCCGCTGTTCGCCGGTCGCATCCAGCCGCTGAAGGCGCCCGACGTGCTGCTGAGAGCGGTCGCGCTGCTGCTTGCGGAGGACCCCTCGCTGCGGTCCCGCATGGTCGTGCCGATAGTGGGCGGCCCGAGCGGCAGCGGGCTGGCCAAGCCGGAAGGTCTGCAGAAGCTGGCGGCCCGGCTGGGCATCGCCGATGTGGTGCAGTTCCGGCCGCCGGTCGCCCAGGACCGGCTCGTGGACTGGTTCAGGGCGGCATCGGTCCTGGTCATGCCCTCGCACAGCGAGTCGTTCGGGCTGGTCGCCATAGAGGCGCAGGCGGCCGGCACGCCCGTCGTCGCCGCCGCGGTGGGCGGGCTCCCGGTGGCCGTGCGGGACGGCAGGACCGGCTTCCTCGTGTCCGGTCACGACCCCGCGGACTACGCGCGCGTGCTGCGCCGCTTCGTCGACGACCCCCGCCTGACGGGACGGATGGGCGCGGCAGCGGCCGCGCACGCCCGCGGCTTCGGCTGGGACTCGGCGGCCTCGGCCACCGCCGAGGTCTACACGGCCGCGATGCACGAGCACCGCCGTCGCGTACGCTCCCACCATGGCTGACGCTCGGCAGATCATCGAGGCGTACCTCAAGGACGCGGAACTTGAGTGGGAGTGCCCGGAGCCCGGCTCCTACGTCGTCACCCTCCCCGGCACGCGCAAGCTCGCCACGACCTGCTCCCTGCGCGTCGGCCGGCACACCCTGTCCGTCAACGCCTTCGTCATCCGCCACCCCGACGAGAACGAGGCCGGCGTCCACCGCTGGCTGCTGGAGCGCAACCTCAGGCTGTTCGGGGTGAGCTACGCGGTCGACCGGCTCGGTGACGTCTACCTCGTCGGCAGGCTTCCGCTGTCGGCGGTCGGCCCCGACGAGCTCGACAGGCTGCTCGGGACGGTCCTGGAGGCGGCGGACGGGGCGTTCAACTCCCTGCTGGAGCTCGGGTTCGCCGGAGCCATCCGCAAGGAGTACGCCTGGCGGGTCGCCCGCGGCGAGTCCACCCGAAACCTCGAGGCGTTCACGCATCTGACCCAGCGGGCCACGGACTGATCAAGCGGGCGCCGGCCGGCCACAGCGGCCCGGCCGCCCCGAAGAGCCCCCGCCGTGCCACCGGACCGAGTCCGGCCGGTGGCACGGCCTGCCCCAGCCCGACGAACCCGGGGCCGACAAACCCGGGGCCGGCGAGCCGCTCCTTTCGTTCAACCCCCGTTCGCCCTGCTGCACGCCCCGACCGTCGCGCCGCGGTCCGTTCCCCGCTCGCCGTGCTGGCCGCTCGCGATCGCGGGCCTGTCCGCCGGGTCCGTCAGGCACCGGCCTCCCCGACGGCCGCCGTGGTCACGCCCCCCGTGCCGGTGCCCGTGCCCTTGTCCTTGCCTGTGCCCGTGGTCGGGTGGGTCGCCCCGGCCCCGCCGCCCGCTCCACCGGAGTGCTCTGCCGACACCGGTTCCCCAGCCGGTACGAGGGCCGCAGCCGGTACGAGGGCCGCAGCCGGTACGAGGGCCGTCGCCGGTGCGGAGTCCGTCGGCGCGGGCCCGGCCGGTGCCGGTGCGGCCGTCACAGCGGAGGCCCCCCGCTCCCCGGTCGCCCCGGGTCCGTCCGGCAGTCCGCGCATCAGCAGCCAGTAGCCCAGCGCCGCCACGGTGCCGATGACCGCGCACGACGCCCACAGCCAGGCGGCGCCGAAGTGGTCGATGACGTAACCCGCCAGCAGCGGGGCGATCAGCGCCGCCGCCGACCAGGAGAGGGTGTGGACACCCTGGTAGCGGCCGCGGCCGTGCACCGGCGAGAGCCGGACCACCAGGCCCATCTGCGTGGGGGAGTTGACGATCTCGGCGAGCGTCCACACGACGACCGTCAGCGCGTAGAAGCCGAGCGAGCCGGCGAACGCGGTGAGACCGAAGCCGTACCCGGCGAGCAGGGCGGAGACGACGAGCAGGCGCTGGGGGTCGCGGTGCTCGATCAGGCGGGTGACCGGGATCTGGAGGGCGACGATGAGCACGCCGTTCAGGGCGATGACGAAGCCGTAGTCCGAGGGCGACCAGCCGTCCATGCCCATCGCCACCGGCAGGGCGACCGAACTCTGCATGAAGATGAGGGCGAGGAGGAAGGACAGCCCGACGACGCCCATGTAGCGCCCGTCGCGCAGCACGGAGCCGAGGCTGGTCCCGGGCTCCGCCTTCCCGGCCGTGGTGATGTGCTCAGGCCGGGACTCCGGCAGTTTGACGAAGACGACGACCGCACAGACGAGGGTGAGCGCGGCCTCGCCGAGGAAGCCGGCGAGGTAGCTGTACTCGGCGACGAGTCCGGCGCCGGCCGAGGAGATCGCGAAACCGAGGTTGATCGCCCAGTAGTTGAGGGAGAAGGCCCGCACCCGGTCCTCGGGCCTGACGATGTCCGCCATCATCGCCTGCACGGCAGGACGGGAGGCGTTGCTCGTCATGCCGACGAGACCGGCGACGGCGGCGATCGCCACCGGGTGCTCCATAAAGCCGAGCAGGGCCACGGAGGCGGCGGTCGAGGTCTGGGCGATCAGCAGGGTGGGCCGTCGCCCGAGCCGGTCGGCCATGACCCCGGCGCCCAGCGACGAGACGACGCCGCCGAGCCCGTGCAGGGCGGCGACGAGTCCGGCGTACGAGGCGGAGTAGCCGCGCTCCAGCGTGAGGTACAGGGCTGTGTAGGTGGCGACGAAGGCGCCGAGCCGGTTGACCAGGGTGCTGGTCCACAACCACCAGAACGCCCGGGGCAGACCCGAGACGCTCTCCTTCGCGGCCCGTTTGAGCGCGGTTACGTACATACGGGCATCCCCCGGAGTGATGTAAGTGGCCCTCTAGCGCACAGCAACTTACAAGTGGGCCGCTCCGGAAGGCCAGCGAATTGACGCCGGACGTCAATCGTCGGCCGTGAGGGGCGTCGATTAGGCTCGGCCCCATGGCCGACGCGATGTACAAGCTGATCCTCCTCCGCCACGGCGAGAGCGAGTGGAACGCGAAGAACCTGTTCACCGGCTGGGTGGACGTCAACCTCACCGAGAAGGGCGAGAAGGAGGCTGTCCGCGGCGGCGAGCTGCTGGAGGACGCCGGCCTGCTCCCCGACGTGGTGCACACCTCGCTCCAGAAGCGCGCCATCCGCACCGCCCAGCTCGCCCTGGAGTCCGCGGACCGCCACTGGATCCCGGTGCACCGCTCCTGGCGTCTGAACGAGCGCCACTACGGCGCCCTGCAGGGCAAGGACAAGGCGCAGACCCTCGCGGAGTTCGGCGAGGAGCAGTTCATGCTGTGGCGCCGCTCCTACGACGTCCCGCCGCCGCCGATCGACGACGACAACGAGTTCTCCCAGGCGCACGACGCCCGCTACGCGACGATCCCGCCGGAGCTGCGCCCGCGTACCGAGTGCCTCAAGGACGTCGTCGTCCGCATGCTTCCGTACTGGTACGACGCCATCGTCCCGGACCTGCTGACCGGCCGCACGGTCCTCGTCGCCGCCCACGGCAACAGCCTGCGCGCCCTGGTCAAGCACCTGGACGGCATCTCCGACACCGACATCGCGGGTCTGAACATCCCGACGGGCATCCCGCTGGCCTACGACCTGGACGCCGACTTCAAGCCGGTGAACCCCGGCGGCACCTACCTCGACCCGGAGGCCGCGGCCGCCGCGATCGAGGCGGTCAGGAATCAGGGCAAGAAGTAGCCCGACGGCACGAGGAGGCCCCCGACCCGCTGGTTCGGCGGTTTCCAGGAGTCGTCGCAATACGTGGTCGTGTTGATCAGGCCGCGAGCAGTCCACGCGGGCGCTCGGCTGGGGTTTCCCAGCCGCGCGTTCTGTGTTGACGGCGGTTGAGCCGGTCGGCCACCGCTGCGCGGTGCTCGGGGCTGGGGACGGACAGGTCGGCGCCCTCGGGGGAGTGCTGCCGCGGCAGTCCGTCGGTGTTCTTGCTCGACCGCGCTGCAGGGGGCGGCCGGGTCGCAGTAAGGGGGGCACTGTGCTTGATCAGGACTGGAACGACGACACCGACCACAGGTCGGCCGTGAGACGCGCACGGATCATGACGGCAATCGCCTTGGTCGTCGTCCTGCTGGTGACGGGGATCGGCATCGTCGCCGTCTTCGGTGTGTGGCTGTTCTTGGAGCTGGTCGAGATGCTCAGCCGGTAGCCGTGCCATAGCCGTACCGGTTCGAGCGGGAAACCACGAGGAACAACGGTCGTCGGCGGGCAAGCGGCAGCACAGCGGTGTCCGAGTGCCGCGGCGTCCGGGCCAACTGGCCTCGGTGCCGGGGCAGTCGGGGCGGGTGGCCGTGGTCCGGCGCGAACCGCGAGGGCGTTCTCTTTGACAGGTTCTCGTAGAGGGTGGACGCTGGAAATGCCCTGAAAGTCTGATTAATTCTTCATGGTCGGAGGTGCATGGGAATGCGCCGCAGGATCGTAGCCGCGTTGTCGGCAGGAGTCGCAGGGCTCGCACTCGGTGTGATGCCGGCAACCGGAGCGTACGCCGCGAGCCAGGTCACGGCTGATCGTGGATGTTCCGACTGGAGGGGCGGGGGCTGCGGTCACTACGACGACTACCGCGACTACCGGCACCACGATCGGTACTACGACCGGTACTACGACCGGTACTACGACAACTTCGACAGGAACTTCAACGACGTGGTGGTCATCCTCGTCGCCGCCAGGTGAGCACGGGCGAACAGCGTGAGCGGAGCAGCGAACCGCCCCCGCCCGGGGGCGTGTTCGTTGTTACCGTGCGCGCATGACCCTGCGCCTGGGGAAGATCACGCCGGACAACGTGGAAGCCGCGCTCGGGCTGCGCGTGCGGCCTGAGCAGGAGAGGAACGTCGAGCCGGTCGCGGTCTCGCTCGCCGAGGCGTACGCGTGGGGCGACACGGCCTGGCCGCGGCTGGTGTTCGACGGTGACCGGCTCGTGGGCTTCGTCATGGCGTTCCTCGACATGGCGTGGAACCCGGCCGCGGATCCCGAGGACCGGCGCAGCGGTCTGTGGCGGCTGAACATCGCCGCGGACGGACAGGGACGCGGGTACGGGCGTTTCGCCGTGGGTGCCGTCGCCGAGGAGATCGGGCGGCGCGGACGGGACCGGCTCTTCACGACCTGGGAGCCGGGGGAGGCCGGGCCCGGAGCGTTCTACCTGAAGCTGGGCTTCCGGACCACCGGAGAGACGAGCGGCGGCCAGACGGTGGGCGTTCTGGAGCCGGCTGCCAGGGCCTGAGCAGTCACCGGCCCCGGCATCGCGCTCCGCACCGGCCGCTCCGCATCGATCTGCCGTTCACCACGGGCTGCCGAGCGGCCCAGCGGCCGTTCGCCCCGGCAGGCCGATGGGCCCCGTCCGTGGGGACGGGGCCCATCGGGCGCACGGACGTTCAGCCGCACTGGCACGGCGCGCCCGACTGGCAGCCGCAGCCGCAGCCCGAGCCGCAGCCGCAGGCACCGAGCAACGGGAGCCGGCGCGGCTCCTGGGGCACTTCGACGGACACTTCCTGGCGCGGGTCGGTCATGGGGGAGTCGGCCATAGGATCCTCCTCAAGGCGCACCTTCGACGCCTCTTCCCATTGCATGCCCACTCGGCCCGGCGCATCAACGGCGCACGGAGGCCAAGCCGCCGGGGCCGTTCGTGCCCGCCCGGCCGGAGTGCCGCCCGGCGGAAGGCCCGGTCCGGTCGGCGTACCGCTCGCGCGCCGCGGCCCACAGGGCACCGAACTCGTCACGCGCTCCCGGCCGCGACGCCCCGTCGGTCGGTCATGCGCCGTCGACCCGGGTCTCCGGCTGCAGCTCGTCCGCGTGCTCGCCCGTGACCAGGTACACGACGCGCTTGGCCACGGCCACGGCGTGGTCGGCGTAGCGCTCGTAGTAGCGCCCGAGCAGCGTGACGTCGACCGCGGTCTCGATGCCGTGCTTCCAGCGGTCGTCGATCAGGTGCGTGAAGAGGGTGCGGTGCAGCAGGTCCATCTCGTCGTCGTCGTTCTCCAGCTGGAGCGCCAGGTCGACGTCCTTGGTGATGATGACCTCCGCTGCCTTCGCCATCAGGCGCTGCGCGAGCTGCCCCATCTCCAGGATGGTCGCGTGCAGGTCGCGCGGGACCGCCGAGTCCGGGAAGCGCAGCCGGGCGAGCTTGGCCACGTGCTGGGCCAGGTCGCCGGAGCGCTCCAGGTCCGCGCTCATCCGCAGCGAGGTCACCACGATGCGGAGGTCCGTCGCGACCGGCTGCTGGCGGGCGAGCAGGGCTATCGCCCGGGCCTCCAGGTCGTGCTGCAGATCGTCGACCTTCTGGTCCGCGGCGATCACACTCTCCGCGAGCTTGAGATCGGCGTCGAGCATGGCCGTGGTGGCGCGCCCGATCGCCGAGCCGACCAGCCTGGCCATCTCGACGAGGCCCTCGCCGATCGAGTCCAGTTCCTCGTGGTACGCGTCCCGCATGGGGTTCCCTCTCTTGAATGCGTCAGGGGGTCCGGGTGGGGCTGAACCCCCACGCTCCCACGTTCCGGCCGCAACGCGTCCGGATCCACCCTCCCAAGTGAACCGCTACCTTCCCCTCGGTGAACTCTGGGCGACGACTGTTCGAGGTGCCACTCGGATGGCTGGGAGAGCCGCGGCGAGCGTGCATAACCTGGATGCATGGACGTGAACGCGGCGGTCGCCGCATTGGCCGCGATCGCCGGGGTGTGCACCGGCGTGATCGCCATGCTGGCGTTCCGCTGGAGCGAGCGCGACCAGGCGAGACCCACTCGCAGCTCCCTGCACACGGACGCCGTCCTGCCGCCCGGCGTCGACACCGTGCTCTCCGTGCTGCGCTCGTCGGCGGTCGTGCTCGACGAGAGCGACTCCGTCGTCAAGGCGAGCTCGGCCGCGTATGCGCTGGGCCTGGTCAGGGGCGGGAAGCTGGCCGTGGAGCCGATGCTCCACATGGCCCGCGACACGCGCCGCGACGGTGAGATACGGCAGGTGGAACTCGACCTGCCGCGACGCGGCACCGGACGCGGCGAGGCGCTGGCCGTCTCCGCCAGGGTCGCACCGCTGGGCTCCCGGCTGGTGCTGCTCCTGGTGGAGGACCTCACCGAGGCCCGGCGCATAGAGGCGGTACGGCGCGACTTCGTCGCCAATGTGAGCCATGAGCTCAAGACGCCGGTCGGCGCGCTCTCCCTGCTCTCCGAGGCCGTCATGGACGCCTCCGACGACCCCGAGGCGGTCACCCGCTTCGCCGGCAGGATGCAGATCGAGGCGACCCGGCTCACCAACCTCGTACAGGAGCTCATCGACCTCTCCCGGGTGCAGAACGACGACCCGTTGGAGGACGCCGAGCCCGTACGCGTGGACGAACTGGTCGCGGAGGCCATCGACCGGTCCCGCCACACCGCGTCCACCAAGCAGATCACC
The DNA here is from genome assembly GCF_040656535.1 of Streptomyces sp. NPDC049887. Classification (NCBI taxonomy): domain Bacteria; kingdom Bacillati; phylum Actinomycetota; class Actinomycetes; order Kitasatosporales; family Streptomycetaceae; genus Streptomyces; species Streptomyces sp. NPDC049887. The sequence goes on along the minus strand of NZ_JBFAMM010000020.1, from coordinate 73,781 downwards.
ATGGCCGTCGGGGGCACCGCCCGCGGCGACGGCACCGCCGGTCTGCATGTCTGGGGCAACCGGGGCCAGCTGGCGGCGGCCCTCGGCAATCTCGTCGAGAACGCCGTCAACTACTCCCCGGCCCGCACCCGCGTCGGCATCGCCGCACGCCGTGTCACCGCACCCGGCGGGGACCAGATCGAGATCGCCGTGACCGACCAGGGCATCGGCATCTCCGAGAAGGACCGCGAGCGGATCTTCGAACGCTTCTACCGCGTCGACCCCGCCCGCTCCCGCGCGACCGGCGGTACCGGTCTGGGCCTGGCCATCGTCAAGCACGTGGCCGCCTCGCACGGCGGGGAGGTCACGGTGTGGAGCACGGAAGGCCAGGGCTCCACCTTCACCCTGAGGTTGCCGGAGGCCGGCTCCGTCAGGGACCGTACGCACACACCGGGCGGCGACCACGCCGACGACGGACCATACGACTCCGATCCCGCTCCCGACTCCGATCCCGCTCCCGACTCCGGTCCGGATCCCGACGCCGCTTCCGCTCACCGGGCAGATCCCGGTGCGGAGCCGGGCCACCGCCGCGATCCGGACCCCGACTCCCCTTCCGGTCCTGATCTTCGGACCACACCACGCGAACCACTGCCTGCCCCGGAGGTCCTTCCGTGACCCGAGTGCTCGTCGTCGAGGACGAGGAATCCTTCAGCGACGCTCTTTCCTACATGCTCCGCAAGGAGGGCTTCGAGGTCGCCGTCGCGACCACCGGGCCCGAGGGGCTCGACGAGTTCGAGCGCAACGGAGCCGACCTCGTCCTGCTCGACCTGATGCTGCCGGGACTGCCCGGTACCGAGGTCTGCCGCCAGCTGCGCGGCCGGTCCAACGTCCCGGTCATCATGGTCACGGCCAAGGACAGCGAGATCGACAAGGTCGTCGGCCTGGAGATAGGGGCTGACGACTACGTGACGAAGCCCTTCTCCTCGCGGGAGCTGGTCGCCCGTATCCGGGCGGTCCTGCGCCGCCGCGGTGAGCCGGAGGAGGTCGCCCCGGCGGCACTGGAGGCCGGACCGGTGCGCATGGACGTCGACCGCCACGTCGTGACGGTGGCGGGCGGGAAGGTCGACCTCCCGCTGAAGGAGTTCGACCTCCTGGAGATGCTCCTGCGCAACGCGGGCCGCGTGCTGACCCGGATGCAGCTGATCGACCGCGTCTGGGGCGCGGACTACGTGGGCGACACCAAGACCCTCGACGTCCACGTCAAGCGCCTCCGCGCCAAGATCGAGCCGGACCCGGGCGCCCCGCGCTACCTGGTGACGGTGCGCGGTCTCGGCTACAAGTTCGAGCCGTAGCCGGGCCCCGACCGCGTACCCCGGCCACGCCGGGGTGCGGCGGCGTTCATGCGTGCGGGCGCCCCGGCCGCGCCCGGCAACCGCGAAGGCGGCCCCGCCAGGAACTGGCGGGGCCGCCTTCGTCCGCTCGGTGCGGCGCCGGGGTACGGCGCGCGGGTCGCCCGCCTCACGCGCCGTGCGCGACGGGTGTCAGTGACCCGCCTCCTGGGACGCGGAGGCGGAGTCCGACGGGGTCGGCTCGTCGCCGTGCTCGCCGCCCTCCGGCTCCCCGCTGTGCTCGCCGCTCTCGTCGTGCTCGCCCTCGTTCCCGTGGGCGCCGTCCGCCGGGGCCGAACCCGTCGGGCTGGCGGCCGGGGACGAGGCCGGGGGCTGGGGCAGGCTGGACGGCCCGTAGTCGCGGTAGTAGTCGGCGGCCGGGACGACGAAGGCGTCGATGGTGACGTCGCCGGTCTCGCTGAAGCGGAAGAGGATCCGCTGGACGTCGCCGAGCCGGCCCGCCTCGGTGCTGTTCTCGATGACGGCGGAGGGGTTGCCCTTGCCGCCCAGGACGACCGAGCCGCCGGGCGCCAGCGTGATCGGGCCGGAACCGGTGGCGGCGGACAGCTTCACCGTCGACTCGGCGCCCGGCAGCGTGACGGAGTCGAGCGTCTGCTCCTTGGTGCCGTCGTTGAACAGGGTGGCCGACACGGCGGCCTGGCCCTGGACGCCGGGCTGCGGCTGGGTGATCACCGTCGCGTTCTGGATCTTGATGTCGCCCACCGACGTCTCGGCGTTGTCCGGCCTGACGCCGAGCGTCTGCGCGTCGTTGCCCGCGGCGCATGCGGAGAGGGAGGCGATCGAGATCAGGAGGGCAGTCGCGGCGAGGGCGCCGCGTCGAAGGCTGCTGCTCACGGCGGCGGCATCTCCTAGGACGTACGGACGGGGTGAAGATCGGTCAGCGGGCCTAGGTTACCGACCCCCCGTCGGCGTCCCGCACCCGACCCGCCCCGACACGTCCGGGGCGCCCCGGACGCCCTCCCGCGTCCGGATCCGGACCATGCGCCGGGCCGGATTTCATCCGTCGTTCACATAAGCGCCCTTCCAATTCCACGACCGCCGCGCATTCCGCCGAAAAGCCGCGACGGGTCCGCGGCGATCTTCCGGCGGTCTTCCCGCGACTCTCCGGGTGATCAATTCGGGATACCTTCCCGAGCGTCCCGCCGGACGGGTGACCGAGCCTCGAACGGAGTAGACGAAGTAGACTGCTGAGAACCCGGCAAATCGGGACTTTCGTCCGCTCCGAAGGGGGTTGTGAGGCGGGTAACGCCCGCGATTCCGGGCGCCCGCGCAGCCGCTCCCACCTGCGAATACCCCCTTCCGGAAGCTGTCCGCAGCACGTCCCTGTCGCTGTTGTCAAGCCCCGAGATATGCCCTGACCTGCGAAAACGCCATTCAGAAGAAGCCGTTCTCGTGTTACCCTGGATAGCCACGGAAGGGGTACCTGTCACATGACGTTCAAGGTTGGCGACACCGTGGTCTATCCCCATCACGGGGCCGCGCTGATCGAGGCCATCGAAACTCGCCAGATCAAAGGCGTGGACAAGACCTACTTGGTGCTCAAGGTCGCCCAGGGCGACTTGACGGTTCGTGTGCCGGCGGACAATGCGGATCTCGTCGGTGTGCGCGACGTGGTCGGTCAGGACGGGCTGGACCGGGTCTTCGACGTGCTGCGCGCGCCGTACGCCGAGGAGCCGACGAACTGGTCCCGTCGCTACAAGGCAAATCTCGAGAAGCTCGCCTCCGGCGACGTCATCAAGGTCGCCGAAGTGGTGCGTGACCTGTGGCGCCGCGAGCGTGAGCGCGGTCTCTCCGCCGGAGAGAAGCGCATGCTGGCCAAGGCTCGCCAGATCCTGGTGAGCGAGCTGGCTCTCGCGGAGAACACCAACGAGGACAAGGCCGAGGCCCTGCTCGACGAGGTCCTCGCGTCCTGATGCGCGTCCTGCTGCGAAGCAGGGCCTGAGGCCGGCTGTCCGGCGCCAGGCGCACGTGCCCACGGTGCAGAACTGAATGCCGCGGTGCCCGCTGACCCAGCTGGAAGGTTGTGTCGCCGGGCACTGCGGCATGTTCGCCGCGCCCGTCGTCGGTGGTCGTTCCGTCCCCGCTGCGTGTCCCCCCGTCCCCTGCCCTCCGGCGTGCCGGGCCGGGCGGACGGCCGGCTCGACCGGTCGTCACGGAAGGGTCCGGTCGAGGGCGTCGCGCCCGGCGGTCCCCAACCCTCGGTCGGGGTACGCCCAGGCCATACCCATATCGGCCGAGTGAACAAACCTGGCCATGTCAATTCCCCCCGGGCACGCCGAAAAAATGGGGGCCGCCCTCATCCGGCTTCCGGCGGCTTCCCGCGACTTTGATCTCCGGAGTGGAACCGATGTCAGAACAGACGCGCACGGGCCGCACCGCCGTGGTGATTCCCGCGGCAGGCCGGGGCGTACGGCTCGGCCCGGGCGCCCCCAAGGCGCTCCGCGCGCTCAACGGCACGCCCATGCTGATCCACGCCGTACGCGCCATGGCGGCCTCGCGCGCCGTCTCGCTCGTCGTCGTGGTCGCCCCTCCGGACGGCGCCCCGGAGGTCAAGAACCTCCTCGACACGCACGCGCTCCCCGAGCGGACCGACTACCTGGTCGTGCCGGGCGGTGACACCCGCCAGGAGTCCGTGCGCCTCGGCCTCGAAGCGCTGCCCGAGACCGTCGGCACCGTCCTCGTGCACGACGCGGCCCGCCCGCTCGTCCCCGTCGACACCGTCGACGCCGTGATCGCGGCCGTACGCGACGGGGCGCCGGCCGTCGTCCCCGCCCTGCCGCTCGCCGACACCGTCAAGGAGGTCGAGCCGCGGGAGAAGGGCGAGCCCGAACCCGTCGTCGCCACGCCCGAGCGCGCGCGGCTGCGCGCCGTGCAGACGCCGCAGGGCTTCGACCGCGACACGCTCGTCCGCGCCCACGAGACCGTCGCGCTCGGCGGTGAGGGCGCCACCGACGACGCGGGAATGGTCGAGCGCCTCGGTGCCCCGGTGGTGGTCGTGCCCGGTCACGAGGAGGCGTTCAAGGTGACCCGTCCGCTCGACCTCGTCCTCGCCGAGGCCGTTCTCGCCCGCAGGAGGGCCAACGATGGCTTCTGACGCGCCGGTGCCGCCCGCGGTGCCCGCCCCCGCACTGCCGCTCGTCGGCATCGGCACCGACGTCCACGCGTTCGAGCAGGGCCGCGAGTTGTGGTGCGCGGGGCTCCTCTGGGAGGACTCCGACGGCTGGGGCCTCGCCGGCCACTCCGACGGGGACGTGGCCGCCCACGCCGCCTGCGACGCCCTGTTCTCCGCCGCGGGCGTCGGCGATCTCGGGGCCCACTTCGGGACCGGCCGGCCCGAGTGGTCCGGTGCCTCCGGCGTCACGCTGCTCGCCGAGGCGGCGAGGATCGTCCGCGCCGAGGGCTTCGAGATCGGCAACATCGCGGTGCAGGTCATCGGAGTGCGCCCGAAGATCGGCAAGCGCCGGGACGAGGCGCAGAAGGCGCTGAGCGCCGCGGTCGGCGCCCCGGTCGCCGTCTCCGGGACGACGACCGACGGGCTCGGGCTGACCGGCAGGGCCGAAGGGCTGGCCGCGATCGCCACGGCACTCGTCTTCCGCGCGTCCTGAGCCGAACGGGGCCGTGGGTGGGGTAGACGCGGTTGTGACGTCAACGAATTCCTGTGCACGCATTCCAGCGCGCCGAAGTCCAGGAAGGACCGCACCGTGACCGCCGTACTCAGCGCAACGCTCAAGGAAATCCTCGACAGCCCCGTGTTCGTCGACATCGCCACCGTCCAGCCCGACGGCAGTCCCCAGGTCTCGCCGGTCTGGGTCAAGCGGGACGGCGACGAACTGCTGATCTCCACGACCCTCGGCCGGCGCAAGGAGCAGAACCTCCGGCGCGACCCGCGGGCCAGCGTGGTCGTCCAGCCCTTCGACCGGCCGTACGTCTACGCCGAGGTCCGGGGCACCGTCACCCTCACCGAGGAGGGCGGCCAGGAGCTGATCGACGAGCTGTCGATGAAGTACACCGGCAAGAGGTACGCGGAGTTCAACCCGGAGTCGGGCAAGGACGCGCCGCGCGTGGTCGTCCGGATCACGCCGCGGAAGGTCGTCGGACCGCTCGCCTGAACCGGCCGCCGGCCGTGGACCGCCTCCCGGTCACAATCCGGTCCCCGCGTCCCACGAGGGCGCGGGGCACTGCCGACGGCCCACTACTCTTGAGGCGTGACTATTCGGCTGTACGACACCGGCGCCCGGCAGATCCGTGACTTCGTCCCGCTCACGCCGGGCTGTGTCTCGATCTACCTGTGCGGCGCGACCGTGCAGTCCGCTCCGCACATCGGGCACATCCGGTCCGGACTCAACTTCGACATCATGCGCCGCTGGTTCGAGTACCGCGGCTACGACGTCACGTTCGTCCGCAATGTGACGGACATCGACGACAAGATCATCGCCAAGGCCGCCGACCAGGGACGCCCCTGGTGGGCGATCGGGTACGAGAACGAGCGCGCGTTCAACGCGGGCTACCAGGCGCTCGGCTGCCTGCCGCCCAGCTACGAGCCGCGCGCCACCGGCCACATCACCGAGATGGTCGAGATGATGCGCGGCCTCATCGAGCGCGGCCACGCCTACGAGGCCGACGGCAACGTCTACTTCGACGTGCGGTCGTTCCCCGGCTACCTCGAACTCTCCAACCAGGACATCGACGATCTGCGTCAGCCCGCCGGGGACAACGAGACCGGAAAGCGCGACGCACGCGACTTCGCCATGTGGAAGGCGGAGCGTCCGGGCGAGCCGTCCTGGGAGACCCCGTGGGGGCGCGGCCGGCCCGGCTGGCACCTGGAGTGCTCGGCCATGGCCCACAAGTACCTGGGCTCCGCCTTCGACATCCACGGCGGCGGGCTCGACCTGGTCTTCCCCCACCACGAGAACGAGATCGCGCAGGCCAAGGCCTTCGGCGACGACTTCGCGTCGTACTGGGTGCACAACGCCTGGGTGACCATGAGCGGCGAGAAGATGTCGAAGTCGCTCGGCAACTCGGTCCTGGTGAGCGAGATGGTGAGGAACTGGCGGCCCATCGTCCTGCGCTACTACCTGGGCACCCCGCACTACCGCTCGATGATCGAGTACAGCGAGGAGGCCCTGCGCGAGGCCGAGTCGGCGTTCGCGCGGATCGAGGGATTCGTCCAGCGGGTCACCGAGAAGGCGGGAAAGACGGTCGCTCCCGCCACCGAGGTGCCGTCCGCGTTCGCCGAGGCCATGGACGACGACCTGGGCGTCCCGCAGGCGCTCGCGATCGTCCACACCACCGTGCGCCAGGGCAACTCGGCGCTGGCCGCCGACGACAAGGAGGAGGCCGTCGCCCGGCTCGCCGAGGTGCGCGCCATGCTCGGCGTCCTCGGCCTCGACCCGCTCGACCCGCACTGGGCCGGCGAGGCCGGCCGCGGCGAGGACCTGCACGGCGTGGTCGACACCCTCGTCCGGGTCGTCCTCCAGCAGCGCGAGTCGGCGAGGGCCCGCAAGGACTGGGCCACCGCCGACGCGATCCGCGACCAGCTGAACCAGTCCGGGCTGGCCGTCGAGGACGGCCCCGACGGCCCGCGCTGGACACTCGCACCGCGCTGACCGGCGACAATGTGCCGCCCGGGGGTCCGGGCGGCACACTTTCATACGTACGCACACACGCACATGGGACCCGAGCGGCACCGTCCGGGACCCATGAGGATTCAGGGAAACAGGTAGTCATGGCCGGGAACAGCCAGCGCAGGAACCGCCGCACGTCCAACAAGAAGGGCGCGACGGTCGGCAGCGGTGGCAAGCGGCGCCGCTCCCTCGAGGGCAAGGGCCCGACCCCGCCCGCGTCCGCGCGCAAGGGCCATGTGAAGAACCGCATTGCCAACGCCAAGGCCAAGCAGGCCCAGCGGCGCCCGGTGGCCCGCCGAGGCGGCAAGGGCTCGTCCGAGATGGTCGTCGGACGCAACCCCGTCTTCGAGGCGCTGCGCGACGGCGTGCCCGCGACGACCCTGTACGTCCAGCAGTTCATCGACAACGACGAGCGGGTGCGCGAGGCGCTGCAGCTCGCCGGGCAGCGCGGCAACATCCACCTGATGGAGGCGCCGCGCGCCGAGCTGGACCGGATGACGAACGGCCTCAACCACCAGGGCCTCGTCCTGCAGGTCCCGCCGTACGAGTACGCCCACCCCGAGGACCTCGCCGCCGCCGCCTTCGACGACGGGGAGGACCCGCTGATCGTGGCCCTCGACGGGGTGACCGACCCGCGGAACCTGGGCGCGGTCGTCCGTTCCGTCGCGGCGTTCGGCGGACACGGCGTGGTGGTGCCGGAGCGCCGGGCGGCGGGCATGACCGCCGGAGCGTGGAAGACCTCCGCCGGTACCGCGGCCCGTACTCCGGTGGCCCGTGCCACCAATCTGACCCGGGCCCTGGAGGCCTACCAGAAGGCAGGCATCACCGTGGTCGGCCTCGCCGCGGACGGCGAGGTCGAGGTCGGCGAGCTGGAGGCCCTCGACGGGCCGGTCGTCATCGTCGTCGGCAGCGAGGGCAAGGGCCTGTCCCGACTCGTCGGCGAGACCTGCGACTTCCGCGTACGTATCCCCATGCCGGGCGGGGCGGAGTCCCTCAACGCCGGTGTCGCGGCGGGCGTGGTCCTCTACGAGGCGGCGCGCCGCCGGGGCTGACGGGGTCGGGCGCCTCCGCGCCGGGTCGGCAACGCGCCGGCGGGGCTGACGGGGTCGGGCGTCCGCGCCGGGTCGGCAACGCGCCGGTGGGGCCGCCGGCGCGCGCCTCCGCGGCCCGGGTGGTGCGGGCGTCGGCGCATGTCGGGGGCGCATCCGCGGTGCGCACTCCGCGCCGGGCCGCAGGGCGGCAACCGAGCCGGGAACGATCTTGACGGGTCTCGGACATTCCGGGGCCGTCAAGGCAGTGTCCTAAGGACAGGTCACTCGGTTAGATGAGTGTGGACACCAGAACGCCCCGGCCCGGGTTCGACGATCAGCTCCCCCTGAACACCCCCAAGGTGGACTGCGACCCGGCGCAGGTCATCGTGAACCACGCCAGCTTCCGGGTGAAGCTCGGCCCCAGTCAGACCAGGCGCCCCGTCCGGGGGATGGTCGACACCACCAGGATCCCCGCCCTCAGCGGTGCCGGTGCGCGTACCGTGGCCCGGCGCCGGGCCCCCGTCGTATGGAGCGGGAAGTCCGCCCCGGGCGACCCCGGGGCCTCGGGGCTGCTGCAGGCCGTGCGCAGTGCGGGATCCGTCACCCACGCCGGCCGCGGGTACGACGGCCGTCCCGCGTTCGACGACACCCGGGCCTTCGACGGCGGGCACGGCCCCGACCTCGGCGGCGCCACGCAGGTCATGCCCCGGGTCGACGTGGCCCCCGCCCCGGACACCCTGGCCACTCCCGTCATCGGCGCCCAGCGCCGGGGGCCGTTGCTGCCCCCGATGCGGCAGGCGGAGGGCGCGTACGACGCCTACGGGCCGTACGGCGAGGAGGCCGAGGAGGCGACCGACTTCGGTCCCGACGACGGCCGTGACCCCCGCGACGGCCGCCGGACCGCGACCGCCTCGCACGGCGGCGTCCGGCACGCCTACTACCCCGGCCGCCGGATGAACCTCGGCGTCGTCCTGCTCCCGCTCCGCGTCTTCCTCGGCCTCATCTCCATCTACGCGGGCATGGGCAAGCTCTGCGACCCCGTCTACTTCGACGGCGGCGAGCGCGGCTCCATGATCAAGTGGCTGGCCTCCCTGGAGCCCTGGGCCCTCGCGGAGCCCCTGCGCGACTTCGCCCTCGCCCATCCGGTCGGCGCTGGACTCACCGTCGCGTTCCTCCAGGTCGTCGTCGGCGTCCTCACCGTCCTCGGCCTGTGGCAGCGTGTCGCGGCCGTCGTCGGCGCGTCGCTGTCCGCCGCCCTGATCATGACCGTCAGCTGGCGGACCGTCCCGGTGTACGACGCACCGGACATCATGAACCTCGCCGCCTGGTCGCCGCTGGTCATCGCCGGCGCACCCGTCTACTCCGTCGACGGCCGCCTCGCGGGCGAGGCCTGGCGCAAGCTCGGCCCGCGTTCCGAGCTGTGGGAGCTGCGGCGCCGGGTGCTGCGGCGTGGTGGCATCGTCGCCGCCGTCGTGGTCGGTCTGACACTGCTGGTGGGCTCGGTCCTGGGCGGCGCCGTACGCTCCACGGAACTCGTGACCGTCCCCGGTCCGAACGCGGACCCGACCAACCACCTTCCGGGCGCGGCACTCCCCAGTGAGTCGGGTCGGCGCAGCCCGACCCAGCAGGCCGAGCGGAGCGCCCAGCCCGCCAGGAGCGAGTCGAGCAGCCCCGCCGCGGAGCGGGCCGAGCCGTCCGAGACGGCCGGCGAGACCGGCAGCGCCGGCGAGGTGGGCCGGCCCAGCGAGTCCCGTGGCACCGACGGGCAGCAGGCCCCCGTCCAGTCCGAGCCGGTGGACCCGCCGTCCGGCAGCTCGGGCCCGTCCTCGTCCGGCGCCGGCGACTCGCGCGGCACGGACGGCGGTACGGGTGGTTCGGTCGGAGGCTCCGACGGCGGAGGCGGCAACGGCGGTGCGGGCGGCGGCAACGGCGGTGGCAGCGGCGGCGGCAACCGCAACCCGATCGGCGGTCTCCTCGGCTGAACGGCCGTTCCGCGATCCCCGGGCCCGTGGCCCGGGGCGCGGCGTCGGATGCGGTGCATCGCGAGGCGGAGAGTCGTCCTGGTACCGGTTCTGTTCCGGTGACGCGACGAGGTGGCGAGGTGCCGTGCGGGGCGTCGCGAGCCGGTGAACCCGTCCGGTCACGGCACTGGGCGTACAGGAGCGGGACCGGCGGCCGGAGGGGAGGGGTGGTCATCGAGCGCCATGACGCTCGATGACCACCCCTTCGTCGATGACGGGCCCCGCGGGTCCGGGGCCTCCGGCCCTTGCTCGCCTCCGGCCCTCATGGGCCCGCGTTCGCAGGGGGAGCCCGGCGGCGGACGCGGCGCGCCGAACCGGCGCGCGGCGGGTAGCGGTGCGGTGCTGCCGGGGCGTGCGCGGTGCAGCGGTGCGAGGGGCGGGAGGCGCGTTGCGAGAGGTGTGCCGGTGCCGGGTGCCGGGGCGGGGCGCGGGTGCCTCAGCGCGGCTGGGAGGTGAGTTCCCTCGCGGCCTCGGTGAGGTCCTTGGCCGTGTCGATCGCCCGCCAGTACGCGCCCTGTGGCAGCGGGAACCCGGCCAGTGAGCGCTCCCGTGCCAGCCGGGGGAACGTGGTCCGCTCGTGGTCGCCGCGGTCGGGCAGCAGATCGGTGAAGGCCGCCGAGAACACGTACACGCCGGCGTTGATCAGGTACGGCGACGGCGGCGACTCGATGAAGTCGAGGACGTGCCCGAACTCGTCCGTCTCCACGGCGCCCCACGGAATACGGGGGCGGGCCAGGGCGAGCGTGGCGGTGGCGTCGCGTTCCGCGTGGAAGTCGGCCATCTCGCGCAGCGAGAAGCGGGTCCAGATGTCGCCGTTCGTCGCGTACCAGGGCTCGTCCGGGTGCGGGAGGCTCTTCGCGGCGTGCTTCAGTCCACCGCCGCGGCCCAGCGGCTCCGTCTCGACCACGGTCGTGACGCGCAGCGGCAGTACGGCGGAGTCGAGCCACTCCTGCAGCACTTCGGCGAGGTGTCCGCACGAGACCACGACGTCCGTGACGCCCTCGGCAGCGAGCCAGGAAAGCTGATGGCCGATGATCGGGGTCCCGGTTCCGGGGATCTCGACCATCGGCTTGGGGCGGTCGTCGGTGTACGGGCGCAGCCGGGAGCCCTGGCCGCCCGCCAGGACCACGGCCTGGGTCGGATGGGTCTGCATAGGGGCACGATATGCGGTGCCCCTCCCAGGGATCCTCCGGCCCCGCCCCTCCGGCCGCTCCCGGCCGGGCGGGGCGTCAGCCGCCCCAGTTGCCCTGCGCCTGCTGGGAGACGCCGCTGGCGAAGGAGGTGTCGCAGACGGGTCGGGAGAACGACTGGGCGCGCGTGGGCCCGTAGCGGGCGACGGCGGCACGGCCCAGGTCGCGGGCGATCGTCATGCAGTGCCGCGCCAGTGACGGACGGCCCTCGACGGCGCGCTGGAGATTGGTGAGCGCGACCCCCGGGTCCTTCTGCTGCAGGTCCGTGAGGAGCTTCTCGCGGAGCACCTCGTGCGGGGCGCGGGACGCGGCGCGGACCGATACGTTCTCCGAGGACGCGGTGAGCATCTGGGACTCGGTGCTGCGGTTGGCCCACGGGACGCTGGTGACCGCCAGGGTTCCGGAGAGCACCAGGACGACGGGCAGGACGAGGGCAAGAGTACGGCCGATACGGCGGGCTGCTGTCTGGGTCACGCAGGCGAGCGTAGCGGCCGGTAGTGATGTGGGGACATTTAGTCACCCCCGCGAGGGATGGTTCGAGGGAATCTTTCGAATCGCGGGTTGACGCCGGTGTGGGAATTGCCCGGTTTGGCGGCGCTTATTGGTATATGGAAGCGGCCCCCTCGCGGAGGGCGAGGGGGCCGCTTCCATATACCGTCGTTCGCTCAGTCGCTCAGTCGCTCAGTCGCTCAGTCGCTCGCCCGTCGACGTCGAGAAGACGTGCGTCTCGCCCGGCCGCGGGACGACGTGCAGCTCCGAACCCTTCTCGGGCACGGACCGGCCGTTGACGCGGACCACGAGGTCCTTCTTCTCGCCGCCGACCTCGGCGGTGCCGTAGACGTAACCGTCCGCACCGAGTTCCTCGACGACGTTCACGGTGACGGCGAGGCCCGCCGGAGCGTCGTCGGCGTCCTTGGACAGCGATCCGGCGGCCGCTCCGTTCAGCTCCACCACGTCGAAGTGCTCGGGGCGCACGCCGACCGTGACCGTGCGGTCGCCGCGGTCCGCGGCCGCCGACAGCGCCTCGCGGCTCACCGGGACGACGCTGTTGCCGAACTTCACACCGCCGTCGGTGATCGGCACCTCCACCAGGTTCATGGCCGGGGAACCGATGAAGCCGGCGACGAACAGGTTCGCCGGGCGGTCGTACATGTTCCGCGGCGAGTCGACCTGCTGCAGCAGACCGTCCTTCAGCACGGCGACGCGGTCGCCCATCGTCATGGCCTCGACCTGGTCGTGCGTCACGTACACCGTGGTGATCCCGAGGCGGCGCTGGAGGCTCGCGATCTGCGTACGGGTCGAGACGCGGAGCTTGGCGTCGAGGTTCGACAGCGGCTCGTCCATGAGGAACACCTGCGGCTCCCGCACGATGGCGCGGCCCATCGCCACGCGCTGCCGCTGACCACCGGACAGCGCCTTCGGCTTGCGGTCCAGGTACTCGGTCAGGTCGAGGATCTTCGCGGCCTCCTCGACCTTCTGCCGGATGGTGGCCTTGTTGACGCCGGCGATCTTGAGCGCGAAGCCCATGTTGTCGGCGACGGTCATGTGCGGGTAGAGCGCGTAGTTCTGGAACACCATGGCGATGTCCCGGTCCTTCGGCGGGAGGTGGGTGACGTCGCGGTCACCGATGCGGATCGCTCCGCCGTTGACGTCCTCGAGCCCGGCGAGCATTCGCAGGGAGGTCGACTTTCCGCAGCCGGACGGACCGACGAGAACGAGGAACTCGCCGTCCTCGATCTCGATTTCGAGGCCGTCGACCGCGGGCTTCGTGGAGCCCGGGTAGATCCGGGTCGCCTTGTCGAACGTGACAGTGGCCATGATGATGCGTCCCTTCACCGGCAGGAACGTGCCGGACGATCCGAGTAAAGGAAGGATGGGTCTAGTCCACCGAAGTGAACTTCGGGTGACGGTACCCTGCGCCGGCCGTTCTGTCAGTAGTCGAGGGCACCGGAACTCCCGGCGGGCACGCGCGCCGATCCGGTTACACTCGTGCGCAGTGCCTCCTTAGCTCAGCCGGCCAGAGCAACGCACTTGTAATGCGTAGGTCGTCGGTTCGAATCCGACAGGGGGCTCCGTGAGAAGGCCCAGCTCGGTATCCCTGAGCTGGGCCTTTTCGTTCGGCGGACGCGGCGACGGCGGCGGGAGGGGGCTCGCTCGGGTGTCGGCGGTCTCGGTCGTGGTCCCGGTGGGGGCCGGATCGGGCGCCGGGGGAGCGGGCGATGTCAACGGCGGCGGGAGGCCCGTTCTCGCCGTTCCCGGCGGCCGTTCGCCGTCCGGGCGCGCCGGACACGGGTCAGTGGCGGCCCGAGATCCGGTCCGCCAGGGTGGCGATGCGTGCCGTCTCCGCCGTGTGGTGGGTGAGTTCACGGCGGTCGGCGCTGCGGTAGGCGGCGTAGAGGGTGTGGACGCCGAGCCAGCGGAGGGGTTCCGGTTCCCACTTGCGGACCTTGTGGTTGACCCAGGGGAGCGCGGTGAGGTCGGTGGGGCCTGACTGGCCGGAGTCCTGCTGGATGAGGTCGCGGAGGGTGCGGGCGGCGAGGTTCGCCGTCGCCACGCCGGAGCCGACGTAGCCGCCCGCCCAGCCGAGACCGGTTGCGCGGTCCAGGGTGACCGTGGCGCACCAGTCGCGGGGGACGCCGAGGACTCCGGACCAGGCGTGGGTGATCTGCGCGCCGGTGAGCTGGGGGAAGAAGCGGATGAGCACCGCCCGCAGGGCGTCGACGGTGGCGGCACTCGTGCTGCCGTCGTTGTCCGTTCGGGAACCGTAGCGGTAGGGGACCCCCCGGCCGCCGAGCGCGATCCGGTCGTCGGAGGTGCGCTGGGCGTACATGTACGCGTGGGCCATGTCGCCGAGGGTCTCGCGGCCGGACCAGCCGATCTCCTCCCAGACCGAGGCGGGCAGCGGCTCGGTGGCGATCATGGACGAGTTCATGGGCAGCCAGGTCCGTCGCAGGCGTGCCAGCGAGGCGGTGAAGCCCTCGGTGCAGCGGATGACGTAGGGCGCGCGGACCGTGCCGTACGGGGTGACCGCGTGCTTGGGCCTGATCTCCGTGACGGGGGTGGACTCGTGGACGGTGACGCCGAGTGCCTCCACGGCGGTGGCGAGCCCCTTGAGGAGCTTCACGGGGTGCAGCCGGGCGCCGTGCGGGGTCCAGCTGGAGCCGACGGCTCCGGCGACACGGACGCGCTCCGCGGTCTCCCGGGCGCCGTACAGTTCGCGGTCCTTCTCGCCGAAGGCGAGCTCGGTCGCGTGGAAGGCCCTGAGGCGGGAGAGCTGGGCGGGGGTGTAGGCGACCTCGAGCACACCGCCCTGGTGGATGCCGGCGTCGATGCCCTCCTCCGCGGCGGTGCGGATCACCTCGTCGACCGTGTCGTTCATGGCCTGCTGCAGGCGTACGGCGGCGTCGTTGCCGTGGAGGCGGGCGTAGCGGTCGCGGCCCGCGATGCCGTTGTAGAGCCAGCCGCCGTTGCGTCCCGAGGCGCCGTAGCCGCAGAACTTGGCCTCGAGGACGGTGATGTTGAGGAAGGGGACGGCCTTCTTGAGGTAGTACGCCGTCCACAGCCCTGTGTATCCGCCACCGACGATGCACACGTCGGCGGTCGTGTCGCCCGGCAGGGGTTCGCGCGGTGCGGGTATTCCGTCGTCCGCGTACCAGAAGGAGATGCCGCCGTTGATCGTGCTCGTCATGGGGCGTTCGTACACCGGTGGCTGCTGGACTGTCCAGGTGGGGCGGGGCGGGGACGGTCGGTCGTACGATTCCACCGTGATCGAGGTCCCGGACGGTCTGGTCGTGTCGCAGCTCCGGTACAACGGCGAGGCGGGCAAGAGGTTCGTCGCGGCGCTGCCGGGCCTGGCCGAGGACCGGTTCGACGCGGACGCGACGAACCGGCGCTTCGACCTGCTGACCGAGCGGCTGGGGCTCGACCGGGAGCGGGCACGGGCGTGGACGCTGGGGCGGGTCCTGCGGAACGGGTTGTGGGACGCGGAGGACGGCGAGAGACGGCTCCGGCCGGAGCAGGTGTCCATCGCCCGTAACCTGCCGGCGCGTTGACCGGGAGGGCGCGCGGGGGTGGGGCGCGCGCCGGTCGGGAGGGTCACGGGACCAAAACGACTTTGCCCATCGTGCCGCGCGTCTCCAGGGCGCGGTGCGCGGAGGCCGCCTCGGCCAGGGGGAAGCGGTGGACGGCCGGGCGCAGCCGGCCGGTGGTGGCCTCGGCGAGGGCGCGTGTCTCGAGGGCGCGCAGACCGCCGGCCTTCTCGAGCATGGCGGGGCCGAGCACCGACTCGGACGTGATGCCGCGTTCGGCGAGTTCCCGTTCGGTGAAGGTGAGGGCGGAGCCGTCCCGGATGCCCTGGCTGGACCAGCCGAAGACGATGTGGCGGCCGCCCTTGCCGAGCAGGTCGACGGCGGCTCGGCCGGTCTCCCCGCCGACCGAGTCGTAGACGACGGTGGCGGCCCTGCCGCCGAGGTTGGCGCGGACCTCGCCGGGCCAGTCGGGGAGCGTGTAGTCGACGGCGAGATCGGCGCCGTTGGCGGCGACGCGCGCGGTCTTCCCGGGGCCGCCGGCGAGGCCGACGACGGTGGCGCCCGCGTTCTTGGCGTACTGGACGAGGAGGGTGCCGATGCCCCCGGCCGCGGCGGGGACGATCACGACGGACTCGGGGCCGAGTTCGGTGTACTGGAGGATGCCGAGGGCGGTACGGCCGGTGCCGATCATGGCGACCGCCTCCGCCTCCCCGAGCCCGTCGGCGATCTCGTGGAGCCGGCCGGCGTCGGTGACTGCGAGTTCGGCGTAGCCGCCGGGAGCCATGCCGAGGTGGGCGACGACGCGCCTGCCGAGCCAGCTCTCGTCGGTGCCCTCGCCGACGCGGTCGACGGTTCCGGAGACCTCGCGGCCGGGAACGGTGGGCAGCTCGACGGGTCCCGGGAAGGGCCCGGGCATGCCTTCGCGCAGGGCGGCGTCGAGGAGGTGGACCCCGGCGGCGGCGACGGCGATCCGGACCTGGCCGGGCCCGGGCTCCGGGTCGTCGACGGTCTCGTGGACGAGGTTGTCGGCCGGGCCGAAGGCATGGAGTCGGACGGCGTGCATGGTGGCTCCCCGTGCTCGGTGCGAGTGCCCGGGCGCCGGATCGGTACGGGAGAAGGGGTGTCCCGCGTTCCGTACCGGGCGCCGTGCGGCGTCGGTGGGCCCACTCTTCAACCTCAAGCAAGGTTGAGGTCAAGCCCTGTGGGGCGGGGTTCCCGGTCGGGTCCCGCTCAGGTGCGGACGCCACCCGGCCGTGGCGCAGAAGGCGCAGCAGCACGGCGGGCGGGGCACGGCGGAGCCGTCCGCCGCGGTGGAGCCGCAGCAGGGCCGCTTCGCGCGGAGGGAGAGGGGCGAGTGGGCCGATGAGGTCGCGCTGGGGCGTGCTTCCAAAGTCCCGTCTGGGCGGGGGCGGCGACGCTGCCCTCGAAACACGCCCTGGGCCGGCCAGGTCCGGTGCGGGCCACCCACGTGGAGGGCGTGGGGTCCCTCGCCGGCGCGGTGCGGGCCGTTCGCGTGCGAGCCCGGCCGCCGGGTGTGCGATGGGACGCGTGGAGGGTGACGCGGGCGCCCGACTCCGCGGCGCCTCGGCTGCGATGGCCGCGGCGAATCCGGCGCCGACGACGGTGATGCGGGCTGGGTGGCCACGGTCTGCTCCATTCGTCGTCCTGCCCCGGGGACGGACGGCCGGGCCGGCTTCATGACATCGGGGCCGGGGCGCTGTCAGTGGTGTGCGCCACCATGGGCCCATGGTGCGGAGGACCGGGAAGACACGGGTGGCGGCGGCGCGGCGGCCGGATGTGCGGCTGCCGCCGCTGCGTCCGTACGACGGCGGCGGGCTGGAGCCGGACGGCGACTACGACGGGGTGGAGCTGGCCGGCCTGGATCTGTCGGCCGGGGACGGGGCGGGCGCGCGGTTCCTGGACTGTGCGCTGCGGGACTGCGTGCTGGACGGGACCTCGCTGGTGAACGCGCGGTTCATCGACTCGGTTCTCACGGGCGTGCGCGGAGTGGGGACGGACCTCGCGGGCGCCTCCCTGCGGGACACGGAGGTCGTGGACGCGCGGCTGGGCGGCGTGCAGCTGCACGGCGCGGCGGTGGAGCGCGTGGTGGTGCGTGGCGGGAAGATCGACTACCTGAACCTGCGCAACGCCCGGCTGACGGACGTGGTGTTCGAGGGGTGCGTGCTGTCGGAGCCGGACTTCGGTGCCGCCCAGCTGGAGCGGGTGGAGTTCCGCGACTGCGTGCTGCGCGGGGCGGACTTCGGCGGAGCCCGGATGCGGGACGTCGATCTGCGACGGGTGACCGAGCTCGTCCTCGCCCGGGGCGTGGAGGGGCTGTCGGGGGCGGTGATCAGTACGGCCCAACTGCTCGATCTTGCACCTGCGTTCGCTGCGCAGGCGGGAGTGCGTGTGGAGGACTGAGCGCGAGGTGTGCCGCAGGCGGGCTCCTGCGGGGCGTGGGCGGAGGAGGAAGCCGGGTGCCTCAGGGCAGGCGGGGGAAGCGGGCCTGGAGGTCCCAGACGACGGGGTTGTCGGCGAGCCCCTCGTGCATGTCGGTGAGGTCGGCGACGAGGTCGTGCAGGAAGTCCCGTGCCTCGCGGCGCAGTTCGCCGTGGTTGAAGGTGAGCGGTGCCTCGTCGCCGGGCATCCAGTCGGCCTCGACGTCCACCCAGCCGAAGCGGCGCTCGAAGAGCATGCGGTCGGTCGACTCGGTGAAGTCGATCTCCGCGTACTGCGGCTGCGCGGCCCGGCTGCCCTTGGGGTCCCGGTCCAGCCGTTCCACGATGTCGCACAGTGCCCACGCGAAGTCGAGCACCGGAACCCATCCCCAGGCGGTAAACACCTCACGGTCGGCCTTGGTGTCGGCGAGGTAGACGTCGCCGCAGAAGAGGTCGTGGCGCAGGGTGTGGACGTCCGCGTTCCGGTAGTCGGTCTGCGGAGGGTCCGGGAAGCGCCGGGAGAGGGAGTAGCCGATGTCGAGCACGCTCCGATGGTGTCACGGCGAAGCGGTTCGCTCGCACGTTCGGGCGATCGTCGACGGATCCCGGGCGAGCGCCGCCCCCAGGTGGGGAGTGTCGCTCCAGCCGAAGGGGTCCGCCGTGGCGCTGCCTGTTCCCGAGCACGAACCGTACGAGGCCCACGACGACACGCCCGACTGTGCGTCCCTCGTCATGTCGGCGAGGAACAAGATCACCGGCATGGCCGTGGAGGAATCCTTCGACCTCGACACCGGCAGGTTCTGAGGGGGCGGCGGCGCGGGGGCCGACGTCAGCGCACCGCGGGCGCTCATGGCGGCAGCCCGCTGCTCCTTCGCCACCGCCGCCGTGCCCGCCCGGGTGTCGACGCCCAGCTCGGCGCAGACAGGGCCGGAGGCCCTGCCCGGGCGGAGGCGCGCTCTTCCCCGGCGGAGGCGCGCCGCCCTCCTCGTCCCGAGGGCCCGCACCCGCCACCGTGCGGCAGATCACAGCACCGCCCGACGGAGTCGGACATTCCGCACATAGGATCGCCATGTGGACCAGCGATCCCTCCTCCGCGCCCTGTCGCCCGTCGCCGCCCTCCTCGTGCTCACGGCTTCGGCCTGCACGGAGGGCGGCGACGGGGCCGGCGTCGGAGGAAGACCCGGAGCCGCGGGGCTTGGTGATCCCTACTTCCCCGAACTGGGCAACGGCGGCTACGACGTACAGCACTACGACCTCGCCCTCGACTACGACCCGAAGCCGAACCGGCTGCGCGGCACCGCGACCCTCACCGCTCGTGCCACCCAGGACCTCAGCGCCTTCAACCTCGACCTGCACGGACTGACCGTGGACGGCGTGACCGTGAACGGCGCCCCGGCCGCGGTCGACCGCGCGGGGAACGAGGTCGGTGTCCGCCCACGCGAGGCGATCGCCGACGGCAGCACCTTCAAGACAGTCGTCAGGTACTCCGGCAGCCCGAGGACCGTGAAGGACCCGGACGGCTCCGAGGAGGGCTGGCTGAAGACCGAGGACGGGGCCCTCGCGCTCGGGGAACCGCAGGGCTCGATGGCCTGGTTCCCGGGCAATCACCACCCCAGAGACAAGGCCACCTACGACGTCACCGTGACCGTGCCGAAGGGGCTCACCGCGGTCTCCAACGGGGAGCTCAGGTCCCGGCGGCCCGTGGCGGGCGGTAGCAGGACCGCCTTCGCGTGGCACTCGCCCGAGCCGATGGCGAGCTATCTCGCGACCGTGGGCATCGGCGAGTACGACGTGAAGACCTCACGCCCCGCGCGGGGCGTGCCCGAGTTCACGGCCGTGGACAGGACAGTCTCCGCGCAGAGCGAGAAGGTGCGCGCCCGTATCCCGGAGGTGCTGGAGTGGGCGCAGGAGAACTTCGGCCCGTACCCCTTCTCCTCCACCGGGGCGATCGTCGAGCGAGCCGACGACGTGAACTACGCGCTGGAGACGCAGACGCGGCCCGTGTACCCGGCCGGCGCCTTCAACGAGGAGTTCCTCGTCCATGAACTGGCCCACCAGTGGTACGGCAACTCGGTCTCGCCGAAGGCGTGGAAGGACGTGTGGCTGAACGAGGCCTTCGCGACGTACGCGGAATGGCTGTACGACGAGGACTTCCGGGGCATCCCGGCGCAGAAGCGCTTCGAAAAGGCATTCAAGGACGACGGCAACTGGGCGTTCCCGCCCGCCGAACCGCCGACGGACGACCTGCTGGGGGCGCCGGTGTACGGGCGCGGCGCGATGGTCCTCCACAAGATCCGGCAGGCCGTCGGCGAGGACGCGTTCTTCGCCCTCCTGAAGGGCTGGTCGCAGGAGCACCGCCACGGCAATGCGTCCACCGAGGACTTCACCGCCTATGTGGAGGAGAACACCGGAGAGGACCTGACCGGGCTGTGGGACGTCTGGCTGTACGGCGAGGGCAGGCCCGCGAAGCCGTAGCCCGCGCCGTTTCCGCCCGTTGGCGACGGATGGTCGCGGCCGCGGGCGTGGGCGACGGCCCCTTCGCCGGCGAGGGCAGTTTCCGTGGCCGTGGCCGGGGGCGACGGCGGTTTCCCCGGTCGTGGCGCATGTGCCGGAGGTCCCGGCCGGGACGGCGGACGGGACCTCCGGGGCGCGTGGGTCAGACGTTGACGCCGAAGTCCTGGGCGATGCCGACGAGGCCCGAGGCGTAACCCTGGCCGACCGCGCGGAACTTCCACTCCGCGCCGTTGCGGTACAGCTCGCCGAAGACCATGGCGGTCTCGGTGGCGGCGTCCTCGCTCAGGTCGTAGCGGGCGATCTCCGCGCCGCCCGCCTGGTTCACGATGCGGATGTAGGCGTTGCGCACCTGGCCGAAGTTCTGGCCGCGGTTCTCGGCGTCGTAGATGGAGACCGGGAAGACGATCTTCTCCACGTCCGCGGCGAGGCCGGACAGGTTGACGTTGATCTGCTCGTCGTCGCCGCCGCCCTCTCCGGTGCGGTTGTCGCCGGTGTGGACGATGGACTGGTCCGGCGTCGACTTGTTGTTGAAGAAGACGAAGTGGCCGTCGGAGACGACCCTTCCGCCGTTGTTGACCGCGATCGCGGAGGCGTCGAGGTCGAAGTCGGTGCCGGTGGTGGTGCGGACGTCCCAGCCGAGGCCCACCGTGACGGCGGTCAGGCCCGGTGCCTCCTTGGTGAGCGAGACGTTGCCGCCCTTGGACAGGCTTACAGCCATGGGGAGGTCCCTTTCCTGGTCGAGTGCAGTGCGGTCGGGCTTCGTGCTTCCCGAAGCTACCGTCACCGTCCATAACGCGGACCGGGTGCCACCGGGTTCCCCCCGGTCCGTGAAAAGAACGTGACGCGGGTCGTCCGTGGACGCGACCATGGGACGTATGTCCGGGCCGTATCTCATCCGAGGCTCCGTCTCCCTGCCGGAGGCCGAGCTCATGTGGCGTTTCTCGCGGTCGTCGGGTCCCGGCGGTCAGCACGTCAACACGAGCGACTCCCAGGTGGAGCTGCGCTTCGACCTCGCGGCGACGGAGGCACTGCCGGCCGTGTGGAAGGCACGGGCGCTGGAGCGGCTCGCGTCCCGGCTGAACGGCGGCGTGATCAGCGTCCGGTCGTCCGAGCACCGCTCCCAGTGGCGGAACCGGGAGGCGGCGGCCGTCCGTCTGGCGGCGCTCCTCGCGGAGGCCAGCGCTCCGCCGCCGCGGCCGCGGCGGCCCACGAAGATCCCCCGCGGCATCAACGAACGCCGTCTGCGGGAGAAGAAACGCCGGGGGGACACCAAACGAGGCCGGAGCGCCCGCGACTGGTGACCGGGGTGAGCCCGTCGCCCGGTTCCGCCCCGGACCGTCCCCGGGCCCGGCCGTCGGTGCTCCCGAGCCCCCGCCGCCCCGGGCCGTGGACGGGCCCCGCGCCGCACCCGGACGGGCCCCGTGCCGTGCCCGGACGCGACCGCGAGGCCCCGGCCGGACGGCCCTCCGCCCGGCCGGGGCCTCGCGCGTCAGCCCAGGTGCCGGTAGCGCCCCCGGAAGTAGGTCAGGGGGCCGGCGTCCGATCCGGGCAGGCCCGCCTTCAGGACGCGGCCGATCACGAGGGTGTGGTCGCCGGCCGCGACGCGCTGCTCGGTGCGGCACTCGAGGACCGCCAGCGCCCCGCCCATCAGGGGCGCGCCGCACAACTCCCCGCGGGTGCAGGCGAGGTCCTCGAAGAGGAGCCGGTCGCTGATGCGTCCCTTCATCGAGAACCGCCCGGCGATGTGCCGTTGGCTCTCGGACAGCACCGACGCGCCCCACATGGGCTGTTCGGCCAGCAGGTCGTCCATGCGCGAGCCGTTGCGCAGGCTCACGAGGACCAGCGGCGGGTCGAGCGAGACGGACATGAACGCCGTCGCGGTCATGCCGACGTCCTCGCCGCGCGGCCCGTCCTCGGTCAGGGGTGGTTCGTGCGCCGTGATCAGTACCACTCCGGCGGCCAGCCGGGACATCGCGGCACGGAACTCGTCGTCGCTCACCCCCTCAGCATGGAGGATGGTCGCGGGACTCGGGTTGGGACTCGTCTGTGGCACGGCCGAACGCTAACCTCGTCCAGCGGTCCGTCACATCGGGCCAGAGGACCAGCCGGGTCCTAGGACTCCGGGCCGGGGAGCCCCCCGGTCGGCCGGACTCCCGTCCCGCTCCCCCGGTGCCCGTCCGGATTTGCGTTCAGGAAGGACGGAAGACCTCCGCGGCGCGTGTGCCCCCCATCGTCATCTGTTGTGACTTGAGTCACAGAGACCAGTAATTGTTGACCCTGTGTACCGGGTGGACAGCTCGCTGTGATTCAGTGGCGGGGACACTGCGCCAAAAGGGTGCACCAGCGAAGTCGATGAGGAACCTGGAGTCAGCTGTTCGAGGTCTCGGGGAGAGCGAGCGATGGAGACCGAGTCGGAGCCGTACGTCCGTCTTGCGACCCTGAGGCAGCTGCATCAGGTCGTGGCGAACCTCAACACGGCCCGCAGTCTGGCGGACACGCTGCAGACCGTCGCCGACGGCATCGTGGCCGGCCTGGGGTACGAGCTGGCATGCGTCAATCTCGTACGCCCCGACGGGGATCTCGTCGTCGCCGCCTTCGCCGGGAACACCGCGGCTGAGGCCCTGATCACCGGACGCGTCGGCTCCCGCACCTCCTGGGAACGCCGGCTCGGCATGGGCGAGGCCTGGGGCGAATTGCGCTTCATACCCCACACCGAGGGCTGGGTGCTGCTGGAGGACGACGTTCCGCAGTGGTACACGGAAGGCCCCGAGCCGCGCTTCGAGGGCGAGTGGCACCCCCAGGACCGGCTCTACGCCCCGATGTACGCCTCGGGTGGCGGACGCGAACTGCTCGGCGTCATCTCGGTCGACAAGCCCCGCAACGGACGCCGGCCGGGCGCATGGGGCCAGGAAGCGCTCCAGATGTACGCGTCCCAGTCGGCGATTGCGATCAGCAACGCCCGGCTTCGAGCAAACATGCAACGCGCGTTGGTCCGCCTGGAGCGCGAACAGCAGGCCCTGCGCGCCAGCGAGGAGTCGTTCCGGCAGGCGTTCGAGTACGCGCCGAGCGGTATGGCCATCGCGGAGATGGGCGGCGACCAGCACGGCCGGCTGCTCCGCGCCAACGACGCCCTCTGCCGGCTGCTCGGCCGCCCCGCGTCGGCGATGCGCCGCTACTCCTTCGCCGACCTCGTCCACCCCGAGGACATAGGCACCCTGCTGCGGACCTCCGCCGAGGGCGGCCGCGCCGAGCTGCGCCTCGGCCGTCGCGACGGCACGTACGTCTGGGTGTCGCTGCGCAACTCCGTCGTCGCCGACACCGCCGACGGCCCCCGCTTCCTGCTCACGCACGTCGAGGACATCGAGGAGCGCAAGCGGCACGAGCTCCACCTCGCGCACCGGGCCAGCCACGACGCGCTGACCGGCCTGCCCAAC
This sequence comes from Streptomyces sp. NPDC049887, assembly GCF_040656535.1. Classification (NCBI taxonomy): domain Bacteria; kingdom Bacillati; phylum Actinomycetota; class Actinomycetes; order Kitasatosporales; family Streptomycetaceae; genus Streptomyces; species Streptomyces sp. NPDC049887. The sequence goes on along the minus strand of NZ_JBFAMM010000020.1, from coordinate 50,113 downwards.
AACGCCGAGCTGCGGGCCCGGCTCAGCGCCCGGCTGTGCGAGCGGCCCCAGGGGGTGCGACAGGAGGCCGGCCGGACCCTGGACGTGCCGCAGTACCCGTACGGCGACTACGCGGACGGGGGTTACGGCGAGAACGGCTACGCGGGTGGATACGGCGAGGGCGACGCCGACGGCGCCTTCCGCACCGACGGATTCGACTTCGACGGGCCCGGCATCCCCTACGACCATCATGTGCACGCCACCGCGCCCGCCACGGACGGTGAGACCGACGACGGCACGAAGGGCCTCGCCGTGCTCTTCTGCGACCTGGACGGCTTCAAGTCGATCAATGACCGCTTCGGGCACAACACCGGCGACGCCGTCCTGATCGAGGTCGCGCGCCGGCTGACCACCGGTGTGCGGGACGGGGACACCGTCGCCCGGCTCGGAGGTGACGAATTCGTCGTCCTCGCCGACGGCCTCGGCGCCGCCGACGCCGCCGACCTGGCCGTTCGCCTGCGGAACGCGATCATTCCGCCGATCCGGGTGGACGGAAGGGCGGTCCGGGTCGGGGCGAGCTTCGGGATCGGCTGGGCGGTCTGCGGCATGTCCGTCGAAGAGGTGCTGCAGTCCGCCGACCAGCGGATGTACATCGAGAAGCGGTCCCGGGCCAAGGTCCACAGACGCGCCGGATAGCGGTAGCGGGGGAACCGGTCGGGCCCCGAGCACCGTCCTTGGAGTAGCTCAGACGGGGTAGGCTCGGCCGGTCGGCGACGGCTGGCGAGCAAGGATAGGAGTGACCCAGGGATGACGGCCGGGAACAACGGCGCGAGCAAGCCCGAGGACGACGATCCGTTCGGCTACCTGTACGCGGACGGGCAGCAGGCGGGCACCTCAACTCCCCGACAGGGCGGCTACGGCTACCCCGGTCCGGCCGCCCAGCCCGGTGTGCCCAGGACGTCGTACAACCAGGTCAGAACGGTCGGCGAGCGCCAGTACGGCCAGCAGCCGCAGGCCGGGCAGCAGTACGGCCAGGTCCCGCACCAGGCCCAGTACGGCCAGCAGCCCAGCCCCCAGTACGCGGCGCCCGAGACCTACCCCGGCGGCGCCCCGACCCGCCAGGTCCCGATGCCTCCCGGCGGCGGGAACGGCCGGGGTCGCGGGCCGAACACCAGGGGCCTGCTCATCGGTGCGGTCGCCGTCGTGGCCGTGGTGGTGATCGGCATCACCGCCGCCCTGTGGACCAGCGGCGGCGACGAGAAGGACGACCCGCGGGCCGGCCGGAACAGCACCGCACCCGCGGACCAGGTCGGCCCGAGCGAGGACCCGGCGAAGGACGACGAGGAGAAGCCGGTCGAGCTGCCGAAGCAGGACGCGGCGACGCTGCGTCTCGGCCCGCCTGCGGCACTGGCCAAGGACATCAAGGGCGCGGAGGGCGCCGACGGCGCCTATGTGACCGGCTTCAACGCGGTCGGTGCCTCGGTCACATGGAACGCGAACATCGCGCAGGAGGGCCAGTACCGCCTCTATGTGCGGTACGCCATTCCCGCCAAGGACGCCAACGCGACCCTCACCGTCAACGGCAAGGCGAACAGCAATCCCGTCGGCCTGAAGAACTTCATCGGTTCCAGTGACCCGAACTGGGAGAAGAACTGGCAGACCACCTGGGCCCCCGTGAACCTGAAGAAGGGTCAGAACGAGATCAAGCTCTCGTGCGAGCAGGGCAACCAGTGCGACGCGATCCTCGACTACCTCGAGGTGCGGACCGGCGCCCCGAACTGATCGCTCGCTCCGTGTGAGCCGCGCCCCGGACGGAACGCGCTTCCACCGGGGCGCGTCGTCGTTCCCGGCCCGGACTGCGGTCGACGACGAGGCGCCGTCGTTCCCGGGCCGCGGCTGCCGGCGGGGGCGCGTCGTCCCTCCGGGCCCGGACCGCGGCCGTCGGCGGCGTGGCACGGTTGCGTGCGGATGTGTGCCGTCGTTCCCCGGGGGATCCTTCCGTGCGGACGTGGTCTGATCCGCACTCTGACGTCACGCCGCCGGGGCGTGCTCCGTCACCGTGATCCTGGCGAGCAGGTCCTCGTAGGAGGCCCGGTCGAAGTCGCCCGCGGTCGGCGCGAGGACCGTCGCGGTCGCGAGCGCCACCGCGCGGACGAGGCGGTCCGGCCAGGGGAGGGACTCGACGAGGCCCGAGAGCAGCCCGGCCACGGCCGAGTCGCCGGCGCCGGTGGGGTTGCCGAGGACCTTCCCGGGCGGGACGGCCTGCCAGATGCCCTCCGGCGTGGCGGCGAGAATGCCGTCGGGGCCGAGGGAGGAGACCACCGTGCGGGCGCCACGGCGGCGTGCGGCGTGCGTGGCGCGCAGCGGCTCGCGGGAACCGGTGAGCTGGGCCAGCTCGTGGGCGTTCGGCTTGACCAGGTCGGGGCGGGCCGCGATGCCGCGGCGCAGCGGTTCGCCGCTGGTGTCCAGCAGGGCCGGGACCCCGGCCGCACGGGCCCGGCGGACCAGTTCGGCATAGGCTCCGACGTGGATGCCCGGCGGGAGGCTGCCGCACAGCGCGACCGCCTGGGCCCTGCGCAGCAGCGAGTCGTAGGCGGTGAGGAACGCGGTCCATTCCTCGGGCGTGACCGTGGGGCCCGGCTCGTTGAACTGGGTGGTGTCACCGGTCGAGGCGTCGACCACGGCGAGTGTGCGCCGGGTGTTACCGGCGACCGGCACGAGCGCGTCGCGCACGGGGAGCCCGGCCAGTCGATCGCGCAGGGTCTCGCCGTTGGGGCCGCCCGCGAAGCCGGTGACGACCGCCTCGTGGCCCAGTGCGGCCAGCACCCTGGCGACGTTCAGCCCCTTGCCGCCCGGGCGTTCGCCGACCTCGGAGACCCGGTGGGAGCTGTGCGGGACGAGGGAGGCAACGCGGTACGTCAGATCGAGGGCGGCGTTGAGCGTGACCGTGAGGATCAACGTGACACCCCCTGAGCATGCGTGCGCCTTCGCCGGACGGGTCCTGATCATGCCAAAAACCGGGCGGTTGGCCCAGTCCCCCGTACGCCAACCGCCCCCGACACGCCGCGCTCCGGCCGTTATGGCTCGACCACCCATGCGCCCTTGCGCATCACGCCCCTGAGCATGAAGCCGGCGTCCAGCACGACGAGGTCGGCGTCCTTGCCGGGCTCGATCGACCCCACCCTGTCGTGGAGGCCCAGCAGCCGGGCCGGGTTCGCGGAGATCGCCTGGACGACGTCCTCGACGGGCAGCCCGTCGACGGTGGCGGCCCGGCGGAACGCGGTGTCGAGGGTGAGGGTGGAGCCGGCGATCGAGCCGCCCTCCACGAGCCGGGCGACGCCCTCCTTGACCTCGACCTCCAGCGGCCCCAGGTGGTAGACGCCGTCGCCGAAGCCCGCCGCGTCCATCGCGTCCGTGATGAACGCGACCCGCGAGGCGCCCGCGCGGTGGAAGGCCAGCTCCAGGGCTGCCGGGTGCAGATGTGTACCGTCGTTGATCAGCTCCACGGTGACCCGCTCGTCCTCCAGCAGCGCGGCGATCGGCCCGGGTGCCCGGTGGCCGAGGGCGGGCATGGCGTTGAAGAGGTGCGTGGCGACCGTGGCGCCCGCGTCGATCGCCGCGACGGTCTGCTCGTAGGTGGCGTCGGTGTGCCCGATCGCGGCGATCACGCCGTGCTCGGCGAGCAGTCGTACGGACTCGATCCCACCGGGCAGTTCGGTGGCGAGGGTCACCATCCGCGCGGTGCCGCGGGCGGCGTCGAGCAGCTTGCGCACCTCCGCCGGGTCGGGGTCGCGCAGCAGTTCCCCGCTGTGGGCGCCCTTGCGGCAGGGGGAGATGAACGGCCCCTCGAAGTGGATGCCGGCCAGGTCGCCCTGCTCCACCAGCTCCGAGAGGAAGCCGGCGCGGCGGGTCAGGAAGTCCATGTCGCCGGTCACGGTGGAGGCGACCGTCGTCGTGGTGCCGTGCTCGTGGTGGGTGCGTACGCCGGTGAGCACGTCCTCGGCCGACCCGGAGGTGAACGAGGCTCCCCCGCCCCCGTGGTTGTGCATGTCCACGAAGCCGGGGACCAGCCAGTGGCCGGACAGGTCGACGCAGGGGGCGTCGGCGGGGGCGTGCCCGGCGATCCGGGTCCCCTCGACGGTCACCCGCCCGTTCTCGACGACCCCGGTGGGCAGCACCACCCGGGCGCCCGTGAGAACCATCCGGTCGGCCATCAGCCGGTTACCTCCGTGGTGAGTGTGTCGGACGTGTCGAGCTGGTCCCAGGCGAGGAGCCCGGCGCCGAGGCAGCCGGCGGTGTCCCCGAGGGCCGCCGGGACGATCGCGGGCAACTTCTGGAAGGTGACCCGTGCCTCCACCGCGGCCCGCAGCGGTGTGAACAAGGTTTCTCCCGCCTCCGCCAGCCCGCCACCGACGATCAGCGTCCGGGGGTCCAGCAGGGTGAGGGCGGTGACCAGCCCGTCGGCGAGGGCGTCGACCGCCTGCTGCCACACGTGTGCCGCGGTCCCGTCCCCGGAGGCGACGGCCTTGGCGCAGTCGGCCGCGTCGGCCTCCGGGTCGCCGCTCGCCGCCGCCCACGCGCGGGACACGGCGGAGGCCGAGGCGAGTGTCTCCAGACAGCCGCGCCGGCCGCAGCCGCACTCCGGGCCGTCGGGCCGGACGACGATGTGGCCGATCTCGCCGGCGCAGCCGTGGGCGCCCTCCTCGATCGCGCCGCCGATGCCGATGGCCCCGGCGATGCCCGTGCCGAGCGGGACGAACAGGAAGCGGTCCGTGCCGCGGCCCGCCCCCACGCGGCCTTCCGCGAGACCGCCGGTGCGGACGTCGTGGCCGAGGGCGACGGGCACTCCGCCGAGCCGCTCGCGGAGCAGCGCGCGCAGGGGGACGTCGCGCCAGCCGAGGTTGGCCGCGTAGACGGCGACGCCGTTCGAGGTGTCGACGATGCCGGGCACCGCGACACCGGCTGCCACGGCGCTCCGGCCGTACCGCTCCTCGCCGTGGGCGCGCAGCTCCGCGGCGAAGCCGAGGACGGCCTCGACGACGGCCTCGGGCCCGCGTTCCCTGCCGGTCGCCCGGCGTGCCTCGTACAGCAGCGTGCCGTCCGCCCCGACGAGCGCGGCCTTCATCCGGGTGCCGCCCACATCGAGGGCGATGACGTGTCTCACGCGTACAGTCTCGCGCGTCGGACCAGAAAAGGTCTAGTCCACTGCTTCGGTTGTTGCGCGCACACACAAAGCGGTGACCGGTCCCGTTTCGCAATCGTCCTCGATGTGGTGTAGACCTCTACCTCCAAGGATCAAGCACAGCAAGGTGGGGAACACAGCGTGCAGCGGCGCTACATCTCTCTGGTGGCGGCGGGGGTCGCACTCGGTACGACGATCGCCCTGACGGGGTGCGGCAGCACGGGGGGACCGGACGACGTGACCCTCCGGCTGGTCGCCGCCGACTACGGGACCGGCGCGGAGGACTCCTCGCAGAAGTACTGGGACGAACTCGCGGACCGGTTCGAGGCGGGCAACCCCGGTGTCGCGGTCGATGTCGAGGTCCACTCCTGGAAGGACGTCGACCGCAAGGTCGCCGAGATGGTGGCCGACGGCAACGCCCCGGACATCGCCCAGATCGGTGCCTACGCCGACTACGCCAACGAGGACAGGCTGTATCGCGTCGACGAACTCGTCACGATCCCCACGCAGGCCAACTTCCTGCCGGAACTGAGCGAGGCGGGCCAGACCGAGCGGGTGCAGTACGGCCTGCCGTTCGCGGCCAGCACCCGGCTGCTGTTCTTCAACGAGAAGCTGTTCGCCGACGCCGGCGTCGGGGCCCCGGCCGACTGGTCGCAGTTGCGTGCAGCGGCGGAGCGGCTGAAGGCGCGCGGGGTGAAGTACCCCTTCGCCCTGCCGCTCGGCTCCGAGGAGTCCCAGGCCGAGACGATGATCTGGATGCTGAGCGGGGGCGGCGGCTACCGCGACCGCAACGGCGGCACCTACGACATCGACTCCGGGCAGAACGTCGCCACGTTCACCTGGCTGAAGGACAACCTCGTCACACCGGGGCTCACGGGACCCGTCGCGCCCGGGAAACTCGACCGCGCACAGGCCTTCGAGGCGTTCACCCGCGGCGAGGTCGGCATGCTCAGCGGCCATCCCACCCTCATGCAGCAGGCCGAGAAGAAGGGCATCCGGGTCGGGATGGTCCCGATGCCCGGTGCGGACGGCAGGGCCCGGGCGTCGATGGGCGTGGCGGACTGGATGATGGCGTTCAAGCAGAACGGCCACCGCAAGGAGATCGGCCGCTTCCTCGACTTCGCCTACAACGACACGAACGTCCTCGAGTTCTCCGCCCGCTACGACATCCTCCCGGTGACGGTGAGCGCGAGCGAGGCCATGGCGGCGGACGACAGGCACAAGCGCCTGTGGAAGTTCCTCGAGGAGCTGCCGACGTCCGAGCTGTACCCGTCCGGGGAGACGTCCTGGGCGAAGGTCAGCGCGAGCGTGAAGCGCAACATCGGCGACGCCGTCGCGCCGCAGGGAGACCCGGCGGCGGTGCTGAAGCGGATCGCCGACGACGCGGCGAGGGCGGAGAGCGAGACGGACGCGGAATAGCGCGGACGGGGCTGTCCGGGCCGGGTCCTGCCCCCGTTCGGGGCCGGAGGTCTCGGGGCGGCGGGGCGGTCCGCGGACGGTCCCCGTGGGTGCCGCTCGGCGCCGGCCGGCGAGCGGGGCGAACGCCGACCGCCGGGGGCGACCGGGGCCGAGGAGCGGACCGTGCCCCGGGTGGGGGCAGGCCCGGGCGGGCGCGTGTGCCCGAGCGGACCGTGTCCCCGCCCGGGCCAGGTCCGGGCGGGTGTGTGCCGCGTCGCGCTCCTGCCGGGCGCCGGGTGTGCGCCCGGCGCGCAGAAGACTGGCCGGAATCACCCGTTCGCCGGGGGCACTGCGCTGTCCGGGGGGACGGTTATGTTGCTGATATGACCGACGACCTCGACGACCTCCCCGGGCGCGACCGCGCCGTGCTCGCCTTCGAGCGGGCGTCGTGGTCCGGGCCCGGCGCCAAGGAGCGGGCGGTACGCGAAGAGCTCGGTATCTCGCCCACCCGCTACTACCAGCTCCTCAACGCCCTCCTGGACGACCCGCGCGCCCTCGCCCACGACCCCGTGACGGTGAACCGTCTGCGGCGGGTCCGGGAAGCGCAGCGGGCGCGGCGGTGACGCGCCGGGGAGATCGCCGCGCGCCGTAGCTGAGCACGGGCCGCGTCGATAGGGTCGGACCATGGGCAGCTACTCCAACGCACTGCCGGAACCGACCACCGCCGCCGGCCGTGAGGGGCTCGCCGCGGTCCTCGAAAGGCCCTCGGAGAGCGTGGTCGCACTGGACTTCGACGGGACGCTGGCGGAGATCGTCCCGGACCCCGAGCAGGCGAGGGCGCATCCCTCGACGGTGCCCGCGCTGGCACGACTCGCGCCGCTGGTGAAGTCGGTCGTCGTGGTGACCGGCCGGCCGGCCGGAGTCGCCGTCCGGTACGGCGGGTTCGCCGGCGTCGAGGGTCTGGAACACCTCGTCGTCCTGGGCCACTACGGTGCCGAGCGGTGGGACGCCGTCAGCGGCACCGTCCACGCCCAGCCCGAGCACCCGGGCGTCGCCGCGGTACGGGCCGAGCTGCCGGGCCTCCTCGACTCGATGGGGGTGTGGCAGGGCACCTGGATCGAGGAGAAGGGCCGCGCGGTCGCCGTGCACACCCGTCGCGCCGACGACCCGCAGGCCGCGTTCGAGGCGCTGCGCGAGCCGATCGCCGATCTCGCCGCGCGTCACGGACTGATCGTCGAACCGGGCCGCCTCGTCCTCGAAGTGCGCCCGCCGGGCGTCGACAAGGGCATCGCGCTCGCCGAGTACGTCCGCGAGGTGAACGCCGCCGCGGTCGTCTACGCCGGCGACGACCTCGGTGACCTGGCCGCCTTCGCCGCCGTGGAGAAGCTCCGCTCCGACGGGGTGCCCGGACTGCTGCTCTGCAGCGGCGGCGAGGTCCCCGAGCTCGCCGAGCGCGCCGACCTTCCGCTGCCCGGTCCCGCCGCCGTCGTCGGATTCCTCGCCGCCCTGGCGGACCGCATCGGCCCCCACGGCTGAGGATCGACCCGGGTGCCCCGTCCGCCGGGGTCGGTACGGGCCGGCCTGCCTGGCGCGGCACCGGCCACCGTCCGTGCGGGGCGGAGCCCGGCTCGGGCCCGGTCGCGCTCGTACGGCTGGGGTGGGTCCCGGCACACGGATGGGCGGGGGCTGAGCCGGTACGGCCATGGGCGGGTGCGCGCAGGGGAGCGCCGGGAGCACCCGCCCCGTGTCAGCCCGCCCCCGAGACGCCCTCGTCCAGCGCCTGCAGCGCGTGCAGCTGGTCCAGGAACCACTGCTGCGGCGGCAGCGCGGTCGCCGCGGCGGCCAGGCGCTTGCTGCGCTCCGCGCGCTCGGCGTCCGGCATGGACAGCGCCCGGTGGAGCGCGTCGGCCGTGCCCGTCACGTCGTACGGGTTCACCACCAGCGCGTCGTCGCCGAGTTCCGCGTACGCGCCCGCCTCGCGCGACAGCACCAGCGCGCAGCCCGCCTCCGAGACGACGGGGATCTCCTTGGCGACGAGGTTCATCCCGTCCCGGATGGGGTTCACGAGGGCGACGTCCGCCATCCGGTACGCCGCCAGCGAGCGGGCGAAGTCGTCCTTGACGTGCAGGAGCACCGGGGTCCAGCCGGGCGTCCCGTACCGGGCGTTGATCTCCTCCGCGACCCGGGAGACCTCGGCCGTGTAGTCGCGGTACACGGCCAGGTCCTGGCGCGAGGGGTAGGCGAAGGCGATGTGCACGACCCGCTCGCGCCATTCCGGGTGCTCGTCCAGCAGGGTGCGGTACGCGAGCAGTCCGCGCACGATGTTCTTGGACAGCTCCGTCCGGTCCACGCGCACGATCGTCCTCCGGCGGTCCGGTCCGCGCTCGTCGCCGCCGATCTGCTCGCGCAGCGCGGCCATGCGCTCGTCCACGTCCGCCTTGCGCGACCGTTCCCGCAGGAAGTCCGCATCGGCTCCCAGTCCGTGCACCCCCAGCTCTGCCCGCCGCCGACGGTGCCCCCGCAGCCGGTACTCGAGGCTGGGCGGCCCGTCCTTCGGCCAGTGCGGGTCCACGTCGTGGTCGGACAGGACCCGGCGGCAGCAGTCCTGGAAGGCGCCGAGCCACCGCTGGGTCAGGAAGCCCAGCCGGTTCGCCCCGAGCATCCCGAGGAGCAACTGCTCGGCGATGTCGTCCGGGAGCATGCGGAAGTACTCCGGCGGGGCCCACGGAGTGTGCGAGAAGTGGCCGATGCGCAGATCGGGCCGCAGGTCCCGGAGCATGCCCGGTACCAGTGCGAGGTGGTAGTCCTGCACCAGGACGGCCGCGTCCGGGCCGGCCGACTCGGCCAGGGCCTGCGCGAAGGCCTGGTTGTACGCCTCGTACGCCACCCACTGGCGCCGGAACTCGGCGTCGAAGACGGGCTCCAGCGGTGTCTGGTACAGCATGTGGTGGACGAACCACAGGACCGAGTTCGCGATGCCGTTGTACGCGTCGGCGTGCACGGCGGCGTCGATGTCCAGCATCCGGACGCCCGGTTCGCCGATCCCGCGCCGCACCGCCTCGCGGTCCCCGTCGCCGAGTGCGGAGCACACCCACAGGGCGTCCGCCTCGGGGCCGATGGCCGACAGCCCGGACACCAGTCCGCCCCCGCCGCGCCGCGCGTCGAGCGTGCCGTCCTCCCGGAAGGCGTACGTGACGGGGCCCCGGTTGGAGGCGACGAGAACTCGTGCGGCGTGCTCGTGCTCAGAGACCATGTCGCGAAACCTAGCCCTTCCTGGAACCGCTCAAACGTACGGCGGACTCCGTGGCCGGAGACCGTCGGAGATCGTCGGAGACCTGCCCACGACCGTTGGCGCGCAGCCGTCGACCGGCCGCGCGCCGACCCGGGGGACCGGCCCGGGACACCTGCCGCCCGGTCGCTCCGCCGGCCCGGACCCGCCGGTCCGGCCGGGGACCGCCGGGGCGGGCCCAACCCGTGTCCGCCCGGACGACGGCTTCGGACCGCCCCGCGCCGCCCCGGACCGTCGACCCGTCCGGTCGCGTGCCGACGCCAGGCCCGGCCCGGTCGCGTGCCGTCCCCCGACGACGGCACCGGACCGGTCGGGCTCATGTGATCAATGGTTCCCCCGGTCCCGCGTGGCCGCGAGCGCGATGGCGCCGGCTGCCGAGAGGGCCAGGGCCACTCCGCCGAGCAGCCAGAGCCGCTCGCTGTCGTGGCCGGCCGCCGCGATCTGGCCGACGGACCCGCTGCGGTGGGCCGGGGCACCGGCGTGCCCGGCGCCCGCCGCACTGCCGGGGCCACCGGGGGCCGGCGGCACGCCCTGGGCGCCGCCCTCGGCGCCCTCCTCGTCCGGACCGTCCTCGTGGCCCTGTTCGAGGCTGTGGTCGTGACTCTCCTCGTCGCCGAAGTCGGTCCGGGGCGCCCCGAGCTCCCCGACCTCCTCGGCCACGGGCGCCGCCGTGCACCGGGCGTCCTTGCTGCCGGTGGCGCAGTTGGACCGCGGGGACTGGACCTCCAGGCTCCCGCCGAGCCGGCCGTCGCCGCCGTCGCCGCCGTCCTCGCCGCCCACGGTGACCGAGTAGGTGACGGTCGCCGTCCCCCCGGCCGGGATGGCACCGGAGTACGAGAGCACGGGCTCGGCGTACGCGACCCGGCCGAGGGTGGTGCGGGCGTTGCGGTCGTAGACGGCGTCGTCGAGGGTGCCGCCGAGATCGTCGGTGAAGCGCACGTCGGGGAGGTCCCGCTCGCCGTTGTTCGTCGCCCTGATGGTGAACGTGAGGGTGTCCCCGAGGGCGACCCTCTTCGCCGATGCCGTCTTGGTGATCTCCAGATCGGGTGCCGGCGCCGACAGGGCGGCAGCCGCCGGTACGAAGCCCGTGGTGACGGCTGCGGCACCCGCGGCGACCGTCAGGGCCCCGAGGAACCGGGACCGATCGCCTCTGCTGCGCCCGCGGTCCCTCGTCGGTTCCTGGCCGGGCACGGCCCGAACAGGACGGAGGACCCGAGCACCCTGTGAACTCCCATTGCCCATAAGTCCGAAATGTAGACAATCATCCCGGCTGGGCCGTGTTACGCCGCGCCCGTGTTGCGCCGTCCCGCCCGGCTCGCGTACTCGGGGATGTCCGCCATCGGCGGACGCTCCTCCGTGTCCACCGCGTGCGTCCGCGGGACGAACCCGCCCTCGCCGCGCTCGAACTGCGTCAGCGCCGGGCGGACCAGATGCCCTCGCGAGAGGCGCAGCTGGGCCGTGCGGTAGATCGCCGCCGCCATCCGGCCCAGCGCCTGCCCGTCCTGGTGGCTGTGCAGCCGTACACCCACGTCCACCTGTGCCAGCGCGTCCAGGCCCACCGTGTGCAGCGCGTCCACCAGCAGGCCCAGCTCCACCCCGTAGCCGACCGGGAACGGCAGCCGCTCCAGCAGCGAGCGCCGCGCCGCGTACTCCCCGCCGAGCGGCTGGACGAATCCCGCGAGCTGCGGCCAGTGCAGATTGAGCAGCGGCCGGGCCACCAGCTCGGTCACCCTCCCGCCCTGGCCGGGCGCGTCCCCGAGCGGCCGGTCGTACATCGCCTTGACGAACTGCACCTCGGGGTCGGTCAGCAGCGGTCCGACGGTCCCGGACACGAAGTCCGTCGAGAACTCCTTCAGGTCGGCGTCCACGAAGCAGACGACGTCGCCACCGGTCGCCAGGAGGGATCGCCACAGCACCTCGCCCTTGCCGGGCACGGCCGGGACACGCGGGAGTATCGCGTCCCGGTGCACCACCCGGGCGCCGGCGCGTGCGGCGACCTCGGCGGTGCGGTCCGTCGACCCCGAGTCGACCACGACCAGCTCGTCCACGAGCGGCACCGCGTCGGTCATCAGGTCGCGCCGGATCGCGGCGACGATCTCCCCGACCGTCGCCTCCTCGTTCAGCGCGGGGAGCACCACGCTGACCGTGGTGTCCTGCTTGGCGGACAGCAGCCGGTCCAGCGGGCGGTCGGTCACCGACCAGGACCGCCGGGCCAGCCAGCGCTCCACCTCTTCCAGCACGTGATCTCCATCTCGCGGATCGGACGACCGTCTCAAGCGTCCGAGGGTTCGGTTACAGTCTTGAACAACGCGGACCGCCGATGCATGTCGGGGTCGCGCCGGGACAATCGAATACCGCTCATCCAGAGGGGCAGAGGGACACGGCCCGTTGAAGCCCCGGCAACCCTCCAGCCGATCTCGTCGCGCATCGCGGCCGAGGCTCACGGCTAGGGAAGGTGCCAATTCCGTCTCGCGGTGAAACGCACCGCGGGGAAGATGAGGAGAAAGGGCCTCGCCTCCATGGCTGTGCAGACTGTTGCCACCACCGATTCTGCCGACACCGTCGATCTGGGCCCCGCCTCCGGGCTCTCCTGCCGCGAGTGCGGCGAGCGCTTCGCCCTCGGTCCGATCTTCGCCTGCGAAGTCTGTTTCGGGCCGCTCGAAGTCGCGTACGACCTGCCGAGCGGCGATGCAGAGGAACTGCGCAAGCGGATCGAGAGCGGTCCGGAGAACATCTGGCGCTATGCGCCGCTGCTGCCCGTGCCCGCCGACGTGGCGAGCAAGCCGAACCTGAACCCTGGCTTCACCAAGCTCGTCCAGGCCGACAACCTCGCCCGTGAGCTGGGCGTCACCGGCGGCCTCTGGGTGAAGGACGACTCCGGCAACCCGACCCACTCCTTCAAGGACCGGGTCGTCGCCCAGGCGATCGAGGCCGCCCGGGCCTTCGGCTTCACGACCCTCTCCTGCTCCTCCACCGGCAACCTTGCCGGTGCCGTGGGCGCCGCGGCCGCGCGCGCCGGCTTCCGCTCCTGCGTGTTCATCCCGCACGACCTGGAGCAGGGCAAGGTGGTCATGGCCGCCGTCTACGGCGGAGAGCTGGTCGGCATCGAGGGCAACTACGACGACGTCAACCGCTTCTGCTCCGAGCTCATCGGCGACCCGGCCGGCGAGGGCTGGGGCTTCGTGAACGTCAACCTCCGCCCGTACTACGCCGAGGGCTCCAAGACGCTGGCGTACGAGATCTGCGAGCAGCTCGGCTGGCGGTTGCCGGACCAGATCGTCATCCCGATCGCCTCCGGCTCCCAGCTCACCAAGATCGACAAGGGGCTCCAGGAGCTGATCAAGCTGGGACTGGTCGAGGACCGGCCCTACAAGATCTTCGGCGCCCAGGCCGAGGGCTGCTCCCCGGTGTCCGTGGCGTTCAAGGCCGGCCACGACGTCGTCAGGCCGCAGAAGCCGGACACCATCGCCAAGTCCCTGGCGATCGGCAACCCGGCGGACGGCCCGTACGTGCTCGACATCTGCCGGCGCACCGGCGGTGCCGTGGAGGACGTCACCGACGAGGAGATCGTGGACGCGATCAAGCTGCTGGCCCGTACCGAGGGCATCTTCACCGAGACCGCGGGCGGCACGACCCTCGGTGTGGCGAAGAAGCTGATCGAGGCCGGGGTGATCGATCCGTCCCTCACCACGGTGGTCGTCAACACGGGTGATGGCCTCAAGACCCTCGACGCGGTGGCCCCGACCACGGGTATGTCCGCAGTCATCCGCCCCAACCTGGACTCCTTCCGAGAGGCTGGCCTCGCATGAGCGTCAACGTCCGCATCCCCACCATCCTCCGCACCTACACGGGCGGCCGGGCCGAGGTCCCGGCCGAGGGCGCCACCCTCGCCGAGGTCATCGCCGACCTGGAGAAGAACCACACGGGCATCGCGGCCCGGGTCCTGGACGACCAGGGCAAGCTGCGCCGCTTCGTGAACGTGTACGTCAACGACGACGACGTGCGCTTCGAGCAGGGCCTGGAGACGGCGACGCCGGACGGCGCCGGGGTGTCGATCATCCCCGCGGTTGCGGGCGGCTGATCGCCACGCAGAGTCAGCAGAAGTGCCCCCTCCGCAAGCTCGGCGGAGGGGGCGTTTCTGCATGGTTGAGCGCGATAGAGTTGGGGAAGCCCCCTCCGCCGCGTGTGCCAGGCGCATATGAGAATGCGTTCGCGCACGACAAGAAACAGCCAAAGTGCTTGAGCGTGATGCGCAGTAAGTGCGCTTTGTCCGGCCCGACTTGCCCGGGAACGCTCGTATTTCTGCTGAGTCGTCCTTTCGGTCCTGCCCGGAATTCTCGTCCGATTGACCTGTTGCAGACGGCAGTTGGACAGATACATTCAGCCGCGGTCGACGCGTTCCGGCGCACATCCATGGGTCATCCGTATGCCCCTCCGGGCACCGGGGGACACCGCTGGGTGAGGTCTGACCCGGGTCCGCGAAGTGCGGTCCTGTGCAAGGGCCAGTAATAGGGGAGTTAGGCATGGCTCAGGGCACCGTCAAGTGGTTCAACGCGGAGAAGGGGTATGGCTTCATCGCGGTCGACGGTGGTGCGGATGTTTTCGTCCACTACAGCGCGATCCAGATGGACGGGTACCGCACCCTGGAGGAGGGTCAGCGAGTCGAGTTCGAGATCTCGCAGGGCCAGAAGGGGCCGCAGGCGGACATGGTCCGCGTAGCCGGCTGAGCGCCGACTGACTGCAGCAACGTGACGGAGGGTCCGTGCCAGGGGCGCGGACCCTCCGCCGTGTCCTGGGCCTGTTCCGCCGCGGCCGTGTCCGGACCGCCTTCCGTCGCGACCCGCCCGCTCGCCCCCGTGCCCGGGTCGCGGTTCCGGGCCGTGGCCCGACCGCTCGCCGCCGGGTGCGGGGTCGCCACCTGCGAGGTGTGCGGATCGCGCCTCGGCCGGGTCCGGGTCCGGACCCGGCCGCCGTGTCCTGATGGACGCCCGAGTCGCGGGCGCGCCTTGCACTCGCCGGGTCCGAGTGCTAATCATTGGCGTTAGCACTCTACGAGTGAGAGTGACAACGAAGGACCGGGTCGGTGAGGCCCGCAGGCCGGGTGGGGCAAGGAACCACAAGGCGTGCAGGCCGTCCGTCGCGGGCACCAGCGCGGTCCGGAGCAATCCACCCCAGTCCGGGAGGACCACTTCACATGGCCAAGATCATCGCGTTCGACGAGGAGGCACGGCGCGGTCTCGAGCGCGGGATGAACCAGCTCGCCGACGCCGTCAAGGTCACCCTTGGCCCCAAGGGCCGGAACGTCGTCCTCGAGAAGAAGTGGGGCGCCCCCACGATCACCAACGACGGTGTCTCCATCGCCAAGGAGATCGAGCTCGAGGACCCGTACGAGAAGATCGGCGCCGAGCTGGTCAAGGAAGTCGCCAAGAAGACGGACGACGTCGCCGGTGACGGTACGACCACCGCGACCGTCCTCGCCCAGGCGCTGGTCCGCGAGGGCCTGCGCAACGTGGCCGCCGGCGCCAACCCGATGGCCCTGAAGCGCGGTATCGAGAAGGCCGTCGAGGCCGTCTCCGGTGCCCTGCTCGACCAGGCCAAGGAGGTCGAGACCAAGGAGCAGATCGCCTCCACCGCCTCCATCTCCGCCGCCGACACCCAGATCGGCGAGCTCATCGCCGAGGCGATGGACAAGGTCGGCAAGGAAGGCGTCATCACCGTCGAGGAGTCCCAGACCTTCGGTCTGGAGCTGGAACTCACCGAGGGCATGCGCTTCGACAAGGGCTACATCTCGGCCTACTTCGCGACCGACATGGAGCGCATGGAGGCCGGCCTCGAGGACCCGTACATCCTCATCTACAACGGCAAGATCTCCTCGGTGAAGGACCTCCTCCCGCTGCTGGAGAAGGTCATGCAGTCGGGCAAGCCGCTGCTGATCATCGCCGAGGACGTCGAGGGCGAGGCCCTGTCGACCCTGGTCGTCAACAAGATCCGCGGCACCTTCAAGTCCGTCGCCGTCAAGGCCCCGGGCTTCGGCGACCGCCGCAAGGCCATGCTCGGCGACATCGCCATCCTCACCGGTGGCACGGTCATCTCCGAGGAGGTCGGCCTCAAGCTCGAGAACGCGGGCCTGGACCTGCTGGGCCGCGCCCGCAAGGTCGTCATCACCAAGCACGAGACCACGATCGTCGACGGTGCCGGCGAGAGCGACCAGGTCCAGGGCCGGGTCAACCAGATCCGCGCCGAGATCGAGAACTCCGACTCGGACTACGACCGCGAGAAGCTGCAGGAGCGCCTCGCGAAGCTGGCCGGCGGCGTGGCCGTCATCAAGGCCGGTGCCGCGACCGAGGTCGAGCTCAAGGAGCGCAAGCACCGCATCGAGGACGCCGTCCGCAACGCGAAGGCGGCCGTCGAGGAGGGCATCGTCGCCGGTGGTGGCGTGGCCCTGCTCCAGGCCTCCCAGGTCTTCGAGAAGCTCGAGCTCGACGGTGACGAGGCCACCGGTGCCGCCGCTGTGAAGCTGGCCCTGGAGGCCCCGCTGAAGCAGATCGCCGTCAACGCCGGCCTCGAGGGCGGCGTCGTGGTGGAGAAGGTGCGCAACCTGACCCCGGGCCACGGCCTGAACGCCGCGACCGGTGAGTACGTCGACCTCATCGCCGAGGGCATCATCGACCCGGCCAAGGTGACGCGTTCCGCGCTGCAGAACGCCGCGTCGATCGCCGCGCTGTTCCTCACCACCGAGGCCGTCATCGCCGACAAGCCGGAGAAGGCCGCCGCGGCCGCTCCGGGCGGCATGCCGGGCGGTGACATGGACTTCTGATCGACCGCAAGTCGATCGACCGTCCTGAACCGAGGGCGGCACCCCCGATCCGGGGGTGCCGCCCTCGGCCTTTGCGCCCCGGCGCGGCGCGAAGGCCGGGGCGTGCGATCGCGTGCCCGGCAGGGCCCGTCACACCGGCCCCAGGAGCAGCGTGAACCACGTCGTCTTGCCGTCGTCCGTCGGGCGGACGCCCCAGCTGCCCGCCAGCGTCTCGACGAGGATCAGGCCCCGCCCCGACTCGTCGTCGGCGGCAGCCAGCCGGGGCTGGGGCGGATGGTGGCTGTGATCGCTCACCTCCACCGTGAGCTCGGTGCTGTTGCGCCGCATCAGCAGGCGCACCGGCCCCGCTCCGTGCTGGATCGCGTTGGTGACCACCTCGGAGACCAGCAGCTGCGCGTCGTCCGCGACCTGGGCGCAGCCCCAGTCGACCAGGGACTTGGCGAGGAAGGCCCGGGCCCGCGACACCGACGACGGGGTAGCCGGGAGTTCCGTCGCCGCCGTGGCCAGCGGGGCCGCCGGCAGCTGGGCCAGGAGCAGCGTCACGTCGTCGTGGTGGTGCTCGGTGGCGGGCAGGACCGTCGTCAGCACCCGGTCCACCACCGTCTCCAGGTCGTGTGCCGAGGCGAACGCCAGGTCGAGCGCGTCGATGAGGGCGTCGAGCTGCTCCTCGATGTCTCCCGCCGGTGTCTCTATCAGACCGTCGGTGAAGAGGATCAGACTCGACCCGGGAGCGACCGCCACCGTCGTCTGCTGGTGCAGATGGTCCCCGACGCCCAGGGGCACACTGACCGGCGCGTCCAGGGACCGTACGCCGCCGCCCGGCTCCGCGACGAGGGCCGGAAGATGCCCGGCCGAGCAGACGGTCACCTCACCCGCGTCCGGCGCCACGATCAGGTAGCAGCAGGTGACCAGCTGGTCGGGACCGTCGAGCTCGGCGACGATCGAGTCGAGCGAGTGCATCAACTGCCGCGGCTGCATGCCCGTCTTGGCGAGGGCGTGGGCCGCGGACCGCAGTTGCCCCATGATGGCGGCCGCCTCCAGGCCGCGTCCCATGACGTCACCGATGAGGATGCCGACCCGTCCGGCACCGAGAGGTACGAGGTCGAACCAGTCGCCGCCGACGCCCGCGCCCTGGGTGGCGGGCAGATAGCGGCTCGCGGTCTCCAGGCCGCGCACGGCCGGCGGCGTGCCCATCAGACTGCGCTGCAAGGTCAGCGCGACGTGCCGCTGCTGCTCGTACAGGGCCTGGAAGCGTTCCTCGGCGGCTTTTCGTTCGCTGACGTCGCGTACGGCGGCGGAGACGAGGAGTCCGTCGGTGGTTTCGAGGGGGCTGAGGCTGATCTCGACGGGGAACTCGGTGCCGTCCTTGCGGAGGCCGTGGAGTTCGAGTCCGGCGCCCATGGGGCGGACCTGGCGGTTGTGGGTGTATCCGTTGCGGTGTGCGGCGTGGTGGTTGCGGAAGCGGTCGGGGACGAGGATTTCGACGGGTCGGCCGAGGAGTTCGTCGCGTCGGTAGCCGAAGAGGGCTTCGGTCTGGGCGTTGACGAGGCGGATGGTTCCGCCGTCGTCGACGATGACCATGGCGTCCGGCGCTGCCTCCAGCAGCCCCCGGAAGCGTTCCTCGGCGGCTTTTCGTTCGCTGACGTCGCGTACGGCGGCGGAGACGAGGAGTCCGTCGGTGGTTTCGAGGGGGCTGAGGCTGATCTCGACGGGGAACTCGGTGCCGTCCTTGCGGAGGCCGTGGAGTTCGAGTCCGGCGCCCATGGGGCGGACCTGGCGGTTGTGGGTGTATCCGTTGCGGTGTGCGGCGTGGTGGTTGCGGAAGCGGTCGGGGACGAGGATTTCGACGGGTCGGCCGAGGAGTTCGTCGCGTCGGTAGCCGAAGAGGGCTTCGGTCTGGGCGTTGACGAGGCGGATGGTTCCGCCGTCGTCGACGATGACCATGGCGTCCGGCGCTGCCTCCAGCAGTCCCCGGAAGCGTTCCTCCGCGGTACCCGCGCGAGCCCCCGGGCGCGGGATCGTCCGGCAATGACAGCTTCCGGCGGCACCGGTGTCTAGATCGGACTCCGATGCGACCGCCGTGGTGATGCCTTCCATGTTGCCTCCCGGACGGATTCTGCCCATAGCCGTGACCGCGGCAGCGGTATCCGGACATCTCACCGCAACGCATTACGGCATACCCGGAAAGTCCGATTCTGACCAGTGATGTCGATTGCGGAACAGGAAATGGAATCGCCCGTTCAGTGGCGGGGCGGGCCCTCCGGCAGCGCGACACGGGGCCGCCCCCGACCTGGTCCCCTTCCCGTCCGGACGGCGGTTCGCCCGGTCCCGACGCCCGTCCGGTGGCGGCGGGCCAGGGGCGGCGGGAAGCTGAAGGAGTGCGGACGGATGTGCACGCCCATCTGTGGAGCGAGGACTACCTCCGCCTCCTTGAGTCCTACGGCCGGGCCGACACCGGTACGCAGAGGGGCCTGGGGGCGGGGGACAGCCCGGCGGAACTCGACGCACGGTTCGCGATGAACGACGCCGCGGGCATCGACCACCAGATCCTCTCCGTCTCCCCGCAGACGCCGTACTTCCCGGACGAGACCGAAGCGGTCACGGCGGCCCGCCTGGCCAACGACCACTACGCGGAAGTCGTACGCGCCCGCCCTGACCGCTTCTCCGCCTTCGCCGCACTGCCGCTCCCGCACCTGGACGCCTCGCTGGAGGAACTGGCTCGCGCACTGGACCAGTTGGGGATGGCGGGCGCCGGGCTGACGACGTCGGTACTCGGCCGCAGTCTCGGCGACCCCCTCTTCCGGCCGCTCTTCGAGGAGTTGGACCACCGGGACTCGGTGCTGAGCCTGCATCCGGCCGGCCGGGACGCCGGTTCACCGCTCATCGAGCGGAACCGGATGCGGTGGATGGTGGGTGCGCCGACGGAGGACACGATCTGCGCGATGCATCTGATCCTCGAAGGGGTCCCGAGTCGCTTCCCGAGGCTGCGGATCGTCCACGCGCACCTCGGCGGGGCCCTGCCGCTGCTGCTGCCGCGCGCCGACGACCACATCCCGTGGGAGGCGCCCGACGTCATCGAGCTGCCGACGTCCGCCGCCCGCCGGATGCACTACGACACCGTCGCCCACGGCCATGCGCCCGCCCTGCGCGCGGCGGCCGACTCGTACGGTGCGGACCGGCTGATGCTGGGCACGGACTTCCCCTACCAGACCGGGGACAAGTTGCGCCGTGCCGTCACCTTCATCGAGGAGACGCTCGTCCCCGAGGAGGCGGAGCGGGTCCTGGAGGCCGGAACCGGCCTGCTGCCGGCCGAGAGCCCGGCCCGGCTCGGCGGCGGTTCCGGTCACCACGTCAGCCGGCGTAGTCCTTGAGCTTCTTGCGCGCACTGGCCGTACGGGAGCACCTTGGCCAGCGTCCTCACCGAGATGTCGGCTCCGTCCGCGAGCCGGTCGATGTACGCGGCGACGGCGGCCTCGCGCGGTGGCAGGTGCGTGAAGTCCGCTGCGGTGCGGGCCGGTTGGCCCGAAGCGACGCGCTTTCCGTAGCCGGGGCGGGCCATCGGGTGCGGAGCGGCGTGCGCGGGCAGGGAGGGGGCACTAAAACTGGCTGTCAGCCATCCGGATCGACCTTACCGATCTTGTTGGTCAAGCCCCCGCCGGTGTTGGCGCACCTGACGGGGGCTGTTCGTTTTCCGGACACGCCAGAGGGTCGTGACCCTCCGTGGCGAAAGGATCGCCCACAGTCAACTCGCGGGGAGGGTGGGCGGGTCGAGACCCTTCATCATTCCTTGTTCAGAGCGCTCGGAGCCCGAGGCTCAAGCCCCGGGCCCCGTCGTGGTGCTGCTCAGCGGACCGTCTTGACCCCGTCCACGAACGCGGACCAGACGGCGGTCCGGAACACGAGCTTCGGGCCGTCGTGGTCCTTCGAGTCGCGCACGGGGACGATGCCGGGGTGGTCGTCGGCGACTTCGAGGCAGTCGCCGCCACTGCCGCCGCTGTAGCTGGACTTGCGCCAGACAGCGGCACTCAGGTCGTACTCAGGGCTGCTGATCTTCATGGGCGTAATCCTCCGCCACCGATGCGATCAGGGCCAGGGATTCGCGGGGGGACAGGGCGCCGGCCGTGACCAACTCGTAGGTGAGTTTGTGGCGGGTCACTGTCGCTGGATCGTCGTCCAACTGCCCTGAGCCCAGAGCCTGGAGGTACGCGAGTGAGGGTGCGTCTGTGAATTCCATCAGTTTGAGCGCGCCCTCCATTGCCGTGTGCGCTCCCGCATGGAACGGCATCACCTGCACGATCACCCGGTTCCGTCGCGCCAGTGCCTCGATGTGCCGCAGCGCCTCCCCCATCACCGCCGCGCTCCCGACGCGGCGGCGTAAGACCGCCTCGTCAAGGACCGTCCACAACATCGGTGTTGTTGGATCGTCGAGGAGCCGCGCCCGTTCCAGCCTCGCCTCGACCAGTTCGTCGATGACCGCCTCCGTGGCGGTCGGCTGGTAGGCGCGGAACACCGCCCGTGCGTACGTCTCCGTCTGCAGCAGCCCCGGGATCAGCAGCGGCGCGTACTCGCGGATCGTCGTCGCGACCGCTTCCGCCTCCGCCGCCTCGGCGAAGTGGTCCGGGTACCTGGACTTGTTGGCGGCGAGGCAGTTCCGTTCGAAGAAGCCGTTCGTGCCGAGTATCTCGTCGATCCTGCGTGCGACATCCGGCTGCATCCGCCGTGTGCCCGCCTCCAGTTGGCCGATGAACGACGCGCTGACGAAGAGCGGTTCGCCGAGCTCCCGCTGGCTGAGGCCGGCGTTCTCGCGGGCGTGGCGCAGTTCGGCGCCGAGCAGGGCCCTGGGAGAGGTGGAGGGGTCCAGATCCTTCGGTCCAGGCAAGGTCAACTCCGTGTGACACAAGTCGGGTTGTTGGGCCTTCGACACTGGTCAGGCTAGCCCTCCATGACCACGCTGTGTAGGGAACATACATACCGAGAGTGGAGGTGCCGGTTGGTTCCACCATGTCCGAAGGAACGGTTGCGTGCTGCTGAGGAGGTCGTGGCGCAGTTGCGGGACGAGCTCGGCTCGACGGGCGTGACCCTGCCGTCGCTGTGCGTGGACCTCGTGTCGCTCACCAGCGAGTCGGGGACATATCCCCTGGACGACCTGGGGCGCTGCAACCTGGACACCGCGCTGCGGCTCGCCGCGGCGCTCCACGGGGCCCGCGGGTGAACTCGGTCGGGGAGGGCGAGTACGTGATCGACTCGCGGGACGGGCGCATCGGGCGCGTGATGGGGCGCGAGGGGCCGTACGTGCAACTACGGCCGCCGGGAGGCGGCCAGGAGTGGGACTGCCCTGCCGAGGCGCTGAGGCACGTGCCGCCCACCGTACTGCTGCGGGCACGGGTCAGGGAGCGCAACCGGCAGGGGAGGCTGCCCGGATAGGGCCGCGATAGGGTTGGTGACTCCAGTACCAGGACGCCGGGAGGTGAGACCCATTACCGCTGCCGCAGGACCGGGTGCTCGCCTCCGCGTCGCCGAAGGTGTGTGAGAGAGCCCCGTTTCGGAACTTCCGAGAGGCTCCCCTTGTCGTTCTCCTTCGATCCTTCCTCTTCTCTCTCCCTTCCCGCCGATTCTCCCTCCCTTCCCGCCGAAGGCGGCGCCTGGGCCCCGGCGCCGGCCGCAGTTGCGGCCTCCGCCGAGGCCGTCGTCGGCAGACTGCGCGCCGCGGGCTGTGTCTTCGCCGAGGACGAGGCGGAGCTGCTGCTCTCCGCCGCCCGGACGTGTGCCGAACTCGTCGCCATGGTGGAGCGGCGGGCCTGTGGCCATCCGCTGGAACACGTCCTCGGCTGGGCGGAGTTCTGCGGTCTGCGAATCACCGTGGAGCCGGGGGTGTTCGTGCCCCGGCGCCGTACCGAGTTCCTCGTCCGCCGGGCGGCGGCCGCCCGGCCTGACGCCGGGGTGATCGTCGACCTGTGCTGCGGTTCGGGTGCCGTCGGGGCGGCGCTGGCGGCCTCACTGCCCGGTCCCGGAGTGGAGCTGTACGCCTCCGACATCGAGCCGGACGCGGTCCGGTGCGCCCGGCGAAACGTTCCGGAGGGCGCACGGGTTCTCCAGGGCGATCTGTTCGAGCCGCTGCCCGGCGGGCTGCGGGGGCGCGTCGACATCCTGGCCGCGAACGTCCCGTACGTACCGACCGAGGAGGTCGGGCTGCTGCCCGCCGAGGCCCGGGTGCACGAGCCGCTGGTCGCGCTCGACGGCGGCACGGACGGGCTCGACGTGCTGCGGCGCGTGACGGCGGAGGCCGGAGACTGGCTGGCTCCGGGCGGGATCCTGCTGTTCGAGACGAGCGAGCGACAGGCGGCGGACGCGCTGGCGGCGGTCGCGGACAGTGGTCTGGTGCCGCGGGTGGCCACATGCGACGAGTCGTACGCCACCGTCGTCGTCGGGACGAGACCGACCGACTGACGGGACGCCTTCCCCGGGCAAGGCGACGGAGCTCGTGGTGGCGGTTGCGGGCCGTCCCCGGTGGGCCGACGTGCTCGCGGTGACCGACGTGATCGCGGTGGCGGTTGCGGGCGGTGCCCGGTGGGCCGACGTGTTCGCGCTCGCCGACGTGCTCGGCCGTCGAGGGCCGCCGTCCGCTTCTCATGTCCGTCTCATCGGGGACTCAACCGGCCCTCACACCGCCTCCATAGCTTTCGCGCCATGTTCTTCACCTACCTCAGGCGCGAACTGCGCCGCCGAAGGAAGGCGGCACTCGTCGTCGCCTCGGGGCTCGCCCTCGGAATCGCCCTGGTCATCGTCGTCAGTTCGGTCTCGGCCGGCATGAACCAGGCGCAGGGCAAGGTGCTGGAGTCGCTGTACGGGCTCGGCACCGACATGACCGTCACCAAGGCCGCCGCCCCTCCCGAGGAGGGCGCGACCGTGAAGCGGCCGCGGTTCCGCTTCGATGCCATGGGCGGTGACGACGACGCCCGGCAGAGCCAGGACATCGTCATGGTCCAGGGCTTCGAGACGCTCACCGCGTCGACGGTCGCGCGGGTCGCCGGGCAGGACGGGGTCGCGGACGCGGTCGGCGGCCTGAACGTACGGGTCATGAAGGTCGACGGGCAGTTCAAGCCGGGCGAGTTCAGGCAGGAGCCGGGGCAGGCGGGGCCCGGCGGCCCGGCCGCCGGTGAGGTCCGCGGCGGCGGCGCCGACTTCGACGTCGACTCGTTCTCCGTCTACGGAACGGACGTTGCCCGTCAGGAGCTCGGGCCGCTGACCTCCTCGAAGATCACGTCCGGGCGTACGTTCGAGGCGGGCGAGACCGCGGCGGCCGTCGCCGTCGTGGACAGCGCCTACGCCAAGGAGAAGGAGCTGAAGGTCGGTGGGACGCTGACCATCTCGGGCTCGAAGTTCACCGTCGTGGGCGTCGCCACGGCGGACAGCGGGGACGCGGCCGCCGACGTCTATCTGCCGCTCGCCCGGGCGCAGACCCTGGCGAACGCCAAGGACAAGATCACGACCGTCTATGTGAAGGCGACCGACTCGCAGCGGATCGCGGGCGTCAAGGACACGATCCAGAAGAACGTCTCCGGGACGACGGTGACCACGTCCGCCGATCTCGCGCAGACGGTCTCGGGCTCGTTGTCCACCGCCTCCGACCTGGCGGCCGGCGTCGGCAAGTGGCTGTCGGTCGTCGTTCTGGCGGCGGCGTTCCTCGTGGCGGGGCTGCTGACGTCGTCCGCGGTGAGCAGGCGGGTGCGCGAGTTCGGCACGCTGAAGGCACTGGGCTGGAAGAGCCGCCGGGTCACCGGGCAGGTGGCGGGCGAGGCACTGGTCAACGGCCTGATCGGCGGGGCCCTGGGCATCGGGATCGGGCTCGCGGGCGCCTGGGCGATCACCGCGTTCAGCCCGACGCTCACCGCCCAGTTGGGCGCCGGTGGCGGGGGCGGTGCGGGCGGCGGTGGCCGGATGCTCGCCGGCGGGCCGGGCGGCCCCGGGAGGGACGGCGCGTCCAGGGCCCTCGACATCGCGCTCACCGCGCCGGTGTCGCTCACCACGATCGGACTCGCCGTCGCGCTCGCCGTCGCGGGCGGACTGGTCGCCGGCGGGTTCGGCGGATGGCGGGCGTCGCGGTTGCGGCCCGCGGACGCGCTGCGCCGCGTCGAGTAGCGGCCGCCCCGACCCGACGACGAACGTCACCACGCAATACAGGAGTTGAATCACGATGTACGAGCTCACCGGCGTTACCAAGCGCTATCGGCGGGGCAAGGACACCGTCCAGGCCCTCGACGGGGTCGATCTGGCCATCCCGGACGGCGGCCGGCTGGTCATCCAGGGCCCCACGGGCGGCGGCAAGTCGACGCTGCTGCAGATGCTCGGCGGACTGGACCGGCCGAGTGAGGGAACGGTGGTGCTGGACGGGGTCGACCTCGCGACGCTACCGGAGGCGCGGCTGACCCGGGTGCGGGCCGAGAAGATCGGCTTCGTCTTCCAGGGCTTCAACCTGGTGCCGACGCTCACGGCCCAGGAGAACGTGGAGACCGCGCTCGTCCCCCTCGGACTGAAGGCGGTCGAGCGGCGTGAGCGGGCGGGCGATGCGCTGGAGTCTGTGGGGCTGGGGGAGCGGCGGGGCCACCTCCCGGGCGAGCTGTCCGGTGGTCAGCAGCAGCGGGTCGCCATCGCGCGGGCGCTGGTGAAGCGGCCGGCGGTGCTGCTGGCGGACGAGCCGACGGGCAATCTGGACGAGTCCATGCGCGACGAGATCATGGAGCTGCTGGAAGGGCTGTGGGAGGAGAACGGGCTGACGTTCGTGATGGTCACCCATGACTCGGCGCTGGCGCGGAGGGCGCCCAGGGTGGCGACGATCAGGAAGGGCCGGGTGACGATCCGGGAGCAGGCGGTGGGCGCGGCCTGAGGGCTGTCCCGCCGGGCGGGAGGGCACTCCCGGTTCGCCCGTCCCGACGCGCGTGGGGCCCGGCCCGCGTTCCTCCGGGGACGCGGGCCCGTTCCGTCTTCCGGGCCGCCGTCAGTGGGTGCCGCCCGCCCGTCGCGTGACGGCGGGGCACGGGAGGAGCGGCGGGCGTCGGCGCCGTGTCAGAGGCGGAGTGCCTCGCGGAGGTGACCTCCGGCACGCTTGAGGAGGTCCGCGGCCGTGGGGGCGTCCACATCGGCGAGGAGCATCAGGATCGCCGTCTTCACCTCGCCGTCCGCCGCGGTCAGGGCCGTCTCGACGGCGTCCTCCGGAGCGTCGGTCGCCAGCGACACGATGCGGCGGGACCGGGCGCGGAGCTTGTCGTTCGAGGCGCGGACGTCGACCATCAGGTTCCCGTACGTCTTGCCCAGGCGGATCATCGTGATGGTCGAGATCATGTTGAGGACCAGCTTCTGCGCAGTGCCCGCCTTCAACCGGGTCGATCCGGTGAGGAGTTCGGGCCCCACGACCACCTCGATACCGTGCTCCGCGGCCGCTGCCAGAGCGCTGTCCGCGTTGCAGGAGAGGCCGATGGTGAGGGCGCCGGCCGCACGGGCGTGCTCGACGGCGCCGATCGCGTACGGGGTGCGACCGGAGGCGGAGACACCGACCACGGTGTCGAGCGCCGTCAGACCGAGACCGTCCAGGTCGGCGGCGGCCAGCTCCTTGGAGTCCTCCGCGCCCTCGACCGCCTCGACCATCGCCGAAGGGCCGCCCGCGATCAGGCCGACGACCTCGTCCGGACCGGTGTTGAACGTCGGTGGGCACTCGCTCGCGTCCAGGACGCCGAGCCGACCGGCCGTGCCCGCGCCCGCGTAGACCAGCCGGCCCCCGCGGGCCATCCGGTCGGCAGTCGCGTCGATGGCGGCGGCGATGGCCGTCAGCTGTGTGGCGACGGCGTCGGGGACGGTCCGGTCCTCGCCGTTCATGAGGCGGGCGATCTCGGCGGTCGGGAGCCGGTCGATGCCGGCGAGCTCGGGGCGGAACGCCTCGGTCGTCAGGCTCTCCAACTGCGCGCGCAGTTCGGCCGGTCCGGGGGTGGAGGTCATGGGAGGCGGCCCTCTCGGGTGGTTCAGCGGGTGCGGGGGCTGTGGCGGTGCGCAAGGGCCTCGTACGAGGCGGCGAGGGCCGGCGCGGCCGCGTCGTAGGTGAGCTGCATCACGCCGATGAACAGGCAGTCGACGACGAGGAGCTGGCCCGTCCGGGAGGACATGGCGGCCGGGCGCAGGTCGGTCTCGCGCGCCGTCGAGGTCGTCAGCACGTGGTCGGCGTACTGGGACACCGGCCCGTCCGGACGGCCGGTGATCGCGACGGTCGTCGCCCCGTGATCGAACGCGACGCGGAGCGGTTCGACGATGTCGCCGGTCGAGCCGGAGTGGCTGATCGCCACGGCGGCGTCGCCCGAGCGGAGCTGCACGGCGTTGGTCACGGCGAGATGGGGGTCGCTGTGCGCATGTGCGACCAGACCGATGCGCAGCAGCTTCTGGGCGAGGTCCTGGGCGACCAGACCGGACGCCCCCACGCCGTAGATGTCGATGCGGCGCGCGGTGGCGAGGGCCGTGACGGCGGCGCCCAGCTGGACGGTGTCCAGGCCGGCCGCGGTGTCGGCGAGGGTCTGCTGCTCGTCGTGCGCCAGCTTCGCGACGACGTCGGCTATCGGGTCGTCGACCGCGATGTCCGCGGTGACCGCCGGGGCGCGGCCGGACTGCTGCTGGGCGGCGAGACCGGCGAGCGCCAGACGCAGGTCGCGGTAGCCGGGGTAGCCGAGGAGCCGGGCGGTGCGGACGACGGTCGCCTCACTGGTGCCGGTGAGCTCGGCGAGGCCCGTGACCGTGAGGGCCGCGCAGCCGGCGGGGTCACCGGCGACGGCTTCGGCGACCCGCTGCATCGAGCGGGTCATGGACGGGGAGAGCGTGCGGACCTTCGCGGCGAGAGCGGCGGGGGCGGGCGGGGCGTCACCCGTGCCGGTGCCGGTGCCGCTCGGGCCGGTGGCGGGGCTTCTCGTGCCGCCGGCGCCGGGGCTGCTCGCGCCGGAGCCACCTGCGGCGGACGTGGCCGGCCCCGGACCGCCGGGGGCGCGGGACGTGCCCGGCCCGCTCGGAGCGGCCGCGCCGGGGCGTCTGCCGGCTCCCGCGGCGCTGAAAGAATCCTTCAGGTTCTTCGTCACCCTTGAAAGATATTTTCGCCCACTGTGAACGGTCAACCCCCTTTGTCCTGTGGACGGGCACTCGTGCGGACGGGACTCGGGAGACTCGCTCCGTGGGCGGTGCCGGCGGGGGCGGGTGACGTGAGCCGCGCTGAGGGCTCACATCCGAAAGGGTGACAATGGCCGTATGGACGTCAACCCTCTCGAGCAGGCGCTGCACGCCGCCCGTGCCCTCGTCCTCGCGGATCTCACCGCCCGTGACGTGGCGCACGCAGAGGTCGTCTCCCTCGTCGAGGAGGCGGTCAGGGAGCGCCGTTGGTGG
This sequence comes from Streptomyces sp. NPDC049887, assembly GCF_040656535.1. Taxonomy (NCBI): domain Bacteria; kingdom Bacillati; phylum Actinomycetota; class Actinomycetes; order Kitasatosporales; family Streptomycetaceae; genus Streptomyces; species Streptomyces sp. NPDC049887. The sequence goes on along the minus strand of NZ_JBFAMM010000020.1, from coordinate 22,039 downwards.
GTCGAGCAGTGGCCGGAGGGCGCGGAGTACGTGGCCGGGCTGATCGCCCAGGACGTACAGGACGCCCTGCTGGAACGGTACGGGCGGTGGCCGTTGTGCCCGGTCTGCACCACCGGCGAGCCGCACGCGCTGGACGTGGAGCCCGAGTTGGGCCCCGACCCGCACTGGGTGTGCGGGAAGGCGGGCGTGGTCGTCGCGCCCGTCGGCGGACTGTCGTGACCGTCTACATCGATCCGCCGACCTGGCCGGGGCACGGGATGCTCTGGTCCCACCTGGTCAGCGACGTGTCGTTCGAGGAACTGCACACCTTCGCCAGGTCGATCGGCTGCCCCACACGCGCCTTCGAACGCGACCACTACGACGTGCCCGCACACCGCTACGAGGCCGCCGTGCGGGCGGGCGCCGTCGAGATCGGGTCGAAGGAACTGGTCCGGAGGCTCACGGAAGCGGGCCTGCGGCGGCGCAAGCACGGCGGAGGGCGGTAGGAGGGCGGAGGGCGGTGGTACGGCGGGCGGCGGTAGTACGGTGGGCGGCCCTCCCGCGGATGCGGGAGGGCCGGTGTGCGCGGGGGGACGGTCAGCCTGCGCAGCCGGTGATCATCCCGCTGGGGCTGCAGTTGTCCGGGTCGTTGTCCTTCACTCGGGTCCGGACGAGGGTGACCTTGGAGCCGGACGCCTCGAAGACACCGCCACCCTCCATGACGGCCTCGTTCCGGGTGACGGTGGTGTCGGTCAGGACCGTGTTGCCGCTGTTGTTGAACACGCCACCGCCGCGGGAGCCCAGGCCGGACGTCCGGTTGCCGATGATGTCGGTCGACTCGGTCGTGGCCTGGTCGTCGTTCCAGAGGCCGCCGCCCTCGGTGACGGCGAGGTTGTCCTTGAGGACGCTTCTGCCGATCCACACCTTGCCGATGTTGTGGATCCCGCCGCCCCGCTGGGCCGAGTTCGCGTTGACGCTGCTGTGGCCGATGGTGAGAACGCTGGAGTTGAAGATGCCGCCGCCGTCCGTCCCCGCGGTGTTGCCGACCACGCTGCCGGATTCGATGACGGCGGTGCCGCTGGACAGGATGCCACCGCCTTCCTGGCCCGCCGTGTTGCGGTCGACATGGCTGGAGCGGAGGTGCAGGTGGCCCGCGTTCTGGATGCCGCCTGCGTTGCCGACTGCCGCGTTCCTGTCGACACTGCTCTTGGTGAGGGTCAGATAGGCGTCGTCGCTGAGGGCGATGCCGCCCCCGTTCTCGCCGGCCGTGTTCCTGTCGACGGTGCTCGAATCGATCGTCAGTACACCTTCCTCGCTGTCGATTCCACCGCCGTCGCCCCCGGCCACATTCCTGTCCACCTTGCTGGAACGTACGATGACGCGCCCGCTTTCGTTGTTGACGGCACCACCGTTCCCGTCGGCCGCATTGTGGGTGAGTGTGACGGAACGCAGGAGCAGAGTGCGGCCCTCGTTGACGAAGACCGCGCCACCGTCACCGGCCAGGCCGTCACCGTCGGCGTGGCCGTTGCGGACGGTCAGGTCGTCCAGTGTGAGAAAGCCGGCCGGGGCCGCGACCTCGAAGATGCGGAACTCCGGCGTGCCGGACGCACTCGAACGTTCGACGCTGGTGCCCTTGCCGCCGCGCAGGGTGATGGGGGTGGTGACGAGGGGCAGGCCGTTGGGTCCACCACTGGGGCCGCTGTTGTCGATGGCGTCGAGCAGGTACCGGCAGCCACGAGCCAGTGCGATGGTGCCGCCGCCCTTCCCGTTGGCGTTGTCGATCGCGTCCTTGAGGGCGTCTGCGGTGCAGGCGATGCGGTTGTTCTCGTGGTCGGGGTTGAGAGCGGCGGCCCGGACCGTGGTCATCGGTACGACGGCCAGGGTCAGGGCGACGGCGCCGCCCGCGCTCGCGACGAATCTCATTGGGCGCTCCAGGAGAAGACTGACGGGTCTTTACGTCCCCCCGAGCGACCCTCGCCCCGGCGCCGCGCACCGGCAACCGAGGCGCCCGCCATCCGGCGCAACCCCGTGCGTCCCGGGGCGGAAGCGTCGGGCGGGAACGGACGGCCCGTGCCCTTGCGTCAGGCCGTGCCGCAGCGCGTCGCGCCGGTGTCCAGACTCGCCGCGGACGAGACGACCACGCGGCTGTTCCCGGGGGCGGCGCCCGCTCCGCGGCGCTCGAACCGCAGGGCCAGGGCGACGAGCCCGAGGGCGACGGCGGTCATCGCCGCTCCCGCCCACGCCGTGGCGGCGAAGCCGAGGCCGGCGTCGATGACCGTGCCCCCGAGCCAGGGGCCGCTGGTGTTGCCGAGGTTGAACGCGGCGGTGGTGGTCGCGGCGGCCAGCGTGGGTGCCGCGCCCGCGACGTTGAACATCCGGGCGTTCAGGGCGGGGGCGGTGAAGAACGACGCGACGCCGATGAGGAAGGACAGGCCCACCGCCGGCACCGGCGACTCGGCGGTCAGGGCGAGCACGGCCAGCAGTACCGTCGAGGCGGTGATGCCGCCGAGCATCACGCCGAAGAGGTGTGCGTCGGCGATGCGACCGCCGACCGTCGTGCCGAGAAGTGCGCCGATGCCGAAGAGGCCGAGGACGGTCGGCACCCAGCCGTCTCCGAGTCCGGCGACATCGGTGAGCAGCGGCGCGAGGTACGAGAAGACGCAGAAGACCCCGCCCGCGGACAGCGCGGTGACCGCGACGGCGAGCCAGACCTGGCGGTCGCGGTAGATGGTGAGCTCGCGGCGCAGCAGCGGCTTCTTGTCGGGCACGGGGATGGGCGGGATCCTGGTCAGCACGCCGACCAGGGCCACCGCCGACGCCGCGCCCACCGCCCAGAACGCCGAGCGCCAGCCGAGGTGCTCGCCCAGGAAAGCGCCGGCCGGTACGCCCAGCACGTTGGCGATCGACAGCCCGCCGATCATCACGGCCATCGCGCGGGCGCGCGCGTCGAAGGGCACCATCGCCATTGCCACGGCCGCGCCGACCGCCCAGAAGCCGGCACAAGCGAGGGCGCTGACCACCCGGGACACGAACAGGATCTCGTACGTGGGAGCCAGCGCGCCGGCGACCTGGCCCAGCCCGAAGACGGTGATCAGGGTGATGAGCGTGGCGCGGCGCGGCAGCCGCAGCGTCGCCACGGCGAGCAGCGGCGCGCCCACGACCATCCCGATGGCGAACGCGGAGATCAGCAGCCCCGCCCGGGGGATGGAGACGCCCATGTCCTCGGCGATGGGCGGCAGCAGCCCGGACAGCATGAACTCGCTGGTACCGAGTGCGAAGACCGAGAGGCCGAGGATGTAGACGGCCAGTGGCATACGGGGGCGTGAGTCGGCGGTGGCTGCGGGCATGACAGTGCCCAACAGTCGGATGGCGCCTGTCATTCCCGGATTCCGGAACCATCCGCATGGTGGACGAGGCGCTGCAGCTCCGCCGCTGCGTTGCGCCGTGCGGCCTCTTCCCACTCCCGCTGTCCGTACGGGGTGCGGAACAGCTTCGGCAGCGCGAGGAGATGGCGCAGGACGTCGGCCCGGCCCGCGCGGAAGGCGTCGTCCGGGACGAAGCCGTACTCCTCACGCACGGCGGCGGCATACCTCGCGTAGGCGTCCGGCGGCGAGGCGAGGATCGCCAGGTCGGCGTCGCAGAGGACCTTGCCGTTCGCGTCGTCGTCCTGGGCTTCGTGGGTGCGGGTGAGCAGCACCAGCCGGGACACCTCCGCGACGCCTGCCCGGCCGATGCCCAGTTCGGGAAGGGCGCGCTCGGCGAGGCGGGCACTGCGCTCCTCGTTGGTGGAGCGCTCCGGCAGGTACACCGCGTCGTGGAACCAGGCCGCGAGGCGTACGAGGTCGATGTCGTCCGCGTACTCGGCGAGCGTGTCGATGCGGTCCAGGACCGCGACCAGGTGGTCGGTGGTGTGGTAGCGCCGTTGCGGCTCGGCCCAGCGGCCGAGCAGGTCGTCGGCGTACCGGTCCGGTCCTGGCAGGGAGGAGGCGTCCGGTGCGCGGTCGGCGGCCGCGGCCACGGTGGCGGCCCAGCGTCGGCGGAGATCGTCGTGGGCGGGGTGCTGCGGAAGCGCGGGCATGGCCACATTGTCCGACCGGCCGGGGGACCGGACCGCGCCGGGGCGCTTCTCCCGGGCGGCTGCGCATCCCCCGGGAGCTGTGGAGGCGCCCCGGATCCGCGGATCGGTCCCTCGTGTTCCCGGTGTCCCGGGCCGCGTCCCGCACGGTCGTATCCGCCGTCCGGTGCCGGTCGGGGTGCTGGCAGAACGGTCATATCAGGTGATAATGGATAGCGCCTGTGTCTCACCCCTCTGTGCGGAGGCAGACACCATGAACGCAGCGGTCACAGCGCAGAGCGTGCCGAAGACGGAGCTCGCGGCCCAGATCCTGGCCGCGATCGGCCCCCTGACCTTCGGGGTCATTCTGATCGTCCTGCTGGGCGGCGCCATGTGGTGGGACGGGCGGCGGCGGGCCCGGCTGCGCGTCCCGACTCCCGAGGAGCAGCCGAAGCCGGCCGATCACCGGGAGCACATCGAGGAGGTCAGGGAAGGGGACGACGACGCCTTCCCCGACGACGGCAGCCGGCTCCTGCCCTACAACATGAAGACCCACACCTCCCACACCACCGGCAAGGGTCCCGAGGCCCGGCCGCAGCACGGCAGCCGCAGTGGAGGGGCGTTCGGGAGCGGCAGCCTGGGCGGCTGAGTACTGCGCGAGTGGCGCGCCGCGACCCCGGGGAACGGGGTGCGCGGTGGCCGGAAAGTGTGTTCGAGGTGGGGTGTGCGCCCGGCCTCCGGTGCGTGGGGCAGGGGCGCGGACTAGGCTGACTCCGTTATTGGACTAGACCTGTATGGCGTCTACTGGCGGAGGAAGAGCCATGAGCAACCGAGCACTCCTGGAGGTGATCGCCCTCGACGCGCGGGACGCGGTCGCCGCGCAGGCCGGGGGAGCGGACCGGCTCGAGCTGGTCAGCGACATGGCGGCGGACGGGCTCACCCCGTCCCGGGAGACCTTCGGCCGCATCCGCGCGGCGGTGGACGTCCCGCTGCGGGTGATGCTCCGGCTCGCGGACGGTTTCGGCGCGGGCGACGTCGACGCACTCCTCGGCGCGGCGCGAGGGTTGCGGGCGGAAGGCGCGGAGGAGTTCGTGCTCGGCTTCCTCGACGAGCACGGCGACCCCGACCTCGTCACCGTCGAACGGCTGGTCGCCGAGATCGAGGGCTGCCGGTGGACCTTCCACCGCGCCATCGACCGCGCAGCCGACCGCGACGCCCTGCGCAAGCAGCTCGCCGACCTGCCCGGACTCGACACGTACCTGACCGCGGGCAGCGCGGAGGGTGTCGACGCGGGGCTGCCGGTCCTGCTGGCCGAGGCGGCGAGGCTGGACGAGCCCGGTTACGAGCCGCGGATGCTGGTCGGCGGCGGTCTCCGCCTCGACCACCTCCCGGCTCTCCGCGCGGCCGGCCTGGACGCGTTCCACATCGGCGGCGCGGCCCGTCCCGCCGGCTGGCAGTCGCCGGTGGACGAGGCGGCGGTACGCGAATGGCGCGAGGCGGCGGACGGCCGACTCGGTCGGCCCGGCGCCGCCGGGCCGGGCTGAGGGGACCGTCCACCGCCTCGCGCGCAGGGCCGGGGCCCGCCCGCACCCGGCCCGAGGTGCCGCCCGGGCGGCGTGGCGTGCGCTCGTCCCCGTCCCGGCGTCAACTCCCCAATGCTCCGGCCCGGATCACCCCAGCTGCCACGGAAGGGGCGACGAGTGGAGCACCGTGAGGCCCGAGACCGCACGGGTCAGTGCCACGTACAGCCGGCGCAGACCCGTCCGCTCGTCGGGCTCGGCCGCGACCACGGCCGCGGGGTCGTCGAGGACCACGTAGTCGTACTCGAGGCCCTTCGCGAGGGATGCCGGCACCAGGGTGAGCCGGACGTCCGGGGTGGTCTCCTCGCCGGGGGCCAGGAAGGGGACACCCGCGCCGGTCAGCGCGGCGGCCAGGGCCGGCACCCGGTCGTCGGCGGCGATCAGGCCGGTCGAACCCTCGTGCCGCAGTGCCGACAGGCACGCTGCGACCACGTCCCCCTCGCCCTCCGACGGGCGGATCTCCAGCGAGCCCGGGGACTCACGGACCGACCGGACCTCCGTCAGTCCGGGCGACATGTGCGGCAGCAGCCGGGACGCGTACGCGATCACTTCGCGCGGCACCCGGAAACCGGCCGTCAGCTCCTCCACCACCGCGTCGGGCTTGCCCAGATGGGACAGGGCCTCGGACCAACTCGCCGTCGCCCACGGGGTGGTGCCCTGCGCGAGGTCGCCGAGGACCGTCGCCGAGCCCGTCGTGCACCTGCGTCCCACCGCCCGGTACTGCATCGGCGACAGGTCCTGTGCCTCGTCGAGGACCACATGACCGAGGGACGGCGTGCGCTCCACGAGGTCGTTCGCCTCGTCGATCAGCACCGCGTCCGCCGCGGACCAGCGCGCCGAGCGGACCGAGCGCGGCGGCCGGCTCCAGAGGATCGCCTTCTGCTCGTCCGCGCTCAGCACGCCGTCCGCGTGCTCCGCCAGGAAGTCCGGGTCGGAGAGCAGACGCAGTACCAGCTTCGCCGGGTCGACCTGCGGCCACACGGTCTTCACCGCAGCCTTCACCGCCGCGTTGCGTGCCACCGAGTCCTGCACCCGGTCGTCCGGCGCCTCGCCGGCCTGCTCCATCCGCACGAGCACCGCGTGCGCGATGCGCTGCGGCAGTGCCTCGCGGGCCGCGCCGTAGCGGATGTCGCGGTCCAGCAACTCCCGGACGATGTCCTCCAGTTCATGCGCGGGAACCCGCCAGCGGCGTGAGCCGCGCACCACCATCACCGGCTCGGACGGCATCGTCACATGCGAACGGACCGCGCGCCGCAGCACCTCAGCCATTCGCGCGTCGCCCTTGACCAGCGCCGCCGCGGGCTCGTCCGTCCCGCGCGCCTCGACATGGGCGACGAGGTCCGCGACGGTCGCCTGCCTGACCTCCAACTCGCCGAGAGCGGGCAGGACCTGCTCGATGTAGTGGAGGAAGGACCGGTTGGGCCCGATGACCAGGGTGCCGGTGCGGGCCAGCCGCTCCCGGTGCGCGTACAGCAGATACGCCACCCGGTGCAGACCGACGGCGGTCTTCCCGGTGCCGGGGCCGCCCTGCACGCACACCGTGCCGGAGAGGCCCGACCGCACGATCTCGTCCTGCTCGGGCTGGATCGTGGCCACGATGTCGCGCATCGGGCCCACACGCGGACGCTCGATCTCTGCCTGGAGGAGCCGACTGGTGCGGTCCGCCTCCGTCGGGTCGGTGAGGTGCTCGTCCTCGTACGCCGTGAGGTCGCCGCCGGTGTAGCCGAATCGGCGGCGCAGTCGCACGTCCATCGGGTCCTTGCGGGAGGCCCGGTAGAACGGCTGGGAGACCGGCGCGCGCCAGTCGATCACCATCGGATCGCCGTCGGGGTCGTGCACATGGCGGCGGCCGATGTAGAAGCGCTGCCCCTCCTGCGCGGTGTGCAGATAGTCCAGCCGCCCGAAGAAGAGCGGGGTGTGGGCGAGGTCCGCGAGCGCCCTGATCCGCTCGCTGATCTGCGACTCGAGGACGACGGCGTTCACCCAGTTCGCCGTCACGTCCCGGATGTCCAGGGCCTCGACGTCCTCACGCATCGCGCGCAGGGCGGCGCGAGAGGCGGTCAGATGGGCCCGTTCACGGCCCAGGGGATCGGGCGGCGGGGCTTCGGGCGCTTTGGACGCGGGCACGGTGCTGCCTCCGAAGGTACGTTGGAAGTACGACATGACAGCGCACCCGGTTTCCGTCCGGGAGGCGGCACTCCTGCGAGGAGGCGGGCAAGACGGGCGATTTTACTCAGCCCGCCAGGCCGGGGCGAATGGATTTCGCGGGGCGGGGTCCATCCCGTAGGGGAGGTCCTCTATCCGAAGTCGTACGCGTCCGCGACCGGCGTTCAGCCCGCAGGTCGATGTGTCGCGGACGCCGACAACCGATTCTGGTCCCATGAGCACAGCCACCCTCACACCAGCGTCCCGGCCCGGTCGCGGAGCCACCGCCACCGGCGCCCCGGCCCACCGCACCCACCGTCTCGGCGACGCGCTGCGCGCGGTCAAGGTCTTCGTCACCGCGGCCTTCGGCGTCGCGGTGCTCGGTGAGTACAGCGAGGAGGCCGGCGTCCGCCGCCACCTCTGAGGCGGGCCGGGTCCCGTCGGCGCCTCCCGACGAGCCGCCGTGCCGGCCGCCCCTGCCGGGCCCGTGCGCCTGCCCGGCTCCGTCCATGGCAGTCCGTCCGCGGTGCTCGTGCCCGTGCCTTTATGTCCGTCCGCGGTGCTCGTGCCCGTGCCCTTGGGGCCGTCCGCGGTGCCCGTGCCCGTGCCCGTGCCCTTATCCGTCCGCTGCTGCGTGCTCGTCCGCCGTCGCCGTCCGTCCGCTGCCCCAGGCCGCGGCCGTCGAGGCCGTCCCTCCGCCGAGCCACGGCCGTCCCTCCCCCCGTGCCGCGGCCTTGTGTCCATGACCGCCGGGCCGTGGACCGGTCCCGTGCCGTAGGCGGTCCGCTCCGTACCGGCGTGCCCGCCGCCGACGGACGCCACCCGCTGATCCACTAGGGTCGCGGCCGTGACGCTTCCGTACCGGACCGTGACCGTCCGATCGCTCCAGGCGACCGTCGTTCTCGTCCTTTCGCTCGCCGCACTGGCCGCGCTCTGCGTCGCTCAGCGCATCCCCATGGCGGACACCCTGGTGTACCGCGCCGAGGGAGCAGCCGTCGCCAACGGCACCGACCTCTACGGCCTCACCGCCACGGACTGGCAGCTGCCCGCCGCCTACCCGCCCTTCGCCGCCGTCCTGTTCGTGCCGACGACCTGGCTGCCGGTCGCCGCCCTCAAGGTCGTCTTCGTCGCAGGGAACGCGCTGCTCCTCGCCCTGCTCGTCCGGCTCTCCTGCCGCTTCGCCGGGCTGTCCGCCCCCGTGCCCGCGGTGCTGGCCGCCACCGCCCTCGGGCTGTGGCTCGAACCCGTCTTCCAGACCCTCGTCTTCGGCCAGATCAACCTCGCACTCGTGTGTCTGGTGCTGTGGGACCTGTCCCGGCCGAACGACGCGGTGGGCAAGGGCTTCGCCCTGGGAGTCGCGGCGGGCGTGAAGCTCACCCCCGCCGTCTTCATCGTCCTGCTGCTGATCACGGGACGCCGCCGTGCGGGGCTCACGGCGCTCGCGTCCCTCGCCGGCACCGTCCTGCTCGGCGCGCTCGTCCTACCCGAGGCCAGCGCGGACTTCTGGACGCGGCGGATCCTCGAGACCGACCGGGACGGCAAGGCGTGGATCGTCGACAACCAGTCGCTGCAGGGAGTGTTCGCCCGCGTACAGCACACGGCGGAACCGGCCGCCGTGTGGGCGGCGGCGCTGCCCGTCGCCGTCGCGGCACTGTGGGCCGCCCGCCGGGCGCCGGAGCGCTGGGCCGTGCTGGCCGTCGCCTTCGCCGCACTGCTCGTCGCGCCGGTCAGCTGGTCCCACCACTGGGTGTGGTGCGTCCCGCTGCTGGCGGTCCTGATCGCCGAGGGGCGCAGGGGCACCGCCGCGCTGATGGCAGTGGTCTTCCTGGCGCGCACCATGTGGCTCGTACCGCATGCCGGCGATCCCGACCTCCGACTGACGTGGTGGCAGCAGCCGTTGGCATCCCCTTACGCGCCGCTGGGCCTGGCGGTCCTGGCGATCGCGGTCCTGCGGGCGCGCGACGGAGGCCGCCGCGACGGCGCGCTGCCCGGGCAGCGAGTGACCCCGGGGACGGAAGCGGCGGGCGACGCGGCGGCGGGCGCGGGCACCAGGGCGGCAGGCTGATTCCCCGGCAGCCGCGGGGCCTGCCGCCGCAGGCAGGGCCCTGCCCGCCGGGTCGGGCCGGCGGGCACGGTGGCGTCAGCTCTCCGGGAGGAGGATGTCCGCGTCGTCGAAGATCCGCAGGACGACGAGGAGCAGTCGCCCGCGCGAGATTATGTACTCGGCCACGACCTGCGAAGTCAGCCGGATCTCGCGGTCCTGTTCACCGGGGCCTATCGGGCGGGAGTGCTCGGTGTACGGGTCGCGGGCGAGGATCTCGACCGCCTTGTCGAACGAGGCCCGGCGCACCGGGTCGAGCCGGTCGCGGTCACGGGCCGCCGACTCCGTGAAGAGCACCTCATAGCTGTCGTGGTGCGGCATCGAGTCCTCCTCGGGCCGTGGCGCGTACCGGCCCCGTGGTGTGTGCCGATCCTTGGCGCGTACCGGCCTCGTCGCGCGTACCGACCGTCATCCGCAGGTCCCGGACCGGGGCCTGGACCGGGGCCCTGCGTCGGGGCCCTGGGTCGGGGCCCTGTGCCGGGGACCAGGGCCAGGGTAGCGAGTGACGGACCTCCGGGGGCCGGCATCGGCAGCGTCCACCGGCGCCCCGTCCGCCGGGAGCCGTCTGCCGTCTCCCGTACATCCTCTCCCGTACGTCGTCAGCCGTCAGCCGTCAGCCGTCAGCCGTCAGCCGTCAGCCGTCAGCCGTCAGGTCGTCCGCGTCCACGATCCGGTACGCGTACCCCTGCTCGGCGAGGAAGCGCTGGCGGTGGGCCGCGAAGTCCTGGTCGATCGTGTCGCGGGCCACCACCGAATAGAAGTGGGCCTTGTGGCCGTCCGCCTTCGGGCGCAGGACGCGGCCGAGACGCTGTGCCTCCTCCTGGCGGGAGCCGAAGGTTCCCGAGACCTGGATCGCGATCGTCGCCTCCGGCAGGTCGATCGAGAAGTTCGCGACCTTGGACACGACCAGGACCGAGATCTCGCCGTTCCGGAACGCGTCGAAGAGCCTCTCGCGCTGGGAGTTCGGCGTCTCGCCCTTGATGACGGGCGCGTCCAGGTGCTCGCCGAGTTCGTCGAGCTGGTCGATGTACTGGCCGATGACCAGGGTCTGCTGTCCCGTGTGCTTGCGGACGAGCGCCTCCGTGACCCGCCGCTTGGTGTCGGTGGTGGCGCAGAAGCGGTACTTCTCCTCGGTCTCCGCCGTCGCGTAGGCGAGCCGCTCGGAGTCCGTCAGATTGACCCGGACCTCGACGCAGTCGGCGGGCGCGATGTAACCCTGGGCCTCGATCTCCTTCCAGGGAGCGTCGAACCGCTTCGGGCCGATCAGCGAGAAGACGTCCGACTCGCGACCGTCCTCGCGCACGAGCGTCGCCGTCAGGCCGAGCCGGCGGCGGGCCTGCAGATCCGCCGTGAACTTGAACACCGGCGCGGGCAGCAGATGGACCTCGTCGTAGACGATCAGGCCCCAGTCGCGGGAGTCGAACAGCTCCAGGTGCGGGTAGATGCCCTTCCGCTTCGTCGTCAGCACCTGGTACGTGGCGATGGTGACCGGGCGGATCTCCTTCTTCGCACCGCTGTACTCGCCGATCTCCTCCTCGGTCAGTGAGGTGCGCCTGATCAGCTCGTGCTTCCACTGGCGGGCGGAGACGGTGTTGGTGACGAGGATGAGGGTGGTCGCCTTCGCCTGTGCCATCGCCCCGGCGCCCACGAGCGTCTTGCCCGCGCCGCAGGGGAGCACGACGACGCCCGAGCCGCCGTGCCAGAAGCCCTCGACGGCCTGCTTCTGGTACGGGCGCAGGGCCCAGCCGGACTCGTCCAGGTCGATGCGGTGGGCCTCGCCGTCGACGTAGCCCGCGTGGTCCTCGGCGGGCCAGCCGAGCTTCAGCAGCGTCTGCTTGATCTGACCGCGCTCGGAGGGGTGGACGACGACGGTGTCCGGATCGATACGGGCGCCGACCAGTGGCTGGACCTTCTTGGAGCGCAGTACCTCCTCCAGCACGGGCCGGTCGGTCGTGGTCAGCACCAGGCCGTGGGTGGGGTGCCTGACGAGCGTGAGGCGGCCGTAGCGGGCCATCGTCTCCGCCACGTCGACGAGCAGCGCGTGCGGGACGGGGTAGCGGGAGAACTCGACGAGCGCGTCCACGACCTGCTCGGCGTCGTGCCCGGCCGCCCGCGCGTTCCAGAGGCCGAGCGGTGTCACGCGGTAGGTGTGGATGTGCTCGGGGGCACGCTCCAGCTCGGCGAAGGGGGCGATGGCGCGGCGGCAGGCGTCGGCCTGGTCGTGGTCGACCTCGAGCAGGAGGGTCTTGTCGCTCTGGACGATTAGGCAGGACACGCATACCTCCACGGATAAGGTCGTCTCATGACAGAAACAACGCCTGTCACAGCACGGGCTATGCCCCGTGCCCGACGCCGGAAGGGCGTCCCGGCCAGCGCGCCGGGGATGCGCGCCGCTATCTATGTTCGCCTATCGCGTTAAACGGACGAGACGACTTCACCGGAACGCCAGCGCGCGGCCTGTGAAGCGTTGTGCGAGCCACGCGGCTGGGAGGTTGTGGCCGCCGAGGAGGACATCGACGTCTCGGGCTTCTCGCGCGGGCTCGACCGGCCGGGACTGCAACGCATCCTGACCAGGCTCGCCGAGCTGGACGTGATCGTGTTCTTCAAGATCGACCGGCTTGCGCGCTCGACGGTCGACTTCGCGGAGAACATGCGACTCGCCGAGCGCCAGAGCGTTGCGCTCGCGTCGGCGACGGAGCCGCTCGACCTCACATCGTCCATGGGCCGGGCCATGGCGAAGGTGATCGCGGTCTTCGCCGAGCTGGAGTCCGACACCATCGGCATGCGGGTGTCCAGCGCGCACGAGCACCTGCGGCGCGAGGGCCGCTACACGGGCGGTCGGGTTCCGTACGGGTACATGGTCGTCCCCAACCCCAACGGTGCGGGCAAGGTCCTCGCGGTCAACGAGGACGAGGCCAAGACGATCAAGCGGATCGTGGAGCGGGTCCTGGCCAAGGACTCGCTCATGCAGATCATCAATGACCTCAACAAGGAGGGTGTTCCTTCGCCCGGCCACTCCTCACGCCAGACCACGGGCAAGCGCAGCGACTCCAAGCAGTGGTACACGACGACGTTGCGCAGCCTGCTGGGAAATCCCCAGTTGCTCGGCCAGGTCATCGAGGACGGAAAGCCGATCCTGCGGACGGACGGCCTGCCATTGGTCAACCGCCCGCCGATTCTCGACACGGACACCTGGCAGGCGCTCCAGGGCGAGTCGGAGCGTCGGGCCAATCCCGGTGAGAAGCGCCGGGAAGGTAACCGCTCTGCAAGAAGAACCCTCTCGAACTTCACATGGGGGTACCGGGGTTGCAGCCGCACCCGCGTTCAGGCACGCCGACCACCCCGGTACCATCGGCACCAGGGTCCTGATCAGGGCTTCCACGACCGGACCACCCGGCACGCTGTCCAGGCTGAGGGGTGGTCCGGTCTCTGTTTGTTGGTCGTCGCAGTGGGTCGCGCCTTCGCAGACTGCCGACGCTTCGGCTTCAGCTCAGAGCCTTGCCCACCTCGTAGATCGTTGGCCTGTCTTCGGGAGCGTGGCTGAGCATGGCCTCGATCAGTTCGCCCAGCTCGCCCCGCACCTTGACGGGCCGTCGCTTGCCGTCTGCCACGGCCCTTCGTTGCACAGGGCGCGGTGCGTCGTCGGGGTACTCGACTGCCCGCCAGCCCGTGGCGGAGATGAGCAGGGAAGCGCCGAGCGCGTAGATGTCGGCTTCCTGGGTGGGGTCAGCCTCTCCGGTGTTGAACACACTGCGCGCGATCTCCGGGGCTTCGTAGTGGACGAGGCAGCCGCGGAACGGGAAGTCGTAACCCTCGGGCACCCGACCACCGTGCGCCAAGGCCAGATCGATCAGGTGCGTCCGCTCGGGTCCGATGATGAAGTGCGCGGGCTGCAAGTCACCGTGCGCCCATCCTTTGGCGTGCAGTTCGGCCAGCGCCTCCACGCAGGCCAGGGCGACGCTCGTGTGCGGATCGATGCGCGAGCCCGGCTTACGGCAAGGCTCCCACAGCTGGTAGAGGTCCGGTCCTTCCCGCCACGGCTGGAAGTTCCAGGTACCGCCGTCCCACTCGCCGTACGCGAAGTCATGTAGGCCCAGGCGGTACAACACCGCGCCCTCGCGTGCGGGCGCGAGCGCCGTCCAGGGCTGGGCAGGCCACTCGGCCGTTGCCTCGATCGGATAGCCGACTTTCACGGCGTAGTGGCCCCGATGGCTCTCTACTTCCCAGACCATGGAGCCCCGGCGGTTGAGGACCAGGCGCTGAGTCGTGGGCATGAGCGCGTCGAGCACGACGATCGGCAGTTCAGGGGATGTCCCGGACAACGTCGGTTCTCCTTCCGGGCGGCGCGGCCGACCCAACATCGAGGCCAGCCGCGCCGCTGGTGTCGTGTCGCTACGCCTGACCGTACGGTCGGCCGCAGTCGGAGTCGCATTGCGCGAGGTTCGTGCCGTCCACGGTCCACAGGTCGTCGAAGACCATCAACCCGGCCACCTTCATCGCGTGCGCGGACGCGGCCACCTTCTCCGGATCACGCGCCCCGCCACCCGGCTTGGGGTTGTGGTGGAGGAAGCGGCCCGCGAACCGCTCGCACAGGTCGGCGTACTCCTTCGTGTGCAGGATGAGGGCGTGTAGCCCGAGGTCCACGTCGTCCGACGGGACCATGGGGACGGTGGCGGTCGCGGCCGTGACCACGAAGGCCACGGCCTGGTTCGCGATCCTCTCGGCGCGCTCGCGGGGCTGTCCGTTGTGGGTGACCACGAAGTGGGTGAGGCTCTCGAACAGCTCCTCACCAGCCACCGCGCGGCCGGTCCTCTGGTCGTTGGCCGTTGTCGTCATGCGAAGACTCCTTGAGTGTCGCTGTGCTCTGGCACTTGCGCCCACACCGGTCGACGAGGCACGTCCCGCCACGACCGGGGGATGGAAGGCCGGCCCCGAACGGGGAAGGGGGAGCCAAGGAAGGGGCACCCCGCCCGGGGCGGCCGGTCTACTGGCTGATACCGAGGGCCATGCCGATCACCAGGCCACAGGACCCACTGATCAAGACGATGAACAAAACCCGCGCGTACCGACCGATGGCGCGCATCACAGGCCGTCGCGGCTGTTGCCGTTCCTGATGGCAAGACGCGCGCTCAGTTCCTCCCGCGCTGTCGGCGCCACCACGTTGTCCGGCATGGCATCCCACTCGATCCCGCCGCCCATGGGCCTTATCTGCACCCGGGCACCGACCTCACCCATGACGACGCCGATACGTCCACTGGCAGTGTCCTTCGCCAATGCGCCAATGCCTGGTCTGGTCTGCTGGTTGCTCGCCATGAGGACGAGCATTCCGCCGCTCATCTGGACGTTGGAACCTCCGACAAGACCCACTTCGGGACGTCCCGCGTCGTGTAGAACGTCCCTGGTGCCGTCCCCGAGTGTTAGGAGAGATTCGGATGCCGAACGAGAGGCTACGTGCTGCCATGGCCGCTGGCGGCTGGACGTACGCCGCCCTTGCGAACAAGGTCGAGGTTGATCCCAAGTCCGTTGAGAGATGGGTCAACTTGGGGCGTACACCGCGTCGTGCCGCAGCCATGCTGGCAGCGGAATTACTAGGAGAAGACGTGCACGCTCTTTGGCCCGCGCTCCGGCAGGCACGCCCTGCCCGCGCCGTCAGTCCGGAACTTGTGGCCCTCTACGACCAGCGGGCGGACCTCCCCGTATCCACCTTCGTGGACATGCTGACCCAGGCCCGCGAGCACATCGACGTGTTGGTGTACGCCGCCGTCTTCCTGCACGAGGCGTACCCGCGGCTGAATGACCTGTTGCGCGAGCGAGCTGCCGACGGTTGTGCGGTCCGTATCGCGATCGGCGATCCGGACAGTGCGAATGTCCAACAGCGCGGCGCCGAGGAGAGGTTCGGTCACGGGATCGAGTCCCGTTGCCGACTTGCCCTCATGCACTATCGCCCCCTGGCCGGGGTATCCGGCATCGAGGTGCGGACCCACGCCACCACGCTTTACAACTCGATCTATCGCGCGGATGACCAGGCGCTGGTCAACGCCCATGTCTGGGGCGTGAACGCCTACGGTGCTCCTGTGTGGCACCTGCGCCGAAGTGGGTCAGGCGGCATGTTCGATACGTACGCTGACAGCTTCACTGCGGTGTGGGCGACCGCGACGCCAGTCCAAGAAAGATGATCATGGTGCGAACCGAGTACTACGACGATCCAGATGCTCCCA
This sequence comes from Streptomyces sp. NPDC049887, assembly GCF_040656535.1. NCBI lineage: Bacteria > Bacillati > Actinomycetota > Actinomycetes > Kitasatosporales > Streptomycetaceae > Streptomyces > Streptomyces sp. NPDC049887. The sequence goes on along the minus strand of NZ_JBFAMM010000020.1, from coordinate 5,962 downwards.
AGCCCAACAGTCTGGTCGTTGCGGCGTCCGCAGTGGTCACTGACGACGAAGGACGCATTCTCCTACAGCGCCGGCGAGACAACGATCTCTGGGCTCTGCCCGGCGGCGGCATGGAGATGACCGACTCGCTACCGGGAACTGCCATCCGGGAGGTGAAGGAGGAAACGGGCCTGGACGTGGAGATCACCGGGCTCGTTGGGACGTATACCGACCCGCGTCATGTCATCGCCTATACGGACGGTGAAGTGCGTCGCCAGTTCAATGTCTGCTTCACAGCCCGAGTAGTCGGGGGCCGACTCGCAATCTCGGACGAGTCCACGGAGCTAAGGTTCGTCCAGCCGGAGGAAATCGATCAACTGCCGATGCACCACACGCAGCAGCTCCGGATTCGACATTTCTTGGAGCAGCGTGAGCGGCCCTATCTCGGCTGACCTTATTCTCCGGCCATCGCGCTACCGCTTCGTAGTACCAAGTTGCGAAGTGCCAGCCTTTACGGCTGCGCCTGGGATAGGCCCGAGTGTCGTCAAAATAGGGTTACGAGTGCGACTACTGGGACATCCTGTGCACTCCGAAGACAGTCCCAGCTACTTCTGCCAGTCCTCGACCACGCGTACGAACTCAACGTCCTGCCACGGCTTAATCCACTCAGCCATGTACCTAACGTCACTTGAAGAGGGGGCAGGGCGAGCCTGCTCCATCACAACCTTCGACGGCATGACTGCTGCGTCACCCAACAAGAGAGCCTCGCCTGAACTCAGTACGGGAAGAGACTCAGTCAGGGGGCCCAAAGAGTCTGGCAATAGACGTTTGACGTAATTCTGATCCTCTGGGTTCGTAAGCCGCATGGCGAGGAAGTTGCTGCACTGAGAGAAAATCGTTTCCGAAATCTCAGCCGGCCTCTGGCTTACGATAGCGGCAGTAATGCCGTACTTCCTGCCCTCCTTGGCGATCCTCTCGATCGAGTTTCTGGATGCGCTGAACTTTGCCAGTCCACTCTTCGGCACGTACTTGTGAGCTTCTTCCCTGCCTCCGGGTCCCGGCGATCCCGTGCGGCCAAACGTCCAGTTTGCCTCATCGGACGCCGCAACCGGGTGGCGCCGGCCACGCCGCCCGACACGGCCGCGACCGCCGGTCTCCGGCGCCGCCCCTCCACCGGCGGGATAGGCGCAGCCGCCACTGGCGAAGCAGCCCCAGGACGTATCGGAGCCTCGCCGTGGTCCGGCCCGGAGGACCGGGCCCGAAGCCCAACCGGGTCCGGCCCCGAGGGCTGGCCCCGGAGAAGACCGCAGCCCATGGCCCAGCGGCCCCGAAGTCGCGCCGCGCCGCGGCCTGGTCGCTCGCCCGACCGGGCGAGCGACCAGGCCCGAGGCCCCCTCAGCCCTCGCCAGCCACCGTCTCGTCGGCGCCCCCTCCCCGTCACCGGCCCGCGCCTCACCCGTCCCCCTGTGCGGTCGTGGACCTCCTCTCTCCTCCCAGGGGCCGGCCTCCCCGCCTCCCCATGGACGAACGGCCCCCGGCTCGTGGGTTCGGCTACGGCGTGGGCCCGCCGCCCGGATCGATGCCGACCGTCAAGGCCCGGGTGGCCGTCCCGCCCGGGGGCGCGGCTGCGGCGACGAGGGCGGTGGTGGCACGACGCATGGAATGACCTTCCTTCCGGCTGCCCCGTGGCCCGACGGGCCCGGGATCGTCAGTGGGACGCCGGGTGACTGCCCACGCCCGGAGCCGGAATGCCGAAGGTCGCCCCTCGGTGGGTAATTGATCACCCTCGGGCGGGAATCACCGCCGCTGTCCGCATGGTTCTCGGAAGCGCCGTGGCGTCTGGGGCGTCCGCCTCGCGCGGGCCGTGGTCGGGGCGGGGCTCAGGCCGGTTCGTCCGCGAGTTCGGCGACGCCGGTGATGCGGTGCAGGGGATAGGTGCGCACCTCGTCGGCGGTGTGGTCGTACGCGGTGACGAATCCGCCCTCGACGCGGACCGGGGCGATGACCCGCTGGCTCGCGGCCCCGTCGGCGTTGACGTATCCGATCCAGATCGCGGACCCGGTGAGCGCGGCCGCCTGCACGGTCGCGAGAGTCTCGGCCGGGGTGGTACGGGGCAGTTCGCCCGCGCCGGTGTGCGGTGCGGGCTTCCGTACGGCCGTGGCGGCCAGATCGCCCGCCCGGATCGCCTTCACCGCGGCGGCGAGCAGCGTGTCGTCCGGGGCGGGCGGCCCGTCCGGAACGGGCACCGGCGGGGTGCGGCGCGGGGTGCGGTGGGCGTCCGCGCGGATGATCAGCACATCGCCCTCCGCGGATTCCGCGGCCGGGGCGTACCCCATGGCCCGCAGCCCTTCGAGCAGCGTGGCCGGGTCGGCCTGGGCGGCCAGCACGGTGGGCGCGAGCCGGCGCATCCGCAGGCCCTGGGAGCGGCGGTCGGCCATGATCTCGTCGAGCAGCGCGTCGTCGTCGCAGCGGACGTAGGCGGAGGCGGCGCCGATGCGCAGATGGCCGTGCTTGCGGGCCACGTCGTCGATGAGGTAGCTCAGCGGCTGCGGCACCGGGGTACGGCTGTGCTTGGCGAGGAATGCGTGCAGGTCCGCCGCGGCCTGCCCGGCGTCCAGGGCTCGCCGTACGGACGCCGGCGTGAACCGGTAGACCGTCGCACCACCCTTCGATTCCACGTCCGCAAGGACGCCCAGGGCGTCCGCGAGCGGGCGCTCCAGCGGGCCCGGTGCGACGGCGGTGAGATCGGCCTGGAGGAGTACGTGGTCGAGCGGTTCGGGCAGCAGGGGAGCGATCATCCCGGCGGCGAGAGCGGCCCGCGCGGCGAGAGCTGCGTGGCCGCGCGGAGCGGTCTGCGGGCCGTTCCCGGCATGTTCGTGCGGGGCGGCCGGTGTTCCAGGGACCGTGCCGGGCTGTCCTCCGGCGCGGTCGGCCGTCGCGGGAGGAAGTGCCGTCGCGGGAAGTGCCCGGGTGGGAAGCGCCGGCGCGGCGGTCGCCGGGGCGGCCAGGAGGGTGCGCGCGGCGGTGGAGAGGGCGCCGCGGCCGGTCAGTCCCAGGTGTTCCGCCTCGGCCAGGGTCCACACGGCGATGCGGGAGCGCAGATCGGAGGGCTCGGGGGCGCCGGGTGACGGTGCCGGGGTGCGGACCGGCCGCTCCCAGCGGAGCCGGGCGAGGACCGAGTCCTGGTCCGGGGCGGCGCCGGAGGGCAGCTCGGCCAGCAGGGTCAGGACGCGGTGACGCACCTCGGGGGCGGCACCGCGGTCCAGGTCCGGGCCGAGCGCCGCGATCGTTCGGCCCTTGGCGTCCTGGCCGCCGACCAGCCCGGGCGTCCGGGTGGCGGTGAGCCAGGCCGTCGCGAGGGCCGTCCAGCGCGAGGCCGCGGGCAGGTCCAGCCACTCGTCGTACGCGGGCGTCGGCGCGAACCGCTCGTCCTCCCCCGCAGCCGTGCCCGCACGGGTACCCTCGCCGCCGTCGGAGGCCAACAGGCCCGCCGCGTAGGCAAGTTCCAGCCAGAACGAGGCGATCTGCTCGGAGACGTCGAGCGCGGCGGCGGTGCGCCTCAGGTCGCGGACGCTCAGGCCGCCCGCCCGCAGCACCGCCGGCCCGCCCGTCTGCCAGCTCTTCAGCAGCTCCTCGACGGTTGCGAGCGCGGTGTACGCCTGGCCTGCCGCCGTACTGTCCACGATCTGTGGACGGTGTTCGGCGGCGACCCGGACCTCCGGCGCGATCGGTTCCGGTTCGCGGTGTGCCCGCCCGCCGCGCAGATGGAGCGCCACCTCGCGCGGCAGCACCACCGTCCGCGGCGACGACGGCAGCAGCAGACCCCGGTCCCGCAGCCACCGCACCGGCGTCGAGTCCGCCGTGCCCGAGGAGTCGCCCGGCGGAGCCACCGTCCCGTACGGCGGGCCCCACACCAGACGGTCCAGCACCGCCAGCGCCTCCGCGGGCGCCGAGTCCAGCAGCGCCGTCATCCGTTCCCGCTCGGTGAACAGTGAGGTCAGCGATGCCACGGCCGACACAGGGTCATGGGTCGTCGGCAGCCCCGCGGCGGCGAGGATCTCCTGCAGCCGGCCCGGGGACATCCCCGAGGTGGCCTCGGCGACCGTCGGGCCGAGACCCGTCGGGGACGGGTGCTGAGGTGACGGCGCGAGCAGTTCGCGTGCGGTCCGCACCAGCCGCAGCCGGTCGTCGTCGCCCCAGACCAGCGCCTGCTCGCGCAGCACGCCGAGCGCGCGCGGGAGCGCCGCCTCGACCGCGGGGTCGCCGTCGTCGCCGCTGAGCAGAGCGAGCAGCGTCCCGTACGACGTGGGCTCCGCTGCCACGGCCAGGGCCTGGGCGGTCTGCTGGGCGAACCGGTCCAGCCGCTCCAGTGCCCTGACGACGGAGGCCCGGGTGCCGGCGCGGGTCGCGAGCTGCGTCAGATCGTTCGGTACCGGGCTCAGCAGATCCGGGCGGGCGCGCAGCAGAGCGGCCAGCCCCCGGTCGCCGCGGTTCCGCAGGGCCTCGGCGAGGGTACGGGGCGGGGCGGCGGTGCGGTCGGCGGCGAGGCCCGCGGTGCCGGGGAGTGCGTCCGTGCCGCCGTGCGTGCCGGGCACCGAGTGCGCCGTCTCGCCGCCGCGGGCGTCCGCAGCCGTGCGCGCGGCGGCGCCGTCGTGCGGGCGTTCCGCCGCGTCGGCGGTGCCTCCCGCTTCGCGCGCGGGTCGTCCTGCCGGTGTCCCTGCGGACGTTCCTGCGGGCACGTGCGCCTCCCGATCGAGCTCACCGGTCCCCATCCGCCCCACGTTAGCCCCTGCCCAGGCGCTAACGTCAGGACCGGGCGCCGGGACGGGCGCGCTGTGGAGGGGCAACCGTGGGGATCGAGAGCGATCAGCTTGTCTTCGACTACCTGAGCCGGGTCGGCGATCTGGCGCAGCAGCGCCAGCTGCCCTCCGGCACCAGGATGCAGCTCGTGTCGTCGCTGCGTAACGAGATCGACCGGCAGCGCGCCAAGTACGGCACCGACAGCCCGGCGGCCGTCCAGCGCATTCTCGGACGGCTCGGCAGCCCCGACGAGGTGGTGGACGGGGCGAGCCCGGAGCCCGGCCGCCGCCCCTCCCCGGACGGGACCGCCGGGACGGAGGCCGCCGGCACGGCTCCCGCGTCCGTGCCCGAGCAGCGGTCGGGGGCGCCGGAGGCCGGAGCCGCGGGGGCGTCCGCGGCGACGGACGCCCCCGGAAGGGTCCCGGGCGCCCGGGAACCCGAATGGTGGCGGATCGAGCGCGGGCGTCCTGAGGAAGTCAACTTCGGCGCGTTCGTCGGCGGGGTGGAGATCCCCGATCTGCTGCGGCCACCGCGTCGGGACGAGGAAGCCGCTGAGGGTGGCGGCGGCGGGCCGGAGAAGGAGGGCTCGGCGCGGCGCCGACGGTTTCCGCGGTGGTGGCGCGCCGGGGCGGCGGGTGCCCCGGGCGCCGGCGCCACCTCCGGAGGCGCCGGTGCCTCCACCGGTGAGCCGGCGGTCGTGCCCGCGCCGTCCCGCGGTGGCGCCCGCCTCGTGCTCGGCAACCCCATGGTGCTGTTCGCCGCGATGCTCCTCGCCGTGGGCGCGGTCCTGGGCTCGCTGGTCGCCCTGGCCGGCGGCTGGCTCCTCGCCTACGCCACCCGCGCTCTCTCCCGCACCGAGGCGAAATTCGCTGTCCTCGGCATCCCCGGGCTCGTCGCCACGAGCGCGGCGGTCTGGATCTGGGGCCGCGTCGAGGGCCGGTGGGGCGACCCGATCGCCCCGGGCGGCGACGCGATGCGGGAGGCGCTGACGGGGGCGTGGCCGTGGGTCGTGCGCGGCGCGGCGGTGGCGTCGGCCCTCTTCCTCCTCTGGCGCGCCCGCCGTCGCTGATGTCGCGCCGGCCGGGGGGGGGTGCCTCTATGTTTTTCGTCAAGCTGTGCGGGGGCTTCTCGGTTCGTAGAAGGTTCCGTCGCGGAGCATGGCGAACAGGACGCTGATGCGGTG
>NZ_JBFAMM010000019.1:0-153213 GCF_040656535.1 Streptomyces sp. NPDC049887 | reverse complement strand
TCCGGCACGGCAAGTACAAGACCGACACCGACCTCCAGGCACTGCACGCCGCCCATCCGCTCATCGCCATCTGGGACGACCACGAGATCGCCAACGACGCCTGGGCGGGCGGCGCGGAGAACCACACCCCCGGCACCGAGGGCGACTACGCGACCCGCGCCGCGGCCGCCAAACGGGCCTACTTCGAGTGGATGCCCGTGCGCACCTCCACCGAAGGCACCGTCTACCGCCGGCTGCGCTTCGGCAAACTGGCCGACCTGCACCTGCTCGACCTCCGCTCGTTCCGCTCCGAGCAGGCGTCCGTGGGCAGCGGCAAGGTCGACGACCCGGAGCGCACCATCACCGGCCGCGCCCAGCTGGACTGGCTCAAGTCCGGCCTCGCCTCGTCGGACGCCACCTGGAAGCTCGTGGGCACCTCGGTGATGATCTCACCGGTGGCCTTCGGCTCCGTGCCCGCGCATCTGCTGGGGCCGATCGCCGAACTGCTCGGCCTGCCCAAGGGGGGTCTCGCCGTCAACGTCGACCAGTGGGACGGCTACACGGACGACCGGAGGGAACTGCTGAAGCACCTGACGGACCGCGGGATCAAGAACACCGTCTTCCTCACCGGCGACATCCACATGGCCTGGGCCAACGACGTGCCCGTGAAGGCGGCCACCTACCCGCTGTCCCGGTCGGCCGCGACGGAGTTCGTGGTGGCGTCGGTGACCACCGAGAACCTGGACGACATCCTGCACGTCGCGCCCGGCACCGTCTCCCTGGTGGCGGCCACCGCCGTCAAGGTCGCGAACCGCCATGTGAAGTGGCTCGACATGGACCACCACGGCTACGGCGTCCTCGACGTGACCTCCGAACGGTCGCAGATGGACTACTACGTCCTGTCCGATCGGACGAAGACCGACGCGACGGCCCGCTGGGTCCGTTCCTACCGGACCCGCAGCGGAACCCAGCAGGTCGAGCGCGTCAACCAGCCGGTGCGCTGACGCGGAGGACGAGGGCCGCTGTGCGGGCGGCAGGGAGGAGCCGCGTGCTCGGGTCGTCCGGCGGCGGCCCGCCGCCACTGGTGCGGCCGCATGTTGCGGAGTCGGGGCAGGAGGGCTCGTCGGTGGCCCGTATGCGCCCGGGATGCAGAAGGGTCCTCAGCTTCTCGCACCCCTCGCCCGATTCGGACGGCCCGAGCGCGGACCGGCTGCGACCCCGAGCTGTCACGAGCGAAGCGGGCTCGGTGACAGCGGCCCGTGCAGGTACGCGCGGGTGGTTGCTCGCGGTTCCGCTCCCTGGAGTCGGCCGGAGGTTCAGGCCATGCCCGGTCGAACACGCCCGTCACCGGCAGGGTCTACGCTGGCCCGGTGGCCCACCGCACGCGCTTCAGGAGTCCGCACGCCCCCCGGCGCTCACCCAGTGGCCCTTCATTTGACGCACCCGGTACCGGATCGCGGAGTACGGACGAGAAGGACCCATGACCGACTGGGCAGACGCGATCAGCCGCATGGTCGATGCGCAGCGCGAGGTTCGCGAGATCGATCGTGAGCATCTGTGGTGCCACGGGCAGCCGGCTCCACCGGCGAGCCGAGAGCGGATCGGGCTGGTGCAAGCCCGGCGGGGCGTCGTCCTGGACTCGCAGTACGCGGAGTTCCTCGTCCACGCCGACGGCTGGCCCGCCTTCATGCAGGACGTGGACCTCTTCGGTACGTCGGACCTCTTGGGGGCACCGTTCGACGAAGCGGCCCGGTTGCTGTCCACGCTGGAGCCGGACGTGGTCGATGCCGGCGCTCTCGACGTGGCCGCGCTCATTCCCGTCGGGGCATCGCGAACCGGCATTGACCTGTTCGTCATGCCTCAGGCCGGTGGGAGTACCCCGAACCCGGTCATCTGGCTCGCAGGGCTCGAGGTCGAGCGATATGTCTCGTTCGAGGAGTTCTTCCCGGCGATGATCGAGGAGAACCTCGGGGAGGCAGCAGACCTTCGTGAGGGGCAGCGCGAGTCGGACGGTTGAGCCCTCTGCCGGTGCACGTTCGGCTGGGACACCTGACGTGGCCATGCCGTCCGGCGGACCCGGTGCCAGGGGGCGATGGTTCGGCCGGCGGAAGACGCCTTCCACTGCTTCCTGTCGGCCGGAGGTTCAGGCCATGCCCCGATCCGACCTTCCCTTCCCCGAGGTCGACGAGCCTGCTCCGGCCGTGCGGAGCGAGCGGCCCGGCCTGCCGGCCGTGGCGGGTACGTGGGTATACGGGACCCCACTCCGGTAGCCGTCCGCGACGCCTCGTCGCGGTGAGCGGTACAGCACCGGATCGCGGTCAGGGTCGACCGCGGTGGAGCGGAAGGCGCCGATGCAGGCCACGGAGGGCAGCACCTCGACGGGGCCGAACGCACCCGCGGTCCGGTCCGGGTACTCGCGGGAGGGCTGAACGAGATGGACCGGCGTGGTGGGAAAGGCGCGTTCGGCGGTCCGCAGGAGACCGCTGACCTTCAGGTCGTTGACGGGTTTGCACGGATGGCCCTCCGGCATTCCGCCGTAGGTCGAGGACAGCCGTACCTCGGAGAGCTCGATCGGACGGCCGGACCGGAGGACCATGCGGCTCAGCGACATGCCTGCACCCTACGCAGGAGATCAACGTCCGACATACGCCTCAGCTCAGTGTCTTCTCCGACATACGCCTCAGCTCAGTGTCTTCTGCGCCGTCGCGTCGTACGGCTTCAGCTCCTCGAACCGGCCCTCCAGGACCTTCGCCGCCCACTCCGGGTCCTGGAGCAGGGCGCGGCCGACGGCGACCAGGTCGAACTCGTCGCGCTCCATGCGGTCGAGCAGGTCGTCGATGCCCTGGACCGGGGCACCCTCGCCCATGAAAGCGCCGATGAAGTCGCCGTCCAGGCCGACCGAGCCGACGGTGATGGTGGGCCTGCCGGTCAGCTTCTTCGTCCAGCCCGCCAGGTTCAGGTCCGAGCCCTCGAACTCAGGGAGCCAGTAGCGACGGGTGGAGGCGTGGAAGGCGTCGACGCCGGCCGCTGCGAGCGGCGTCAGGATCGACTCCAGCTCCTCCGGGGTCTCGGCGAGCTTTGCCTCGTAAGCCTCCTGCTTCCACTGCGAGTAGCGGAAGATCACTGGGAAGTCGGGCGAGACGGCCTCGCGGACCGCGGTCACGATCTCGGCCGCGAACTTCGTACGCGCCACGGCGTCGCCGCCGTAGGCGTCCGTACGGCGGTTGGTCCTCTCCCACAGGAACTGGTCGAGGAGGTAGCCGTGGGCGCCGTGCAGTTCGACGCCGTCGAATCCGATGCGCTCGGCGGCCCCGGCGGCCTCGGCGAACGCGCCGATGACGTCGTCCAGGTCGCTCCGGGTCATCGCCTTGCCGGTGCCCTCGGTGCCGTCGACGCGAATGCCGGAGGGACCGACGGCGGGGGCGTCGGCGTAGGGCGGCTGGCCCTGCTTGCGCACCATGCCGATGTGCCACAGCTGCGGCACGATCGTGCCGCCCGCCGCGTGAACGGCCTCGGCGACCTGCGCCCACCCTGCCAGCTGCTCCTCATCGTGGAACCGGGGCACACGGTCACTCTGCCCGGCCGACTCGTGGCCGACGTAGGTCCCCTCGGTGACGATCAGGCCCACGCCCGCCGCGGCGCGACGGGCGTAGTAGGACCGCACGTCCTCACCGGGGACGCCGCCCGGGGAGAACATGCGCGTCATCGGCGCCATCGCGATGCGGTTCGGGACGGTCAGGCCGTTCAGTGCGACGGGCCGGGACAGGACCTCGGCCGCGCGGGAGGCGGGGGACGGAGTGACGGTCACGGGGGATGCTCCTCGCAGGTACTTGACAACCTTGATGCTTGAGAACTTCAGGCAATGAGGAGACGGTAGACGCAGATATTTGAGATCGTCAAGTTTCCTGGGTAGGGTGATCCCTATGACAGGACCTCCCCGCGTCGACACGGCCCAGCTCATGGAGCTGCTCTCGGTGTCGCTCGGCGCCTACTACGGCGACTTCACGATCGCGGCGGCGAGCGAGAACCTCACAGCGAGCCAGGGCAAGGCGCTGACCGTGCTGCGCAGGGGACCCGCCGCGATGCGCGCCCTGGCCGACACCATGACCTGCGACGCCTCCAACATCACCGGGATCATCGACCGGCTGGAGAAGCGCGGCCTCGTGCGCCGCGAGGCCAGCGCGTCCGACCGGCGCGTCAGGAACGTCGTCCTCACGGCCGAGGGTGAGCGTGTCACCGACGCGATCCGCGCGAGGATGCGCGCCACACAGGATGGCCTGGACAGGCTCAGCGACCAGGACCGGGACTGCCTCTACACCCTGCTGGAACGGGTCTTCGTCTCCCGATCCGCCTGACCGGGGGAGACCCGCGGCCGACCGTGTTGACCGGCCGGCCCGGGGCCCGGGGCCTGCGTCCGCCCCTCGTCGACCGGAACGCACCGGCGGAAGCCCGGCGGTTTCCGATGCCCGGTGCTCGTCAGTACGGGACCGCCCCGTTCGTGTCGTGACCCGAGAGCCGCTGGGCGGCGAATGGGATGATCAGGGCCCGTCGAGCGTCAGAGCGGTCCGCCGATCTCACACGCCTGGCAGGGCGGTCGGCCGCAGGTGCACTGCATGATCGCGTCGAGGACGTCGCGGTCGTGGTACAGGCACTCGTCCTTGCAGGTGTGGCGCGGAATGAACCCCGCCGGAATCTCGCCGGGCCACGGCTCGTGGCCGTCCCGGCAGCGGGCGAACCGCTCGGGGTCGGTGGAATGCAGATCGTGCATGCTCGACCGCGCCTCGTCCTCCAACTCCCGCACCCGCTCCACCAGGGCCTTCAGCTCTGTGGCGAGTCCGGCGTAACGGTCGGCGCCCGTCCTCACGTGTGCGGCGCGCAGGGCCATTGCTGCGTTGCCGAGAAATCTGCCGGCATCCTGAAGGTCGGTCACGTGATGCAACTGAATGCCGTTCACGCCCCGTACCCACACGGCGTCCATGCTGCTCACTGACCCACCTTCCCGGCGTTCCTTCGCCTTGTTCACCTGCGGAACAGTATGCGCGGCGCCGGCGCCCTCGCATAGTGAGAAAACAACAAACTATTCAAGGACGCTAAAACTCTCGCGGGTGCCCGTCCAGTGAATTCGGCGTGAGTCCGCTCACAGCCGCAAACGGGGCCTCGCGGCATAAGTGGATTCTCAGCCGCGGAATCCTCCGCTGATTTGTTGTCCGCGACTGTTGTTCGTTATCCGGCGACCGTGTAGGACTGCGCACCGGTCCCGGCGAGACCGCCGCCGTCGACGATCAGGTACTCCTGGCGGATGGGACGTCCGTCGAACCAGCACTCCAGGATCTCCCGCGTGCCGGCCGCGTAGCGTGCCTGTGCGGAGAGGGTCGACCCGGACACGTGCGGTGTCATCGCTTCGTGCGGCATGGTGCGCCAGGGATGGTCGGGCGGTGGTGGCTGTGGATACCACACGTCACCCGCGTAACCGGCCAGTCGGCCGCTGCTCAGGGCCCGCACCACCGCGTCCCGGTCGACGATCAGCGCGCGTGCCGTGTTGACGATGTACGAGCCGCGTCTCATGACCCCGATCAGCTCGTCGTCGAAGAGGTTCTGCGTCTGCGGATGCAGGGGGGTGTGGATCGACAGCACGTCGACCGAGGAGGCCAGGGAGCGGGCGTCGGGGTGGTACGTCAGCTCCAGTTCCTCCTCGACCTCCTTGGGGAGCCGGTGCACATCGCTGTAGTGCAGCCTGACATCGAACGGCTTGAGGCGGCGCAGCACCGCCTGGCCGATACGGCCGGAGCCGAGGACGCCGACGTCCATGCCCTCGATGTCGTAGTTGCGCGAGACGGCGTCGGCGATGTTCCAGCCCTTCTTCGTGGTCACCCACTCGTGGGCGGCCATGTAGTCGTGCACCAGGGTCAGAATCTGCATCACGGCGTGCTCGGACACGCTGATGCTGTTGCTGTAGGTGATCTCCGCCACCGTCATGCCGTGCGCGATGGCGCTCGGCAGGTCGACGTGGTCCGACCCGATCCCCGCCGTGATCGCGAGTCCGAGTCGGGGAGCCGCGGCGATCCGCTCGGGGGTCAGATAGGCGGGCCAGAAGGGCTGCGAGATCACCACGTCGGTGTCGGGCAGCTCGCGGTCGAGAGTGGAGTCCTCGCCCTCCTTGTCGGACGTGACGACGAACGTATGGCCGCGTTCCTCCAGGAAGCGGCGTAGTCCCAGTTCCCCCGACACGCAGCCGAGGAGCTGCCCCGGGGCGAAATCGACGGCTTGCGGGGTCGGCGCGGTCTGACCGCCCGGATAGCCGGTGATGGTGGGAATCCCGTCGCGGGCGTACTCGGGTGGATAGCCGCCCACGGGATCCGGATAGAGCACCGCAAGGATTTTTGCCATGGCCGTCCTCCATCGGTGTGGCCACTGAAACGGTAGACCGGTCGGGCCAGGAACCGGTCTGCACCGATGATCTTGAATATTAGTCGAGTGGGCATCGGCCCTGCAATCCCGTGGATAATGATGCGGGGTGTTCCGGTGGACAGAGATGCGGACGTTTCGTTGACGACTCGACGCGAGCCGTTCCGGGCCCGGGTGCCGGGCGATGTCCTGGCTGCGATCGGGCTGGGCGGGCTGCTTGGCGGGACGGGCCGTTACGCCCTGGGGCTGGCGTTTCCCACGTCCGCGGGGACGTTTCCGTTGACGACGTTCGCCGTCAATGTGTCCGGGGCGTTTCTGCTGGCGCTGCTGCTGGTGTATGTGATGGACGGCCGGAGGCGGTACCGGTACGCAAGGCCGTTCGCCGCCGTCGGGTTCCTCGGCTCGTACACCACGTTCTCGACGTGGATGGTCGACACCGATCGCCTTCTGGGCGACGGCCATTACACCCTCGCGGCCCTCAACGTGGTCGGCAGTCTGCTCGCCGGCCCGGCCGCCACCGTGCTGGGCCTGGCGGTCGGTCGCAAGGCAGTGAGCTGGACCGGCGGCCGCGCCCGGACCGGGAGCGGGTCCCGGAGGACGCGATGATCACCCTGCTCGGCGTCGGGGCGGCGGCGGCCCTCGGGGCGGTCGCGCGGTACATGCTCGACCAGTACGTGCAGTACCGGAAACCCGGTGCGTTCCCGCGTGGCACATGGCTGATCAACATCACGGGCTCGTTCGTCCTGGGGCTCTTCGTGGGCCTCTGGGCGCGGCACGGGCTCCCCGAGCAAGTCCTGACGATCGTCGGTGCCGGCTTCTGCGGGGCCTACACGACCTTTTCCACATTCAGCTACGAGCTGGTCCGCTTGTGCGAGCAGGGCCGAGTCGGGAAGTCGCTGCTCTACGGCGCGTCGAGCCTCGCGGTGGGACTGCCCGCCGCTGCGGCCGGGTTCGCCGCCGGGACGTTCTGAGGCCGTGGTCGGACCGTCCTGAGAACGCCGTCGGGGAACAGCGCGGCCCGGATGTCCGGGTCTTGACACGCGGATTCGCGAGTCGTCTCCTGGAAGGAGAAGACACGTCGTGGCACACGCTGATCAGAGCGACCGCCACACTTCATCTGGTTTGCCAGCACCTACCGGCACCCGGAGGCTGCTGATGGCAACCTACGAATACCTATGCAGCCGTTGCGGGCCTTTCGACGTGAAATTGGCGATCGGAACAGCGCCCACCAGCCACGGCTGCCCTGTTTGCTCGGGCACCGCACGACGCGTGTACTCCTCGCCCGGCCTCGCGCTGACCCCGAACACGGTCGCCGCCCTCCACGAGCGGGACGAGCGTTCCCGCGACGCCCCGGCAGTGGTCTCCGAAGTGCCGCCGGGCGAAAGGGTGCCACGGCGCCCGCATCCCGCCCTCTCGCGGTTGCCGCGACCCTGAGGGCGGTGGTCGCCAAGGCAGAGAACGTTGTCAGACGGGTTCCGGTGGTTCCGTCTCCCTACGGCCTGAGGAGGTGCGTCCCCGGTGGGCAACGTGGGACTGCTCTTCGTCGGTGCGGTGCTCTTCATCAACGGCTTGCTGCTTCTCGGAAAGGTTGACGCCAAAGCGGGAGCGGTGTTCAACCTCTTCATAGGCGCACTGCAGGTACTGACGCCGACCTACCTCATCTTCACCGCCGGCGACGACCCCATGAAGATCCTGGCGGCGTCCGGCATCTATCTGTTCGGCTTCACCTACCTCTACGTGGGTATCGGCCTGCTCACCGGTCTCGACAGCACCGGTGTCGGCTACTACTCGCTGTTCGTGGCCGTCTCGGCCCTGGGGTACGCGTTCGTCAACTTCCGGCTCCTCAAGGACCAGGCCTTCGGCGTCATCTGGATCTACTGGGCCTTCCTGTGGTTCCTGTTCTTCCTGCTGCTCGGCCTCAAGATGGACGCCCTCAGGGAATACACGGGCTGGGTCACGGCCATTCAGGGCTGGGTCACCGGAGTGATTCCCGCCGGGCTGCTGCTCTCCGGCTACTGGAAGCACCCCACCGAGATCGCCATTGCTCTGGCGGTGTTCGGCGTCGTGGTGTTCGCGGCGCTGTGGCCGCTCACCCGGGGTTCACGGCACCCTGCCCCCGCGACTCCGGGGTCAGAACCATGATCACACCAATGTGACCTGATCGGAACTAAGGAGCTGTCATGCCCGAAGTGGTATTCAGTGTGGACCAGAGCAAGTCGATGCGTGAACAGGATGTTCCCGGGCACAACAGGTGGCACCCGGACGTCCCCACAGTCGCGATGGTGAAGCCGGGAGCGGAGTTCCGCGTGGAGTGCCGTGACTGGACCGACTGCCAGGTGGGCAACAACGACTCCGCCAACGACGTACGCGACATCGACCTGACCATCCCCCATATGCTCAGCGGCCCGATAGGCGTGGAGGGCGCCGAACCCGGCGACCTGCTCGTCGTCGACATCCTCGACCTCGGTCCCGTACCGCAGCAGACCGGCGACATGGCGGGCCAGAACTGGGGCTACACCGGCATCTTCGCCAAGGCCAACGGTGGCGGCTTCTTGACGGACTACTTCCCGGACGCCTACAAGGCGATCTGGGACTTCCACGGGCAGCAGGCCGTGTCCCGTCATCTGCCCGGGATCCGCTTCACGGGGATCACCCACCCCGGGCTGTTCGGAACAGCACCGTCGGCCGAGATGCTCGCTCGCTGGAACACCCGTGAGAAGGCGCTGATCGACACCGACCCGAACCGGGTCCCGCCACTCGCCGTACCTCCGGACGCCACCAACGCCCTCGCCGGCACGGCGACCGGCGACCTCGCCGATCGCATCGCAGCGGAGGGCGCCCGTACGGTGCCGGCCCGCGAGAACGGAGGCAACCACGACATCAAGAACTTCACACGCGGCTCAAGGGTCTACTACCCCGTACACGTCAAGGACGCCAAGCTCTCCGGAGGCGACCTGCACTTCAGCCAAGGCGACGGAGAGATCACGTTCTGTGGAGCCATCGAGATGGGCGGCTTCATCGACTTCCACGTCGACCTGATCAAGGGCGGCATGGAGACGTACGGCATCTCCACCAACCCCGTGTTCGTCCCGGGCAACGTCGAGCCCAGGTACACGGAGTTCCTCACCTTCATCGGGATCTCCGTCGACCACGACACCGACACCAACTTCTATCTGGACGCGACGCTGGCCTACCGCCGGGCCTGCCTCAACGCCGTCGAGTACTTCAAGAAGTTCGGCTACAGCGGAGAGCAGGCCTACCTGCTCATCGGCTCCGCCCCCATCGAGGGACGCATCAGCGGCATCGTCGACATTCCCAACGCCTGTTGCTCGCTGTACGTCCCCACCGCCATATTCGACTTCGACGTCCGGCCAACCGCTGAAGGCCCGATGAAGGCCGACCGCGGCAAGTGCGCGGTGAGCACCGCCTGATCCGCAGCGGACGACCAAGCGGCCCCGCAGCCGGAAGGACTGGCGGGGCCCTGCGGTACGGGGCTCGGTCCCCCGCTAGCTCAGGGCGATGGATCACCGCCGCGAGTACGCTGCGCGGACGGACGGCGACCCTGCCGTGGGTGACCCCGCGGGAAGCGCGGTCGCTTCACCGCAGGACGGCAGCGAGCTCCGGGAGGTAGTCCGCCAGGAAGCCCAGGTCGGTGGCCCGGCCGAAATCCGGGTGGTCCCGGTGCCGGGGCAGCCGGGCCAGTTCCCTGCGGCCGAAGTAGCCACTGGGACCGGCCCCGCTGGGGCGGGCCGGTTCGCCGTTCCAGGCAGGGTCGGCCGCCACCAGGGGGAGACATCGCTCGAAGAGCCGGTGGCAGATCTGCAGCCCGCGGCGCAGAACCGTGTGGAACGGCTCGTCGGGCCCGATCGGATAGCGGTCGGCGGCCAGTACGGGTCCGGTGTCGATTCCCGCGTCCACCTGGTGGAGGGTCGCGGCGAACTCCCGCTCGTCACGCAGCATGGCGTAGACCAGGGCCACTTCCGGCAGCCCCCGATAGGCGGGCAGCGGACCGTGGTGGACGTTGAGGACGCGCAGCCCGCTGGACAGCACCGGTGCACGGAAGATGATCCGGTTGTTCAGCGACCAGACGACGCCGTCCGTGCTGGCGGCGACCAGCTCGGCCGCCACGGAGTTGACGTCCGCGGCGGCACGGAAGGGAACGTCGGGCCGAACGGCGTTCGGGGCCGGGGGAGGCCCGCAGACCAGGTCCACGGTCAGGCCGCTGTCGAGGGTGTGCTGAACGGCGCGCCACAGGAGGGCGCCCTCGCCGACGAAGATCATGACTCGCTCCGCAGCGCCTCTACGGCCCCGACCACCCGGCCGAGCGTCAGTTTGTCGCTCAGGGGGCCGAGTCGGGTCAGGAACCGCTGCTCCGCGTCCCTCCCCAGCAGCTCCTGGCCCAGCGCGGCCAGCATCTCCAGGACGGCCAGCGAGTCGCCGCCCAGAGCGTGGAAGTCGGACGAGGCGTCGAGGTCCGCGGCGTCGCAGCGCAGGACACGGGCCCAGATCCCGGCCGTCACCGCGGCCACACCGGGGTCCGGCTCGTCTGCCGCCCCCTCGGGACGCGGTCCGTTGGCGGGGTCCTGGACGTCGGGCGCCCCCGTGGGAGCGGGTGCCCCGTCGAAGGGGTTCGGCAGCGCGCCGCGATCGGTCTTGCCGCTGGCCGTCTCCGGCAGCCGGATGACCGCACACATCACCGTGGGCACCAGGTGGGACGGCAGCGAGCGCTCGAGAACCGCTCGTACGGCCGCCTCGTCGAAGGCAGCAGCGCCCCGGACCGGCACCACGAAAGCGCACAGCGCCTGCGCGCCGGTGTCGTTCCTGCGGCGGGCGACCACCGCGGCCTGCGCGATGTCCGGCAGAGCGGTGAGCGCGGCCTCGACCTCGCCCGGCTCGACTCGGTGACCGCGGATCTTCACCTGGGAGTCGATCCGCCCGGCGTACTCCAGCTGACCGTCGGGCAGGCGGAGCACCAGATCACCCGTGCGGTAGGCGCGCCGGCCGTCCGGGAGGTAGACGAAACGTTCGGCCGTCAGGTCGGGGCGGCCGAGATAGCCGCGGGCCAACTGGACGCCGGTCACATGGAGTTCACCCAGCTCGCCGTCCGGGACTTCCTGTCCCCGCTCGTCGAGTACGGCCACGGACGTGCGGTGCACCGGCACTCCGATCGGTGCGGACGGGCGTCCGGTGCCGTCGTCGACGACGGCGACGGTGCAGGCCACCGTGGCCTCGGTGGGGCCGTAGACGTTCACGAAGAGGCAGTCGGGTCCGAAGGACGCGCGTGCCCGGATGCTGCTCGCAGTGGTGAGGTTCTCGCCGCCGGACTGGAGGGCGCGGATGTTCGTGGCGCGGATTCCGAGGCGCCAGGCGAGATCGAGATGGGTCGGCGTCATCCCGAGGGTGTTGGCCAGGCGTCCGGAGAACAACTCGCGCAGCTTGACGTGGTCGAGCTCACCGGGCATCGGCACGACGGCACCGCCGTGCACGAGGGGCGGGAAGATCTGCATGACCGAGAGGTCGAACGCGGGGGAGAAGGAGTACGCGGCCCGGGTCTCCTCGTCGCAGCGCATGAAGGGGGCGATCCACCCGACGACGTTGGTCAGGCTGCGGTGCTCGACCTGGACGCCCTTGGGCCTGCCGGTGGAGCCCGAGGTGTAGATGACGTACGCCAGATCGTCGGGGCCGGGAGCGGCGGCGGCGAGGGCCGCGCGGCCCTGCTCGTCGACGGTCGCTCCGTCGCCCGCGACGTGTTCGAGGAGGAGCGTCGTGCAACCGCTGCCCTGAGCCCGGTGCCGCGAGGCCGTCTCCGCGAGGCAGATGCGAGCCCCCGCGTCGCGCAGCAGTTCCTCGACCCGCCGCGCCGGATTGCGTACGTCGACGGGCAGGAAGGCGGCGCCCGCCTTCAGTACGCCCCAGACCCCGGCCAGGCCCGCCGCCGAACGGTCCGCCAGGACTCCGACGACCTCGCCGCGCCGGACGCCGCGGGCGAGCAGTTCGACCGCGACGGCGTCGGAGCGACGGTCCAGTTCCGCGTACGACCACCGCAGCCCGTCGCCGAGCACCGCGGGTGCGTCCGGTCGGCGGGCGACCTGCGCCCGGAACAGCTGCACCACCGAGCCGTCCAGTGCCGGGAGGCCGCCGGGGCCGGGCGCGAGCAGCAGCTCGGCGGCGCCGGGCTCCCGCGCTGCCGGGGGCGGCGTGCACGAGGCCGGCGCGTCCGCACCCAGCGCGGAGTCGATGCGATCCAGCAGGGCCTCGCAGCGCTCGCCGACGTCAGCGGCTCCACGGGCGGAGATCACGAGCTCGATGTGCTCGGGCAGTTCCATCAGCGCGATGCTGACCGGTACCAGGGGAGCGTGCACCGGCAGGGCGTACACGGTCGTCGCGGTGAACTCCCCGGCGCTGAAGTCGGCCGGCGCCAGACGGCCGGCGTTCGACACGATGGCCGACGCCGGGTACCGGTGCCGTACCGAGGCGGCGGCCCGTGACGCGCCCACCAGGGCCGCCGCCGCCGGAAGCGGAAGGCGCGCCAGGGCCGCTTCCGCGCCGGCCGCCAGTTCCCGCCGGGAGGCCAGCTCGCCCAGCAACCTCCGGTGCACGGCGTTCGCGCTCTGGCCGGACGGCACGTCCAGGAACACCGGCAGGGCCAGATTGGCCGTCGACGACACCCCGGGGTCGTGACGTCGCAGGTCCACGGGCACCATGATCCGTGCCCCCGGGCCGGGTACGCCCGCCGCGATCGCGGCCGCCACCTTGGCGGCCAGCGCCGGGTGTCGGCCCGCCACCGTACGCCGCCGCCACACCGAACCGCTGCCGGGCCGGCCGCCGAGCGGTGAGCGCTGGTCGAGTCCGAGACGGGGCCGCTGCCCGGTCCTGCCCACCGCCGCCAGAAGCCCGTAGTCGGTCAGCGGGTCCGCCGCGCGCCGCGGGGGTTCACCTCGCAGGGCCCGGAACACCTCCGTGGCCCACAACGAGACGCCCTTGAGGTCCATCACGGCGTGGGACGCCCTGAAGACCACGGTGCCGGGTTCGCCGGTGAGCAGCAGCACTTCGCAGCCCGGGCGGTCCTCGGCATTGGCGAGCGGGGTGACGAGCTCCGGCGGTCCCGTGAGCGCCGTGCGGTCGAACGACGTTCCTTCGACGACCACGACCCGTGGGGCACGTCCGCTGTCGACCCACATCCTGCCCCGGCGCGTCAACCGCGAGCCGGGGCATGACGGCGAGACCTCGGCCACGGCACGGCCGAGGGCCAGGGCGTCGATCGGCCCGGTGCCCTCGACCACCAGCTGGAGCACCAGCAGTTCGCCGCCGAGCCGGGCGGCGGCAAGGTAGGACCACTCGGTGGGGGAGACGGGGCGGCGGAACGTCGCCCGGCCGGGGGACCCGGTGCCGGCACCGCCGTCCACGGCGATGTGCTGCCTGCTCATGACTACCGCACCTTCCTGATGTACTCGTTGACGCCGCCGATGCCGTCGATCCAGGCCTCGAGCCTGGCCATCCCCACTTCGTGGGCGACCGGCGGAGGGGCCAGGTCCCGGCGTGCGGCCGAGGTGTCGTACGTCGCCGAACGCGTCAGCAGTGCCAGCGTGTACCGGGAGAGCGGCGGGGAGGAGTGCCTGGCCAGCGGCGGCAGCTTCCAGAGCGTGTCCGCCGTGACGGCGAGCGCCCGCAGCAGACGGAGGGAGACCTGCCGGGTGGGGGGCGTGCCCCCGAATCTTCCGGCGAGGGCGGCGAGCATGCTCCACACCTCCACCGGCTCCCGGTCGGCGATGAAGTACGCCCGGCCGCCGACCCCGTCGGCACGCGCCGCCCGTACACAGGCATCGGCGGCGTTCTCGCAATAGCACAGCGAGGCGTACACCGGCCGGCCACCGGAGAGGTCGGGCAGACTTCCCGTCATCATCTTCGCGATCAGCCTGGGCATGAAGCCGGAGTGGTCGCGCGGGCCCCACACGGCCCGCGGGCGCAGTGCGACGGTGGTGAACTCCCCGCGGTTGGCGGCCAGGACGAGACGCTCCGCTTCGGCCTTGGTCTCCGAGTAGAGGTTGAGGTGCCGTGCGGGGTAGGGCTCGCTCTCGTCGATGTCGAGCTGGTCACCGCCGCGAACGCCCATCAGCGCGCTGGGGCTGCTGATGAACACGAAGCGCCGTGCCCCGGCCCGCCGGGCCGCTGTCATCAGGCGCTCGGTGCCCTGGATGTTCTCGTCCCGGAACTGGGCCCGGGTGCCCCGGTCGGTGACCCGGGCCGCGCTGTGGTGCACGACGTCGATGCCTTCCGTCGCCCTTCGCAGGGACGCGGTGTCACGCAGATCTCCGTACGCGAACTCGACGCCCGTGACGGTGCGCAGATGGCCGAGGTCGCTCTCCTCGCGGACGAGCACCCGTACCGTGTCGCCCGCGCGCAGGCAGGCATCGACGATGTGGCTGCCCAGGAACCCGGACGCGCCCGTCACCAGCACCTTCACGCGGTCGCCCCCTTCGACCGGCCGCCGCGCCGGCGCCACCAGGTCGCACCGAACAGCATCGTCAGCGCGGCCGTCGCCCAGGGCCTTCGCCCGGTGGCCGTCTCGTGCTCCATGCGCAGGGCGGACGGTATCTGGAGCGCATGGACGACGACGCTCAGGAAGGCGTCGATCCACCACAACGCGGTCAGTGCCACGTGCTCCCAGGGCAGCAGCGGCCAGGCGGCCAGATAGGCCCAGCCGAGCAGCGGGACGGTGCGCAGCGCCCGGTCCGCGGCGGTCGGGCGGCGACTGCCGGTGAGCCGGTCCTCGGCCCAGCCGGCCAGCAGTTCCCGCCGGATCTTGGCGTTGTGGCGGATGTCCACGGGGAAGGCGGGGTGCGGCAGGAAGTCGTCGATCCCCTTGGTCACCGGGTTGCCGGCGCCCAGAGCGCGCAACTCGCGCTCGATCCGCGGCCAGTGCTCCCGACCCGTGTCCGCCTCGAGCTCGACGCACAGCACGGGCCGCTGCTCGCCGTGCGGGCCGAAGCCCACCAGCGCTGTGCGTTTGACCTGCGGGTGGGAGTTGAAGACCCCTTCGCACCGCACGGTGTGCAGATCGCCGTTCGCCGTGCGGACCCGGTGGCTCTTGCGTCCGCAGAACCAGATGCGGCCCTCGTCGTCGATCCATCCGACGTCACCGGTGCGGTGCCAGCGACGCCCGCCGTCCTGGATCTTGTGCGCGGCATCGGCCTCGGGGGAGCGGAAGTAGCGCGGGCTGACCGCCTGGCCGCTGACCACGATCTCGCCGATCTCACCTTCGGCGACGGGAAGTCCGGGCGTCCAGAGGGGCACCGGCCCGTCGCTGACCTCGATGGTGCGGACTGTCGCGCCGGATGCGGGTCGCCCCACACAGACACCGAGGGCGGCGGCAGGGCCGTCCGCGGGTCCGGCCAGTGCCTCCCTGCTCTCGACCAGTGCCATCGGCAGCGCCTCGGTCGATCCGTAGGTGCTGAACACGTCTGCGTCGTGGGGCAGTACGGCGCGCAGCGCGCTCATCAGCCCGGGGCTCACCGGGGCTCCACCGGAGACGATCAGACGCAGTGACGGCACCCGGGCGCCGGTTTCCGCCAGATGGGCCGAGAGCGGTCCCAGCAGGGCGGGCGAGGCGAACATGGCGTTCACACCGAAGCGCTGGATCGCGTCGGTGAGCAGCACCGGGTCGGCGGCGCCGACGCGACCCATGTTCATCCTCGGCACCACCACGGTGCGGCCCGCCGCGAGGTCGAACACGCCCATCAGCGGCATGGTGACCAGGGTGCTGGTCATCTCGGCGGTGAAGTGGCCGGCCTCGACGCCCTGCGCCATCCCCCGCAGCATGCCGACGGTGATCTCGACCGGCTTGGCCGGGCCCGTACTGCCGGTGGTGTAGCCGATCAGCGCGATGTCGTCCGGACCGGACGGCCGCGGAGGCTGTTGCGGCCGGCCCGCGCCGAGCGCGGCCAGCTCCTCGAGCCCGCTTCCCCGGGGCAGCGTGATCACGCTCTTCACTCCGGCGAAGGCACGCGGCCGAAGGCGCCGGAGCATGTGCGCGGACGGTACGCCGATGAACGCCTGGACTCCCACCCGGCGGATGCAGTCCAGCATGCGGCCCAGTCCCATGCCCGGGTCGACCACCACGGGTACCGCGCCCGTGTGCATCAGGGCGAAGACCAGGACGAGCAGATCGGCGCCGGGAGTCACCAGCAGGGCCGTACGGGTACCGGGGCCGATGCCCCGGGCGCGGAGCCCTGCGGCGCAAGCGGTGACCCGGGCGGCGAAGTCGCCGTAGCCGACCGAGGTGTAGACGGGTGGCCCGGACGAGCCCTGCCTCCTGGCGGGATGGACCACGGCCGTCCTGTCGGGGGTACGGGTGGCGTGCCGGGCGAGCAGATCGGCCAGGGACGCGTTCCGGGTCGTCCCGGTCATGGTGCCGGACATCAGCGGGCGGCTCCCTCGGTGTCGGCGGTGAGCCGGTAGAGGGACGTCGCCGAGCTCAGGCCCGCGCCGACGGCGAGGAACAGGATCCGGTCGTGGCCCGTGAGCCGTCCCGAGTCCCGGGCCTGTGTGAAGCCGTAGGTGAGTGCGGAGGTGTGCGGGTCGCCGGTGAGCCCTTCGACGGTCACCGCGGCATCGGTTGCCAGGCCCAGGCGCTTGGACAGGCGGGAGGCGAAGTCGTGCGACGGCTGAGAGGTGATCAGCAGCGTGCGGTCCAGGACCGTCGGTGCCTGGGCCGCTTCCGCACCGTACTCGGCCGTCAGCGTGCCGCGCACCGAGTCGACGGCGAGATCGAGCATCCGCTCCACCACGCCGCTGTCGCGGTCGACGGCTATGGTGCTGCGGCCTTCGGAGCCGGCCTCGTACAGGGGCAGATATCCGTTGACGCCATGGGCGCCGCGCGGCGAACGGTGGTGCACCCGTCCGAAGCCCCGGGCGTCGTGCCCGCGTTCCAGCAGCAGAGCCGCGCCGGTGCTCGCATAGGGGAACTCGGCCGTCCCCGCTCTGGTCGGGTCCATCGAGGGGTGGGTGTCGGCCGAGACCACCAGCACCCGGCGGGCGCTGCCGGCCGCCAGCAGCGAACCCCCGGCCTGGACGGCGTTGAGCACGCCGCAGGCCCCGTTCATCAGGTCGAACGAGAACGCGGCATGCCTGTCGGCGGTGTGGAGGTAGTCCAGGTTGATGCCGATGCGCTTCTGGATGAGCGCGGCCACGGACGGCTCGGAGATGTTGGAGTCGCGGTAGACGCCTACGTTGATCAGCACGTCGACGTCCGCGGGGGTGAGACCTGCTCGCCGCAGACACGCACTCCCGGCGGATGCCGCGTATCCGATCGCGCTGCCGGCCCCGTCGGCCGGGCTGAGCGCCGTGGAGGTGATGACGGTGGCCATGGTCATACCTCCAGGGAGGAGACGGTCGCGGACAGGAACCCGGTCACCACGCCGGAGGCGGCGGGCACCATGAGGACCTTCGAGCCCTTGGGTATGCGGCGCTCCATGAGTGCCTGGTGCAGGACCAGATAGTGGGATGTGGTCGCGGTGTTGGCGAAGTTCTCGACGACCGAGAGCGACTCGGGCATCGGTGTCCCGAAGATGCTCTCGCCCACGTGGTTCATGAAATCGATGAAGCGGCTGCCGACCTGGTGCTGGATCACGAAGTCGTATCCCTCGTCGGCGAACCGGCGGCCGTCGTCGGCGAGCCTGTCGCCGTGGAAGGCCGGCCACAGCGAGAGACGGTCCTCGGCGTGCATCTCCTTGTTGTTGGTGTACATGGCCAGATCGCCGGTGTCGTCGCTGGGCATGCCCAGGCACAGGTGCGAGTACTCCGAGCAGGTCATCAGCTCGATGTCATGGATGACGTCGGCGTCGTCGGCGGCGCGGTCGACGAGGACGGCGACGGCGGAGTCACCGACGGAGAGCGATGCGAACTGAGGGTCCCGGCTGTCCGCCATCTCGCGCGCGGCGGTGAAGGCGATCGGGGTGATGTGCTCTCCGCTGAGCACCAGACCGTTGCGCACCTCACCGGAGCGGATCATGCGGTCCAGGAGATAGACACCGGTCATCATGCCTGCGCAGGCGTTGGACACATCGAAGTGGATCGCCCGGTCCGCCCCGAGTTCCCCGGCGATGCGCCGGGCGAACGAAGGCTCGAACTGATGGCGGCGGCCGTCCGTCGTACGGCTGATGGAGCACGAGATCACGATGTCGATCTCGTCGGCGGCATAGCGCGAGCGGCCGAGGCATGCGCGGGCTGCCGAGAGGGCCATGGTGAGGCAGTCCTCGGGGGTGCCGGTGGTGTCGTCCGCGACCCGGCGCTCGGCCATTCCGGTAATTCTCAGAAGGTCGAACTCAGGCGCTTTCTCCATGCGGGCGAGGAGTTCCGGAGTGCTCATGGAAGCCGGTGGCAGATAGGCCCCGATGGACTCTAAGCGACTGTTGTACACAAACTTCTCCCGGTGGTTTCTCGTTCACGCGGCGCGGCGTCGCGGTGAATCATGAACAGACGTCAGGGAATCTTTGTCCGCGTCATGTTCTCGTTCGGTGAAGCCATCGAAAAATTCTGGTTTCACCCTCGGCGGGACGTGGTCCGGCGACAGGAAATCCCGGACGTCGGTGCGCTGCACGTCGACGTTATCGCACCGATCGGGCGGTCTCACGCTGCGGGTCTGTGACGATCACCACTCGTCGTCGGCGCGGGGTTGCTGTGTGTGATGGCGGAAAATCTGCGGCCGCTTATGGCGACGCGATGACGCTGCACGGCCGGAATGAGTAATTCCGTTGAATGCGTAAACTTCTCGCCGGGGCGTTTCGGGTCGTCGACCGAACGGCGCCGCACCCGAAATGCCGCCTCGCCGTTTCCATCGGTCCGGTGTCGCAGGCGAACGTCATCCTGGGCCGATTGTTCACAATCGCCCCACGGGTCTGGCTGGATTTCGACCGGGCCGGGTGCCGGCGTCAGGACCTGATTCGGTCGGGGGACGAGGCATCGGTGGACGGGGTGGAGCAGTCCCGGCCGGCGCGGCGCGGGCAGCAGGGCCGGTCCCCGCATCAGGTGTGGGCGGTGGTGTCGCGGGCGACGACGAACGGCGGCGGGGCGAGGAACGTTAGACGCCCGTAGGCGTCGAGACTCGATGGCCCGCTCGAAACCGGCGAGCGCCGCGGCCAACGACCGGCCGGGGTGGGGCATCTGCAGTGGGAGCCGAACCGCTCTCCCTCAAGTCGTGCCGGATGCGCGGCGAGTTCGGCCACGCCAGCGGATCGCGTGCTTGAGGGGGAGCGACAGAAGCCAGGTTCCCAGCGCCACCCGCGGGGACACGGCGAAGGCGATCACCACCGAAGCCGCGCAGAGCAGGGCGACCGCGCCCTGCTCCGTGACGGTGGTCCAGCCGACACGGTCGGGGATCGGTCGGGCCTGAAGGCGTTCGCGCCGCCAGATGCCGGTGAACAGCGCGAGGTGCAGCAGGCTGATCACAGCGATGGTGGCTACGTAGGAGGACACGGCCAGTGGCTGCTCGCCCCCGTACTCGGACAGCAACGCGGTGGGAAAGGGCAGCAGCGCGGCCGCGCCCAGGCTGGCCAGGGTCAGGCGTACCGTGAGGATGTCGGCGCGCCGCACCTGATGGAGGATCTGGCGCTGGTCGCGCCAGAAGGCGCCGAGAACGGCGAAGCTGAGCGCGTAGGCACCGAGCTTGGGCCAGACCTGGCTCATCTCGTACCGGAAACCGGTGGCGTCCAAGCCCTCGGGGACGGAGACGTCGAGCACCAGCAGCGTCATGGCGATGGCGTAGATCCCGTCGGAGAGAGCGACCAGCCGCGCCGGGCTCTCCGCGTATGGCGATTCACGCGCGTCCCCCGTGCTGCCCGCACCGATCACAGTCATGACCGCACGCTAGACCGCGCTGAGCCCGGTGACGGGCAATCGCGGCCCGTGTCCTCCGGGCACGGACTCGGCGCACGGTGCCGCCCGGACGTCGGGGTGACCGTGTGACCGCCGTGTGCGGCAGGCGGGCAGCGGACTCATTTCTCACCGACGACCAGGAGGAAGGGCGGCGTGGTCCGCTCCGTCACCCAGCGCTCGTGGGCGGTGGCCTCGGGGCCGTGCCGACGCCGGACGTCGGCCGGCAGCGGTACGGTCTGCCACACGCGGGCGAAGCCCACGCCGCTCAGCATCTCGTGGTAGCTCTCGGCAGGCCAGTACGTGTCCACGATGTCCACCCACACGCCGTCCGTCCGGCGCAGCCGTACCGGTATCGGGTCGCCCGCCCGGTAGGCCGCACCGGGGCGGCCGATCCGGAAGCTGTCGAAGGTCACCCCGGTGTGGCCGGGGTGGGCGTTGAGAACGGCGAAGCGGCCACCGGGCCGCAGTACCCGGTGCGCCTCGGCCGCCATGGCCTCGGCCTGCTCCCGCCGCGGAACGCACACGAGCACGAAGCAGGACATCACCGCGTCCACCGACGCACTGTCGAGGAACGGCAGGTCCCAGCCGGAGGCATGGTGGAAGGCGACACGGGCCTGGCCGCGCCGGCCGGCCGCGAGGTCCAGCATCCTCGGAGAGATGTCCACCGCGTGCACCTGGAGGTCGTGGTCCTCGGCGGCGCGGCGCGCGACCCTCCCGGGGCCGCAGCCCACATCCACCAGGACCCTTACGTCCGGTTGCGCCAAGCGCAGCTGCTCGAACACGAAGGGGTAGCCCCACAGCCACCCGACCGTGTCGTCCCACAGGACGAAGTCGTCGGCGACCTCGGTGCTGTCCCACACCGTCCGCCGGCCGGATGCGTCCACGGGGACGAGTCAAGCAGACTTCCGCCCCGCGGGCCCGCCGACGGGACAGTGTCCGGTGGACGGCAGCCGGCAGTGGCACCTCCGGCCGAGGGTCGTCGGAGCGTTCCTTCCGGCGGTCCGGGTGTCGCCGCCTGCGCCGCATCCCGGTCGTGCCGGGCCCGGAAGCCCACGGCCCTCCTGCCGGACCCCGACGGTGGGGTCACGATCCGGTCTCGTCCTCCGTCACCCCCCTTGCACGCGCCGCTTGTAATCGATTCCAATCTCCGTCGTGCCCCAGTGTAATCGATTCCATGAACTCTTCCACAAGGAGGTGGACCAGGGATGGCGAGCATCAAGGACGTCGCCGCCGAGGCAGGCGTCTCCGTCGCCACGGTCTCGCGAGTCCTGAACGACCATCCGTCGGTCAGCGCGGACGCACGCACGCGCGTCCTGGCCGCCGTGGAGACCCTGGGCTACCGCCCCAACGCCGTCGCCCGCTCCCTGCGCACCGACCAGACCCACACCCTCGGCCTGGTCATCAGCGACGTGCTGAACCCGTACTTCACCGAGCTGGCCCGCTCCGTCGAGGAGGAGGCCCGAGCACTCGGCTACAGCGTGATCATCGGGAACGCCGACGAGCGCCCCGACCTCCAGGACCACCACGTACGGAACCTGCTGGACCGCCGTATCGACGGCCTCCTCGTCTCGCCCACCGACGGTGGCTCGCCACTGATGCTGGACGCCGCGCGCGCGGGGACGCCGATGGTGTTCGTCGACCGGTGGATCCCGGGTGTGGACGTGCCCGTGGTGCGGGCGGACGGACGGGCGGCCGTACGGGATCTGGTCGCGCATCTGCACGGCCTCGGGCACCGGCGGCTCGCGATCATCGCGGGACCTGCCGCGACCACGACCGGGAGGGAGCGCGTGGAGGCCTTCCGGGAGGCGCTCGGTGCGTACGGTCTCGACCTCCCCGAGGCATACACGGGCCGGGGCGACTTCCAGGCCGAGAGCGGGCGCCGGGTCACCGAGGGCTTTCTCGATCTGCCCGAACCGCCCGAGGTCGTCTTCGCGGCCGACAACCTGATGGTCCTCGGCGCCCTGGACGCCGTACGCGCGCGGGGGATGCGTGTTCCCGACGACATCGCGCTCGCCGCCTTCGACGACATCCGGTGGTTCGTGCACACCGACCCGCCGATCACCGCCATCGCCCAGCCCACCGGCGAGCTGGGGCGCGCCGCCGTACGCGCCCTGGTCGCCCGCATCGAGGGGCGGCCGGGTGAGTCCGTCACCCTCTCCGCCCGTCTCGTCGTACGCCGTTCCTGCGGCGAGCCCCCCTCGATCGCACCGCCCCCGTCCCCCGTACGAAGGAGTATTCCGTGAGCAACCCGGACGAGTTGCTGCGCATCGAGGGCATTCGCAAGACCTTTCCCGGCGTGGTCGCGCTCGACGGCGTCGACTTCGACCTGCGCCGGGGCGAGGTGCATGTGCTGCTCGGCGAGAACGGGGCCGGCAAGAGCACGCTCATCAAGATGCTCTCCGGTGCCCACACGCCCGACGCCGGACGGATCCTGGTGGACGGTGAGGAGGTGCACATCGACGGTGCGCACGACTCCGAGCGGTTCGGGATCGCCACCATCCACCAGGAGTTCGATCTCGTTCCCGATCTGTCCGTCGCCGAGAACATCCATCTCGGGCGGCAGCCCCGGCGGTTCGGGATGGTCGACCGGAAGCGGATGGAGTCCGACGCCGAGGAACTGCTCGCGCGCGTCGGCGTGAACGTGTCCCCACGCGCGCGCGTGCGTGAACTCGGTATCGCCCGGCTGCAGATGGTCGAGATCGCCAAAGCGCTCAGTCTCGACGCGCGCGTGCTCATCATGGACGAGCCGACCGCCGTACTGACCACCGAGGAGGTCGAGAAGCTGTTCGCCATCGTGCGGCAGCTGCGGGAAGACGGTGCCGGGGTCGTGTTCATCACGCATCACCTGGAGGAGATCGCCGCCCTCGGGGATCGCGTGACCGTCATCCGCGACGGGAGGACCGTCGGTCAGGTGCCCGCCTCCACAGGTGAGGACGAACTCGTACGGCTCATGGTGGGGCGGTCGATCGAGCAGCAGTACCCGCGGGAACGCGGCGACGCCGGTGCCGCGCTGCTGACCGTCGAGGGGCTCACCCGGGACGGGGCCTTCCACGACGTGAGCTTCGAGGTGCGGGCCGGCGAAGTGGTGGGGATCGCGGGGCTCGTCGGGGCCGGTCGTACGGAGGTCGTACGGGCCGTGTTCGGAGCCGACCCGTACGACAAGGGCGTCGTGACGGCCGGGGGTGCCGTGGTGAAGCGCCATGACGTCAACGCCGCCATGGCCGCCGGGATCGGACTCGTGCCCGAGGACCGCAAGGGGCAGGGGCTGGTGCTCGACGCCTCCGTCGAGGAGAACCTCGGGCTGGTCACCCTGCGGAAGGCCTCCCGCGCGGGACTCGTCGACCTGAGGGGCCAGCGGGAGGCCGCCGAGCGGATCGCGGGGCAGCTCGGGGTGCGGATGGCCGGGCTCGGGCAGCAGGTGCGGACCCTGTCCGGCGGCAACCAGCAGAAGGTCGTCATCGGCAAGTGGCTGCTCGCCGACGCCAGGGTGCTGATCCTCGACGAGCCGACACGCGGGATCGACGTCGGCGCCAAGGTCGAGATCTACCAGCTCATCAACGAACTGACCGCCGCCGGCGCCGCCGTTCTGATGATCTCCAGCGATCTGCCCGAGGTGCTCGGCATGAGCGACCGGGTGCTGGTGATGGCACAGGGGCGGATCGCGGGCGAGCTCCCCACCGACGAGGCGACCCAGGACGCAGTGATGGCGCTCGCCGTCAGCAACCCCACAACGGAAACGGAGGCCACCCGTGGCCACTGACACCATCAAGAGCTCCGCGGGCGCGGGTGGCGCCGCCGGCCACGGAGGGGTGCGCCGGCTGCTGCTCGACAACGGGGCGCTCACCGCGCTGATCGTCCTCGTCGTCGCGCTGTCGGCGCTGTCCGGCGACTTCCTGACCACTGACAACCTGCTCAACATCGGCGTCCAGGCGGCCGTCACCGCGATCCTCGCCTTCGGCGTCACCTTCGTCATCGTCGCGGCGGGTATCGACCTGTCGGTCGGCTCGGTCGCCGCGCTGTCCGCGACAGTCCTCGCCTGGAGCGCCACCGACGCGGGCGTACCGGTCGCCCTTGCGGTGATCCTGGCCGTCATGACCGGCACAGTGTGCGGCCTGGTCAACGGATTCCTCGTCTCGTACGGCAAACTCCCGCCGTTCATCGCGACACTCGCCATGCTGTCCGTGGCACGCGGGCTGTCGCTGGTCATCTCGCAGGGTTCGCCGATCGCCCTTCCGGAATCGGTCTCGCACCTCGGCGACACACTCGGAGGCTGGCTGCCGGTGCCCCTGCTGGTGATGGTCGTCATGGGGCTGATCACGGCGTTCGTGCTGGGACGGACGTACCTCGGACGGTCCATGTACGCGATCGGCGGCAACGAGGAGGCGGCCCGGCTGTCGGGGCTGCGGGTGAAGAAGCAGAAGCTCGCCATCTACGCGCTGTCCGGGCTGTTCGCCGCCGCCGCGGGCATCGTGCTCGCCTCCCGGCTGTCCTCCGCGCAGCCGCAGGCCGCGCAGGGCTACGAACTCGACGCCATCGCGGCCGTCGTCATCGGCGGTGCCTCGCTCGCGGGCGGTACCGGCAAGGCGTCCGGGACACTGATCGGTGCTCTGATCCTGGCGGTGCTGCGCAACGGCCTCAACCTCCTCTCGGTGTCCGCCTTCTGGCAGCAGGTGGTCATCGGTGTGGTGATCGCGCTGGCCGTGCTGCTCGACACCGTGCGGCGCCGGGCGGGGGCGACTCCGGTGGGTGCCGGCGGCGGCAACAAGGGCAGGCAAGCGGTCACGTACCTCCTTGCGGCCGTGGTCGCGGCGGCGGTCGTGGGAGCGACCTCGCTGCTGCACAGCGGCTCGTCGACTGCCGTCCAGCAGAGGATCGGGCTGTCGCTGTCCACGCTCAACAACCCCTTCTTCGTGCAGATCCGGGCGGGCGCGGAGGCCGAGGCGAAGAGGCTCGGCGCCGACCTGACCGTCACCGACGCGCAGAACGACGCCTCGCAGCAGGCCAACCAGCTGCAGAACTTCACCAGCGAGGGCCTGACGTCCATCGTCGTCAACCCGGTGGACTCGGACGCGGCCGGCCCTGCGGTGCGGGCCGCCAACCGGGCCGGTATTCCCGTCGTCGGCGTCGACCGGGGCGTCACCAAGGCGAAGACGGCCGCGCTGGTCGCCTCCGACAACGTCGAGGGCGGCGAGCTGGGCGCCCGGGCGCTCGCCGAGAAACTCGGCGGCAGGGGCACGATCGTCATCCTGCAGGGCCAGGCCGGTACCTCCGCCAGCCGGGAGCGCGGCGCGGGCTTCGCCGAAGGGCTGAAGGCCTACCCGGGCATCAAGGTGGTCGCCCGGCAGCCCGCCGACTTCGACCGCACCCAGGGCCTCGACGTGATGTCGAACCTCCTTCAGGCGCACCCCGGCATCGACGGCGTCTTCGCCGAGAACGACGAGATGGCACTCGGCGCGATCAAGGCACTGGGCCCGAAGGCCGGTACCTCGGTCCAGGTGGTCGGCTTCGACGGCACGCCGGACGGGCTGCGGGCGGTCGGGGACGGGACCCTGTACGCGTCGGTGGCCCAGCAGCCGAGGGAACTCGGCCGGATCGCCGTGGTCAACGCCCTGCGGGCCGCCGGGGGCGAGAAGGTGAGTGCGACGGTGAAGGTGCCGGTGAAGGTGGTCACCAAGGAGAACGTGGCCGACTTCGGCGGCTGACGCCCCACGTCCGTCGCCTCGGCTCCAGCCGCCCACCAGCTACGGGAAATCAGGGAGACCTCTCATGTACGACCACGACCTCCTGGTCATCGGGTCGGCCAACGCCGATCTGGTGATCGGGGTCGAACGGCGGCCGGGGCCGGGGGAGACGGTGCTCGGCTCCGATCTGGCCGTCCATCCCGGCGGCAAGGGCGCCAACCAGGCCGTCGCGGCCGCCCGGATGGGAGCCCGTACGGCTCTGCTGGCCCGGGTCGGTGACGACGCGTACGGCCGGCTGCTGCTCGACACACAGCGGGCGGCCGGGGTGGACACGGCGGGCGTGCTGGTCGGCGGCGCGCCGACCGGCGTCGCGCTGATCACCGTGGACCCGTCCGGTGACAACAGCATCGTCGTGTCGCCGGGGGCGAACGGGCAGCTCACGCCCGGGGACGTGCGGGCGGCGGGGAGCCTCCTCCACGCCTCCCGGGTGGTGTCGGCGCAGTTGGAGATCCCGCTGGAGACGGTGGCGGAAGCGGTGCGGAGCCTGTTGCCCGGCACCCGCTTCGTACTGAATCCGTCGCCGCCGCGCCCCCTGCCGCCGGAGGTGCTGGCGGCGTGCGACCCGCTGATCGTGAACGAGCACGAGGCGAAGGTGATCCTCGGTGACGAGGCGGTCGGTGGAGAGCCCGCAGACTGGGCGCGGACCCTGCTCGCGCGCGGGCCGCGCTCGGTGGTCGTGACGCTGGGTGCGCAGGGTGCGTTGGTGGCGTCGAGGCAAGGGACCGCCCTGGTGCCCGCCGTGAAGGTGAACGCCGTCGACACCACCGGCGCGGGCGACGCCTTCACGGCGGTGCTGGCCTGGCGGCTGGGACAGGGCGACGCGCTCATGGAGGCCGCGGCCTACGCGGCGCGGGTCGGGGCGGCGGCGGTGACGAAGGCGGGAGCGCAGGGGTCGTACCCGACGCCGGAGGAGGTCGCCGCGCTGTGAAGAAGGCAGGGACCCTCGACCGATCGTCCGGTTCGCGCACAAACCGCTTGCTCAGGACCGAGGAGAGATCGTGATGCGGAAAGCCGGCTCATGAGGTCGCAACTGCTTCGAGCCGCCCTCCCAAGGGGTCCGAAGCAGGCGGCGTTCGGTTCAACTGCTGCCGTTCCTGTGGCTGTTCGGTGTGGTGGTGGTACAGGGGCCGGACGGTGGCCCCCGGCGGCGGGTCGGCGAGCACGAGGATCCGCAGGGTGAGACGGGCTGCGGCATCCATCGCATCGCCGAGGGCGCTTTCGAAGTCGGTCATGGCGTCGGTGATGGCCTGCCATTCATCCGGATCGCGAGAGGCCGAGCGCTCGGCGTACTGCCGCCATTGCGTCGTATCCCCGAAGCGCCGGCGGGCTTGGGCAGGCCAGTCCGGGTTCCACTCGGGCCCGAAGATCGCAGCCTGCTGCTCGACGGTCAGTGGCAGGCCGCCGTCGTGGGCGTCGATCATCCGATCCAGTCCGGCGCTGAGCTGCTCAAGGCGGTCGATCCGTTCGGCAACCTTGGTGCGCTGCGCGCGCAATGCGCCGGGCACGTCTGCGGTCGAGTCGTCCAGGACGGCCTGAATCCTGTCCAGGCCGAGACCTGTCCCACGGTAGACGACGATGCGGTGCAGGCGCTCCAGATCACCGGCAGTGTAGAGCCGGTATCCGGCAGCCGTGCGCAGCGACGGTCGCAACAGACCGATCCCATCCCAGTGGTGCAGTGCGCGGACTGTCACGGCTATGAGAGTGGAGACCTGACCGACGGTCAGGCCATCGACTTCAGTGGTGTCAGGCATGTTCCTCATTCTTGTCGCAACGGTCGCCGCCCGGCGGGGTGATTCCGATGGCTTCGAGGTTCCGCGCCTCCCGACCGGCCGGATCGAAGGGCTTCGCCGCGGTGAGAACGATCCGTGCCTTCTCGGGGGTGATCACCTCCACGTCACGGGTGTTCCAGGGGGTGTCCCGTGGACCGTCGACCGAGCCCGGGCGCACCGCGCGACAGCGTTCGACAAGGGAAGCCGCGGCGCCCTCCGCGGCGCGGGGGTCGGCGAGGAGGGTTTCCAGGGCCTCCGGTGTCAGGGTCGGGTTGGCGTCGGCTGCCCGGCGTACCGCATCGCCGGGGTCTTCCAGCGGAGGTTCAGGACGGAGGGACCTTGCCGGGAGGACCAGAGCTCTCCGACGACGTCCTGCGCGGTGGCCCTGCCGTCCTCGCCTCCGTCCCGGGCGGTCAGGAAGGTGACGAGGATGTCGTCCGGAAGGGGCCGGACCCACCGGGGCTGGTGCCGGGTGCCGCCGGCGGGCTGCGCACGCACGAGGGGTCCAGCGGGAATCCCCTCTTACGGCTCACCTCCGCGGGCAACCCGAGTCCGGTCGCCGCGTCACTTCCGGGTCGATGGTTCAGGTCGGCGTCGCCCTCCGGCTGAATTCTCCGTCAGGCCGGATCCGGGTGGATCCGGCCGGGGTGCACTCCTGGGCCGGGCTGGATGTGGGAAATGCAGCACTCGCAGCGCACGCATCAGTACACTGAGTGATTCCGTAGTGGTTCTCAGTGAGGATTGGTAATGCCGTACCCTCCATTGCTGGTCAAGCCCATGCGGGAGGAGCTGACCAGCATCGGCTTCGTCGAGCTGCTGTCCCCCGACGACGTCGACCGCGCCATGAAGGACGCCGGCACCGGCATGACCCTGGTGGCCATCAACTCCGTCACCGGCTGCGCGGCCGGCATGGCCCGGCCCGGTGCCCGGCTCGCCCTCTCGGGCGACGCCAAGCGCCCTGACCGGCTGCTCACCGTCTTCGCCGAGCAGGACATCGAAGCCACCGCCCAGATGCGTTCCTACTTCGCGGACATCCCCCCGTCCCACCCCTCCTTCGCCCTCTTCAAGGACGGCGAACTCGTCCACTTCATCGCCCGCCACCGCATCGAAGGCCGCGACGCCGAGAGTCTCGCCGCCGACCTCGAAGCCGCCTTCAACGAGTTCGGCCGGTAACGGCCCGACCGCCCGTGGACCGGTCCCGGTCCACGCGGGTCTGCAACACATCGGGGTTCCCGCCCGCCAGCCGCCGCATTCCGTTGGGCTTCTCAGCGAACTCCCGCGCGGACGAGGGTGACGGGGTGGGGTGCGTTCACGACTCGCGAGCGGTCTCGGGCGGAGTCGACGAGTTCGAAGAGCGTGGCGGGCGCGACAGCCGCGCTGCCGGCGCCCTTGGTGACTTCACGCGCGCGAACGGTGGCGAAGGTCGACTCGATCGGGTTCGTGGTCAGCAAGTGGACCGATCGCTCGGCGGGCAGTCGTGGAACGCCGCGTTCTGTACCGTGGCACAGTCGACGCCGCGTCTTCGCGGCGCGGCCCGCTTCGCCGGTCCGGCACGGTAGTCCCGACGGATCGCTGCGTAGGGTGCGAACTCGGGCTTCTCGGCGCCCTCGACGTCTCCTCGCAGCGCCGAGCGCACCCGTGCCCCTGCCGCAAGCCCTCTGGTGTTGCGAACTCACCGACAT
The DNA here is from genome assembly GCF_040656535.1 of Streptomyces sp. NPDC049887. Classification (NCBI taxonomy): domain Bacteria; kingdom Bacillati; phylum Actinomycetota; class Actinomycetes; order Kitasatosporales; family Streptomycetaceae; genus Streptomyces; species Streptomyces sp. NPDC049887. The sequence continues at coordinate 123,765 of NZ_JBFAMM010000019.1, read as the reverse complement.
CCGCACGCCTCAATCCGGGGCGTTCCCGGCGCTGGGTGAATCCCTTTACCTGCACACCGACTTGCCGTTGTGTCGACAAACAGCCATTGACATATGCGCCTTGGCTGAAAAGGTACTCACCCACTCGTGGTGCAGCAGTGAAAGGTAGATCTCACCGAGGCGAGAACCGTGCTCGGACATCGCTCGAACCTGTACGTCAGACCGACCTCTAAGGAGAGCAATGCGCAACGAATTCATCCTGCAGGCCGATTCCGGCGCCGACTTCGACCTCGACCTCGACCTCCGCGTGTCGGACGTCCCGGAGCACACCCAGGAGTTCGGCCAGGGCACGTTCACCTCGCCCAGCAGCTACGCGATCGGCACCCGCTGTCCCGTCTGCTGCTGACACCAAGCCGCGCTGAACAATGCGGGGCGGGCCACCCCCGCCCCGCATTGCCGTGCCCCGCCCAGTACCCGACGCGAGGAAGCGACGACGTGCGACTCGACCCGGCCCTCTTCGACGTGCGTGAGCCCGTGCTGGTGCGCATCGCGAGCACCCCTCGCAGCACCGCGGCGGCCACCGTCGACCCGGACGACCCGGTGACAGGTATCCGGCGGCTGGCCGCAGACCCCCTTCTGCGTCAGGCGGTGGAGGCCGCCAGCGGCAGCCTCGCCACCTTCCTCCGCCGCCTGGACGACGACGAGGCCCCCGAACCCGACCGCAAGCGCACCCTGAGCGCCGCCCGCACCCTCACCCGATACGCCCGCAGGGCCGGCGGACGCCCCACCCCGTTCGGCCTGTTCGCCGGGGTCGGCGTCGCTCGCTTCGGCGTCGCGGCCAAGACCGGCTTCGACGGACCCGGCACTGTCCATGCCCGCCTCGACGGCGGCTGGCTGCACCGCCGGGTCCTGGAATGGCTCGCCGATCCCGCGGTGCGCCGCCGTGTCGACGTCGTCCTCAACGACCTGTGCGTGCCACGCGACGGCCGGGTGAGCCTGCGCACCGGCGACCGCGAGACCTCGGTCCGAGACAGCGCCCTGGTGGCCGCCGTGCGTGAGGCGGCCGCCGCACCCGTCGCGTACGGCGACCTGCTCGACGACCTGGCGGTACGCTTCCCCGCGCTCGACCGCGACCGCCTCGACACCCAGCTCGGCGGACTGGTCCAGCACGGCTTCCTGCTGACGTCGATGACCCCGCACCGCATCGACGGCACCCTCCTGGACCGCATCGAGGCCGTCCTCGACGCGGCCCTTCCCGACACCGCGCAGGCCCTGCGCACGGTGCGTGCCCGCGCCGCCGCCCACAGCGCCGACCCGCCGGGTGCCGGTCGTGCCTCCTGGCGTTCCCTGCTCGAAGCGGTACGGCAGCTGGAGCCGCCCGGGCGCAAGGGCGACGGACACGAACGGCCACCGGTCCATGTCGACCTGAGGATGCCCGCCGACCTGGTCCTGCCCGACGCCATCGGCGAGGAGGCACGCCGCTATGCCACCGCGGTCTGGGCGATGACCCCCGAGTGGGCCACCCTGGAGTACATGCGGGACTACCGCGACCGGTTCATCGAGCGCTACGGCACCGCGAGCGCCGTACCCCTCGGCGACCTGGTCGACCCGCACCGCGGCCTCGGCCTGCCCCCCGAGTACCAGGTACCGCCCGCCCACTCGCGCAGCGGTCCGGGGGAGGAGCGCGACCGGCCGCGCCGCACCGCGCTGGCCGAACTCGTCCAGCAGGCCCTCCTCGACGGAACCGACCTGACGCTGACCGAGGCGGACGTCACGCGGATCGCCACCGCCGCAGGACACGACCCGGCCGTGCGCCCCCCGCGCACCCTCGAACTCTGCTTCCAGGTCCTCGCCGACAGCTCGGCCGACCTCGACCGGGGCGACTTCCTGCTCCTGGGCAGTGCCCACATCGGATCCTGGACCGCCGGGGCCACCGCGGGCCGCTTCGCCGAGGCCGTCGGCCTCACCGACGGCCTGGCCCGGCTCGCCGCCGCTCCCACCGACGAGGGCACCCTGCGCGCCCAGGTCGAGCTGATGCCCCGCGACCCGCGCTCCCTCAACATCGTCCAGGTGCCCCGGCTTCTGCCCCACCGCATCCCCATCGGTGTCGCCGACGACCGCTCCGACCCCCACTGCCTGGACTGGCGCACCCTGCTCGTGGCCGCCGGCGAGGACGGGCTGCGCCTTGTCCACGAACCGACGGGTCGTCAGGTGGTCCCGGTCCTGCCGCACATGCTCGCCCTGGACACCCAGGCGCCGCCGGTCGCCCGGTTCCTCGCCGACCTCGCGACCGCACGCCCTCGGGTGTGGTCCGGCTGGGACTGGGGCGGTCTCGACATCCTGCCCTGCCTACCCCGCGTCCGTTACGGCCGAGTCGTCGCCGCACCCCGCCGCTGGCTCGCCGGGCGCCGCCTGCGCGATGCCGCCCGCGCCGGGTCCGCCACCGCATGGCGGGAGGGACTGGCGGTCTGGCGCGACCGCCTCCGGGTGCCCGACCGGCTGCAGATCGCGCGCAACGACCAGATGTTCCCCATCGACCTGCTCGACCCGTGGGACCAGGACCTGCTGCGTGCCGAACTCACCGCGGCCGAACCACGGTTCGTGCTGTACGAGGACCTCACCGCCGACGGCAGTGGACTGGGCTGGAACGACGGCCACAGCACCGAGGTCGTCATCCCGCTGGTGCGCGCGGGTGTCGTCCCACGGCCCGGCCCCGAGGAGGCGGCGCCCGCCCGAACGGGGAACACGGCGCCCGAGCCCCGGCAGGCCCCGCGCGCCACGCCGATTCGCAGAGCACCCACCGATTTCCATCTGCCCGGCGAGGACTGGCTGTTCGTGAAGATGTACGCCGAGCCCGCGGCGCACGACATGCTGCTGACCGACCGCCTGCCCGCCCTCCTCGCCGACGTGGAGGCGGAGACCGACCGGTGGTTCTTCCTCCGCTACCGGGATCCCGACCCCCACCTCAGGCTCCGGTTCCACGGGTCGCCGGACACCCTCAACACCCGTGTCCTGCCCGCCGTCGCCCGGCACGCCCGTGCCTGGATCGAATCCGGTGCCGTGCGCTCCCTCACGCTCGACGGCTACCGTCCCGAGACCGACCGCTACGGCGGGCCCGCCGCGCAGGAGGCCGCCGAGCGCCTGTTCCAGACCGACAGCCTGTCCGCCCTGCTCCAGCTGCGGGCCCGCCGTGCGGGCAGTGCTGCCCTGCCCGACGATCTGCTCGCGGCCGTCGGGCACGCGGTGCTCCTGGACGCGCTGGGGGAGTGGGACTGGTGCTCCTGGGCCGACCACATCTTCACCAAGACCCCCGATCACGCCGTCTACCAGCGTCACCGGGCCACCGCCGACCGGTTGATCCGTCCCGGAGGCACGACCGCACGGGTCGCCGATGCCCTGCACCTGCCGGCTCTGGAACGACTGTGGACCGGCACACCGGAAGCCGCCGCGTACGGCCGGTTCCTCTTGGACGCACCGGCCGCCGACCGTGACGAGGCCGTCCTGTCCCTGCTGCACATGCGGCACAACCGGCTGTTCGGCATCGACGCCGCCGCCGAGGCCCGGGGCTACGCCGTCCTGCGCGGTGCGGCCCGCGCCCACCTCGGCCGCCGTGACCACGCGGCGGCCGGCCACGACACGACGGCCGCCACGGCCCCGAGGAGGTCCTGATGGGCGCCACGAGCCCGCTCCTTCCCGCGGCCGCTCAGGCCCGGCCCGATGCGGACAGCAGCGAATCCGCCGCGCGCACCGCCCTGCGGGCCCGCGCGGCGGAGGCCTCGGCCGGGATCCTGGAGCGCTTGTCCGACCCGGTGGCCACCATGGCCGCGACGCGCATCCCCGCCGCGGCCGCCGACGACGGGGTGGGCGAGCCGGTGTGGGCCGAACTCACCCTGGGAAGCGGCAGCCCCGGCCTCGCCCTGGCTCTCTACGGCAGCCACCCCCGTGTCGAAGGCCAGGCGGCGCGCGCCCACGCCTATCTCGGCCTGGGCACCAGGGCCGCGGCGTCCGGGAGCATCGTGCCCAGCGGGATCTTCAAGGGACCTGGTGCACTTGCCTTCGCCGTGCTCGCGGGACACCGGGCCACCGGCGGCTATGTCTCCGCGCTGCGGAACCTCGACGCCTACCAGCGCGATGTGGTCCGGACCGTCCTGCCGCCGGTGGACGACGCACCGCTGACCACCATCGGCACCTACGAGGTGGTGCGCGGACTCACCGGCGTCGGCCGTTACCTCCTGGCCCGCGCCGAGGAGTGCGGCGAGGCGCTGGAGAGCGTCCTCGGCTATCTGACCAGGCTGGCCCGCGGCACGGTCGAGCACCGAGGGCACCAGGTGCCGCGCTGGTGGGCGCTGGACGCCCCGCGCGTCGGGGCCGAGGCTTCGATGCCCGGCGGTCACCTCAACCTGGGGATCTCGCACGGTGTCGCCGGCCCGCTGGCACTGCTGTCGCTGGCCTGGCTGCAAGGGGTGCGGGTCCCCGGGCAGCAGGAGGCCGCCGAGGAGATCGCGGGGTTGCTGACGCACTGGACGGTCCGCGACGAGCACGGCCCGTACTGGCCCGGCTACCTGGGATTCGAACAGTGGCGTGCCGGCCCCGAAGCGTACTCCGAACCGGCCGGATGGCCCTCGTGGTGCTACGGAGCCCCTGGCGTGTCCAGGGCCCTCCAATTGGCCGGACTGGCCTTCGGGCGGCCCGACTTGACGAGCCTGGCCGGGGAGTCGGCCGGGCGGCTCGCGGCGGTTCCGCTGGCGGACTGGGGCACGCACGATCACGCGTTGTGCCACGGCTGGGCCGGCGTACTGCACCAGTTGGGGCGGATGAACGAGGAGTTCGGGGACCCGGCGCTGGACCGCGTCCGGGACCGGGTCGCCGCCGTACTCGTGGACGCATACGACCCGGACGTCCCGTTCGGCCACCGCTTCACCATGACCCGGGCGGAGTACGGCAGCGATGTGTCCGGCTACCTCGACGGTGCCGCGGGCGTGGCCCTGGCGCTGGACGCCTACGCCGCGCAAGGGGTGACCCAGGACTGGGACATGCCGCTGCTGCTGGCCTGAAGCCCTGCCTCGAGCGCTGCCGGCCGACAGCGCGTGAACCCGTGAAGCGCTGGGGGCCGCGCACACGGAGTTCGTCGTCGTCGGGCCGGCCCTCCAATGCCGGCCGCCTTCTGGGTCCCTGTGGACCGGCACCCTGGTCAACTGCCTCGGCGCCATGAAGAAACCGTTCCTCAGCATCTACCTCAGCCAGGTCAGAGTGTCCCCCTGCACACCATCGGTCTGATCCTTGCCGTGGTCGGCACCGGATCGGTGATCTCCCAGCCCCTCGGCGGCTTCCTCACCAACGGGTTCGGCCGCCGTGCCGCCCTGACCGGTGGCATGCTCGCCAACGCGGCCTCGGAACTGGCCGGCGGATCCTGAGCCGCCGGCGTATGGACAGCAGTGAGGAAGCGCGGAGATTGCCTGGCACCGGCATGGTCAGGCCCCACCAGGTCCAGCCACAATGTGGGCATCTTCAGGCCGGGCGCAACTCGCGTTTCTGGCCTGTCAGCGGTCGGAGCGGAGCGGCACCATGGCATGGGTGGTAGGAACGGGCGGGCTCTTGGGGCTGCTGGCAATCGCTTCGGGAATCGTGACGCTGCGGACGGGGTGGATCCTTCCCACGGCGCGTCGCCACGTCGGCAGGCCGAAGCTCCACGGCCTCGGTGCCCTGCTCACGGGCGCGTCCCCGCTTCTGCAGAGCCTCTTCTACTTTGGAATCTTGCCGAGCTTTTCCTGGGAGGTCCGTTTCCTCGGCGGAAACGCCTTCCTGCTCGGTGGGCTCCTCCTCATCGCTCTCAGTCAACTGCTGCCGGTCCGCCGAAACCCGGAGCACGCCGATCCCTCATGCGCCTGAAGGATGTCAGCGGATCACGGCCGAAGCCATAAGCGGATCGCAGCGGCGGTACGGGTCTTCCGCAACCGGCAGCGCCGGCTTTCCACCGTGGAGATGCTCACGCCCGTCGAGTACGAACTGGGGCAGCGCCTAGAGCGTGTGGCCGAGTAGCGTGGCTCCACCGAGCGCGCTGCACTCCGGCTCGACTCATCCCCACTCTGAACGATCCGGGGCCCTATCGAACTCGGAGGGGTTGTACGGAACGGCTGATTGCCTCCGGTGTGCTGCTGGGACACGCTTCGGGGAAGGTGACCGGGAGACCGATGCCTTTCATGGCGCTCTTGTACTCGGCGACGCCCGGCAACTCCTGGGTCGCCGCTGACCAGATCACCGTGGCGCACGTACGCGTGTCGCAGTTGCCGCCGAAGGTCAAGAAGTTCTCGCTCTCAACCGACTGGCAGTGACACAGCGCCCGGTGAGGGTCTTGCGGATCGATGTGACAGGTGACGTCGAGGCAGTTCGCCCACCTGGCACGGTCGGTGCATGTCATTGCGTGTGTTCGGCTGCTGGTGTTCTGTACCGAGAACGTCGAGATCAGCTTGTCGCGCTTCGGCGCTCGCTCGTCACACGAGGTGAACCCGTAGGAGTAGCCGTCCTCGACCGCGCAGCGGCAGATGACGACGTTCGGATCGTCCGGCGACGGTTCGCACGACGCCGAGGTGCACAGCGCGTAGCGCTGATCGCACAACCAGCCCCCACCCACCTCGACCTGCTTCGGTGGCGTCCCGGAGGGGGCGATGCTCCTGATGTCCCGGGCTGCAGTGCAGGCCGAGGCGAGGGCAGGTGCAAGAGCCGCCGAGGCGAACAGCACCGCCCGCCGCGCGATCGTCGAGCCGCCGCGGGTCCGAAGCGCCTTCTCGATCAGGCCGCGGATCTCCGCTGCACCGACCGCCGGAGCAGCCACGACAACCCGCTCAGCGTTGATCAGCACAGCGGAAGGGGTGGCAGTGACCCCGTAATCGGCAAGCACTCTACGGTGGGCGTCCGCCAACAGCCGGTGCGGTGCGGCCCCATCCGGCCCGTCCGCCCCGGCGAGGACGTTCGCGTGTTGCGTGCCCCCGCTCACGACGGCGATGGTCACGCGCTCGCCGTAGGTCTCCTGCCAACCGGCCACCTGCGGGAGCAATGCGCTGCATGCGCTGCAGGCCTGATCGCTGAAGACGAGGAGAAGTGGTCGATGCGCCGCCAGCAGACTGTCCATGGTCCACGTTCGACCGGTCTCGTCCGGCAGGGAGAAGCCGCGTGCGACCATGCCAGGCCGCACTTTCCTGATTCGTACCGGCCGCAGCCCGAGCCAGGCGAGTGCTGTGGCAGCGGCAAGCCCCGCGAAGAGCCAGGGGAAGCGTCCACCGAGGGCGACGAACGCTGCCAGGGTCGCGAGGAGCCCGTTGCGGGCGACGGTCGACCAGCCGACCGGAGCGGTGTGCGCTCCTCCGAAGCATCGGCAGGCGGGGGTCCGTCCGCGGGACACATTCAGCGCGATGGCCGCGCTGAAGCCGGCCAGCAGCACGAGCGCCCCCAGAGCACCGCCACGTGCCCATGGACGTACGGCAAGGGCCAGCGCGACGGCGAACTCGCAGACCACGAGAAGTCCGCCGAGAGGCGTCGCCGTCCGGGCCGGCAGTCCGAAGTCGACGATGGCCTGCGGTAGTGCCCTTCGGTCAGTCAGCTTTGCGACAGCCGCACATCCGAAGATCGCCGCCAACACATTCGCCACCACAACCATCCTGCGCTCCCCGCAGCTCTCGACGTTCTGAACCGGAGGCAGGCCCGCCCGACCGTCTCTCGCAATGCAGCGCCCGCGCCCCACTCATACCGGTGCGCGGGTGGAGAGAGAGCCACCGGCGCCCGGGCGGCACTCGGATGGCCCTGCGCCGGCTGACGCCGCATGGTTCCGGGCACGTACCCGAGCTGATCCACGGCCGGGTTCCGGCGGGCCCGCGCGCGAGTGGACGAAGGACCACCGTCGCCGAGACGATCACCGCCACCCACATCCGCGCCGGACCGCGCGCCGCCGACCTGGATGCCGGTGACCGTCCCACCTGCATCGCGATCAGCCAGGACGGCTTTGCCACTCCGTCCCCGGCCAAGCACGATACCGCCGCTAGAGCCCCGGCGCCGCCGACCTACGCGCGCGCCCACCGGTCCGACCCGGCTGCGCGGTCTCCGCAGTGCAGAACTCGCGCACCGCGCGTCGGGTCGGCCCTGCTGCGGTTCGCGCGACCCCGCGCACGCGGAGAAGGCGACCAAGGGCGGCCACGAAGACCCACGGGACGAAACGGCCCAGGGCGCCACGAAGATCACTGAGGAGCTGCAGGACCCGCCGCACTCCATCACTTCCCAGCCGAGCAACGGGTTCACATGTGGACCACGAACCCGATCGAGTCGAACTTCCTCGGAGTCATGCGGCTCTTGCGACGGCGCTCCAGCTCATCGAGTCCGCTCGGATCCGCTGGCGCACCGTCAACGCAACCCACCTCGTTCCCCGGTCCGTGACGGAGTCCGCCTCGACCACGGACTCCCGGTGGTAAGCCGAACCGGGGGCGCAGGACGGTCTTGCCTCCCATCCTCCGACCAGATGGATACCATGCCGGAGCGAATGGCTTGCGTCGGGCTTCGGACCGATGACGGATCCGGAGCTGCGGTCGAGACGCCCCGGCGCGGCGATGAGGGCTGTTGTCGGGAGTGCAGGAGAGCGCCATGGGTTCGGCAGACGCAGATCTCGCGGTATGGCGGGAGCGGGGTGAACCGCTGATCGCGGGATCCGGTCGCGGCCCGCTGTGCGGTTTGCGGCTGGCGGTCAAGGACGTGCACGCCGTCGCCGGACACCGGCTGGGTGCGGGGAACCCCGTGTGGCTCGCCGAGGCGGAGCCACAGCGGACTCACTCGTGGGCTGTGGCCGCGTTGCTCGACGCGGGGGCGGACCTGACAGGGATCGCGCAGACCGATGAATTCGCGTACAGCCTCAACGGGACGAATGCGCACTACGGCACCCCGCCCAATCCCGCGGCACCCGGCCGCATCCCGGGCGGTTCGTCCAGTGGTCCGGCCGCCGCCGTGGCGCTGGGCGAGGTCGATGCCGGGCTCGGCAGCGATACCGCCGGGTCGATCCGGGTGCCGTCGTCGTACTGCGGTCTGTACGGCCTGCGGCCCACTCACGGCGCCGTCCCCACAAGCGGCATGCTTCCACTCGCGCCATCCTTCGATACCGTGGCCTGGGTCGCGCGGGATGGCCGGACGCTGGCACGGATCGGCGACGTATTGCTTCCCCCATCCGATGGCACCGGTGCCGAAGGCGCGTTGTCCAGGGCGCTGGTGGCTGACTCCCTCACGGCACTCGCTGGTCCCGGCGTGCGGGAGGCGTTCCCGCGCGCCGTCACCGACCTGGCCGGGAAGACGGGACTGCGACTCGAGCGACTGCCCTCTCCCGGGGTCGATCCGATCGCGCTCGCGACGGCCTTTGCCACCGCCCAAGGCGCCGAGGCATGGGAGTGCGACGGTGCCTGGGTCAGCGCTCACCCGGGCGTCCTCGGCCCAGGGGTAGCAGCCCGCTTCACTCGCGCATCACGTATCACACCGGAGAGCCGGAAAGCTGCGAAGCGAATGGTCCGCCGGGCGAGAGGCGCCTTGCGCGAGTTGCTTGCGCCGGACACGCTGCTGCTGCTGCCTGCAGCACACGGGCCGGCACCGTTGGCCACCGAACCACTCGAACGCATGAGCGTTGTTCGGAGTGAGACGTTCCGACTGACCTGTCTGGCCAGCGCAGCGGGTTTGCCCTGCCTGGTGCTTCCCGGGATGTCGGTGAGTGGACTGCCCGTGGGCCTGGCGGTCATCGGAGGCCAGGGAACAGACCGGCGTCTGCTGGAACTCTCACGCGCGTTTGCGGCGGTGAATTGGTAGTGGAGGCATGCCCCGCTTGGCGCGGCTCGACGAGGAACACACATGCGCCCCTCGCTCGCCTCCGGCGGAGTCGCGGAAGTGGGACTTGGCTGTGAGGTGATCTCGGTCCGTGGCGGACGCCCCCGGACTCCGGCCCTTGACCGGATCGTGGTCCCACGGTGAGCCTCGGACTTGGAGGGGCCGAAGCGCGGTGGCCGGGCCCGCCAGGCTCGTTTGCCGACCAGCAAGTGGACGATGGCGCGAGCAGTGTCCTGTCCGGCGTGTCCTGTATCGCGCCGTCCCTGCGACCGCAGCTTCGACGGCGGGATCACTTCTTCCTCGATGGGAAGCGGCTTCGCTCTCTCACGGCCCGTCCGGAACACTCCAATTCCATGTACTCCGCCACCTGAACACTTCGACGATCCGACGGCACTTGGGACACGGTCCAATAACGGGCAGGCAGCGAATCGGTATCCACCGGGTCGTGGGTGGCAGGACGATGACGGTCTGGGCGAACCACCGCAGCGTCCATTTCCTCCCCGGTGGGGATCTGGTCACCACCATCCCGTTCCGGCTGCGGCCGGCGGGCATCGCCTGCCCGACCACGCGCTACGGCGCCGGTTCCGCCGGCTCCGCATATCCTCGCCCAGCGATCGGGCCGCAAGGCGCCCGCGTCATCGGGGAGTCGCTCAGGAAAACGCGTTCCCGGCGCCGTGTGGTGTAGGTCACGAGGAGAGGGGTTGAACCTGGAGTCGTGTCCAGGATCTAGCGTCGAGTGCATGACCACAGCCATCCTGCCGGGAGTATCCCGGTTCAGCATCGGGGCACTGGCGCGCGCCGGTGGTGTCTCGGTGGACGCCATTCGCTTCTACGAGCGGGAGGGATTGCTCCCGGCTGCGGAGAGGACCGTTGGCGACCACCGCCGATACCCGCCCGAGGCGCTCGACAGGCTCGACTTCATCCGGGTCGGCCAGCGCCTGGGCTTGAGACTGGAAGAGATCAAGGAGCTGGTGGATGCCTGCGAGCAGGTTCCGGACTGCCCGGTGACCCATGCCGTCGAGCTGTTGCGAGGTCGCATCGCGGCCGTCGAGCGACAGATGGAGGAACTCACCGGGCTGCGAGATCGGCTTGTGCACGTCGTCGAGCGGATGGAGTCCCATCGGGACGGGGACGACTTCACCGCCGGCATCATGCCTCCCCTCCCCGGGACGGAGAACGCCCGATGACCGCATCTCTGACGCCCTCGACCCGTGCGCTCTATCGCGCTGGTCTGGTCGGGGCTCTGGTGACCTTCGCGTGTGCGGTCGCCTTCCAGACCCTTTCAGCCCTTCACGCGGAGGTGCACCTTCAGCCCACGGACGTGCCGCTGTCTCCCGGCGCCTTCCTGCGGCCCCTCAGCGACAGCGCGGACGCCGTGCTGGTGTGGATGGCCTTCGACAGCCTCTTCGTCATCGCCTACCTGACCACCTTCGCCGCAGCCAGGGCTCTGACCGTCACCCGCCTGCTCGGCACGCTCAGTCTTGCCGCGATGATCGCGGCTGGAGCCCTGGACATGGTGGAGAACGCCGTGCTCGCCGTCCATGCGGCTCAGGCGTCCGTGATGGATCCGCTCCCCGCGGCGCCGATGATGAGCTTGTATGTGATCGCTCAGCTCAAGACGGCAGCGGCGGCCACCGGCATCGCCTTCCTCGCCCTGGGGCTTCCCTGGCGCACCCGGTTGCTGCGCGCGGCGATCGTGGCTGCGGGCGCTTTCGTGCTGGTCACCGTGGCCGGTGTGGCCCGTCCGGAGCTGGCCGCACTGGAGGCGTTGCCGATCCTGCTGCTCATGGGGTTGCTGGCGGGTGTCTTCGCCCGGCGGCTGAGGGCGTCAGCCGTGGCTTCTGCCGCCGTGGCCGAGGTGGCGTAGCCGTACGGGAATGCCGGGCCGCCCCTGCGACCGGGCGGCCCGGCTCACATTCCTCTGGGCCTCCGGCAGCAGGACGGTGCGTGTCACCGCGTCCGAGGGCCTGACAACCGCGATGTGCACCGAGGGAGGTGGGTCTGGAACACACTGCCCCGTCGGCCGGGCACTTCGCCGTGGCAATGGCGTGGGTGTAACAGAGGACTGCGGGCACGGCGATCGCGGCGGGGCCGGGTACACGGATGGTGCCAGCAGGCCCGCAGCCCGACGGGGTCTGCACGGTGAGCGGTGCAATGTCCCAGCTGGAGGCGACAGTTGAGGCTGATGTGGCGAGTGGCATCGAGGCAGGGGAGTTCGTTCGGTCCGCTGCGGCACTTCACCGTCGCCGACTCCCGCCGTCGCAGCCAACTCGCGCAGACCCAGGCCCTGCACGCCTACCTGCGCCGGCGCAACACCACGCCCGCCACCCCGCCGCCCAGCGCAAGGAACGCGACACCACCCATGCGGAGAAGGTGGCATCCGCTGGGGCGGGCGCCACCCAACCACCGCAGCCTGACTCGTCCCTGGGCTGCGATTACGGCAGACGAAGGTCATCGATCACTTGACCCTTGCCGCGATGGTCCGTGCGCACTCCATCGCCTCTGCATGGGTGGTGTCCACCTCCATCTCATAGGTCACGCCCTGGTGGACCACCTCCGCCTGATACGCGGCCATCCCGATGGTCCGATCGCCTCGTGCCACCTCTCGGGCCGCGGCCACCGCAGCGTCACACCTGACGCCGACCCACAGCACCCGAAGTTCACCCAAAGCCTTCTGCCATCGCTCCTGCGAGTACGCCCCGCCGAGGAAGACCTCATCGACGATGACCCGGGCACCAGCACGGGCCATCGCGGCGACCCCCTCGATCCATGCCGCTTCCAGCGTCCGGAACTCCGGACCGGGGATCACTTCTCCGTCCGGGGCGAACTCGATGCCGTCACCCGAAGCCTGCATGGACGCCGGCATCGCATCAACCAGAGTGTCTGTCCCGAGGGCCAGCCACGGATCCGGCAGAATCGCCTGCAGACACCGCACGATCCCGGACTTCCCCGAGCTCGAGCCACCGTTGACAACGATCACCTGAGTCATCACCGCGCCACAGTAGAGGCACCGGCACAACGCTCGAAACCGATTTCCGCAAGCCCTGCACCGCCTACCGCCAACCGGTGGACCATCCCGGTCAGAGCACCAGTACCGGAAGTGCATGTCTTCGCCCCGCGCCGGACCGGCGATGCGGCCGACGCAGGAATCGCGCCCGGACCCTCGAGCGAAGTGGATGTCGTACTCGAGCATCAGTCGCTCGGCCTTCTGCCGGTTGAACCTCCGGCCCTCCCGGCGCAGTGCCGTCGTGATACGCGGAGCGCCGTACGCCGCGAGGATCTGCTTCTCGGCCTGGAGCTAACGGACCCTTTCGCCGCAGCTCCTCGCGCTCCTTCGTGGTCGACGAGCCAGTCGGTCCCCGCCCTGGTCGGCCTTGCCCCGGTCCACCCAGTTTGACGTCGGGTGTATGCCGCAAGCTCGTGTTGCTGCTCTTGCTCGCCACCGACGACTGCTCTGTCCGACCGAGTATCGAGCTGTCCGGCTCAGAGGGAAGGACCTCACCTCTCCGGCTCGCATGCACTCCTGCCACGATGCGACCCTTCGTTGGGCCGTTGAGCTGATGATTCAGCGTGCCTCACTCGGCCGGAGACCGGCATGGCCTGACCATGAGCTCGGAAGACGTCGGAGGACGTGCCCTTTGGCGCCCTGGGATGCGCCGACTACGAAAGCAGCTCCGCCATGTGTGCTGGACCCCGACTCCGGTCCTTCTCCCGAGGTACAACAGTGCTGACCGGTGGCCTCTTGGTCTCGACGGCGCTGTTGACCATGGTCACTCCGGCGCTGGCCGCCGGTCCGGCTCACGGGATGACGGCTCAGGCACCCGTGTCGCCGGTATCAGAAGACGACCGGTGCGACAGACACCCCTACGACGGCTCTCTCGCGCTTGCGGTGGGCGACCGAGACAAGTGCAGGGGCAAAGCCGGCCCGCCCGGACCTCCCGGACCTCCCGGCCCGGCCGGACCTCCCGGACCTCCCGGCCCTCCCGGCCCCCCCGGAGTATCTGGCTATCAACAGGTCTCCAACACTCAGTCGTGCGGGGCCGACAGCTTCTGTACATTTACGGCAACCTGTCCGGCCGGCACGGTGGTCACGGGCGGCGGCCTCAACACCAACACTTTTGTGAGTAGCGGTGTGTACCTCTATGAGTCCGGACCGATCAGCAACACCACGTGGAGAAGCACCATGCGCAACACCACCGGCTCCTCCTTCAACGTTACTGTCCGGGCCATCTGCGCCAACGCCAGCTGAGAGTCTGTCCGGTGAGCTTCTTCGAGGTCGCCACCGATCGGGTGATGGGCCGTGGAGCGCAATCAGCGAGGTCCCCGGGCTGTTGATCGAGACGTCTGACGTCTCAATCACGGTGCTCGGGGGCCTCGTTGGTCATCCAACCTGCCGCAGTCGACCTGCCGCTCCCGAAGGGTGAATCCTGGGTAAAGCCGAACTGCGTTTCGGATAACGAAACCGTTGAGCTGAAACTCACTCTGGACACCGTCGGTGACTACACCCTGGCTGCTCCAAGTCCAGAGTCGAGAAGAATGCAAATCGGCTCAACCTGGCTGCGAGCCGCAAGCTCCGCTTCACCATCGAAGCCGCTGGAGGAGCTCGCTGGATAGTAAGCATCCAGGCTCCCAAGAAGTAGTGGACGGCGGCTCTACCACTTCGGGGGTAGGGCCGCCGCTTGGTGTCGATCTCGCATGAGGGTCCATCAGCTTGCTGATACGCCCTTTCGGTTCGGTCGAGGTGGCCCTTTCCGCACGTGGGCAGGTTGGTAGCCCGGCTGTCGCGTCGAGTGGGCGCCGGGTTCCGCTGCTCCGGTCGGGTGGTCCTGCTCGTAGGGGTGGGGAAGTTGCCGGTCAGCCGGGGTTCGGCAGGGCTGCGAGCCGTTGCCCCGCCTCGGTGATCACGTCGGTCCGGGGTCGGTGCTTCGCGAGGCGGAGGATGCGGCGGCGTCCGGTGGTGACGATTCGGGGTGGCGCCGGAGAACAGCCGCAGCCGCAGCGGCGGGGTTCCCACGGGGCCCACTCTGCGCGGTACTTGTAGTCGGATGGCAGCGCGGTGCCCAACTCTCCTCGGCGAGTATCCCGCCCACGGGCTCGCCCTTGCCCTGGACGCTGCGACGTCCGCTTCAGCATGCTCGGCGACGACGAAGCGGTGGCATGACGCTACGGTCAACAGGCTGACCAGCCGACCGCACACCGACTCGCTGCCGAAGACTGCCCCGCTCGCGCTGCCAGTCCAGTTTGACCTCCGGTCCCTGCCGGAGGCTGTACCCGCATGCTCGAAACGACGGCAGCGAGTAGGGCATTCTTGAATTGATCGACTCGGCTCTGGACTCTCCCACGGTGGGAGAGTCCACCATGATGGCGTGCAAGACGAACTTCTCACCATCGGGCGCTTCGCCCGCCTGTGCCGCCTCAGCGTGAAGCAGCTACGGCACTACGACGACATGGGGCTGCTGGCCCCCATCAGGGTGGACACCAGTTCTGGCTACCGCTACTACGCACCCGAACAGGCGCGCGATGCCCTGGCCATCGCCCTGCTGCGTGAGCTGGATCTTCCCCTGGCCGTGATCGCCCAGGCACTGGCTGCCGGGCCTGGGCACAGGGCCGGGATACTGCGCGCCGAGCGGGATCGGCTGGCCGCTCGGATCAGCAGGGACCAGATTCGGTTGGAGTTGCTGGAACGGCTGGTAGAGGGTGGTCTGCCCGGCTATGAGGTGATCCTGGCCAGAGAGCCGGAGCGACGGCTGGCAGTGGTGCGAGAGATCTGCACCCCCGCGGAAATCGGGACCAGAGTCGGGGACTGCGTAGGTCGACTACTGCCCACGCTCGGCGAGACGGGGATCGCATGGGAGCCGCCGCTGTGGGGGCTGTACCCGCTGGACCTGGCAGAGCGGATGGAGATCGCCGTCGGAGCGCAGATTCCGCAGGGGGAGGGGACACCCGGCTTGGAATACGAGGTACTGCCCGGCGGACTTGTTGTCGAGACCGTGCACATCGGTGCCTACGTGCAACTTCCCTTGGCCTACAACGCACTCTTCGCCACCATCCACGAGCGTGGACTGCGCCCGCAAGCACCCGTGCGCGAGGCGTATCTCGTCGGGCCGGCAGAGGCACCACAAGAGGAACTGATGACCCGACTGATCGTCCCCGTCCAGGAGAGCGCGCCATGACCGCGGTGATGGACATCGAGGCGCGCGGCACTCAGCACTGCGAGACGACAGTGATGGGGGTGCTGCTGCGACACCAGGGAATTGATCTGTCCGAGCCCATGCTGTTCGGCCTCGGCTCCGGCCTGTCCTTCATCTACTGGGACGGCAGGAACATGGGATTTCCCTTCCTCGGAGGACGGGTCAGGCCTCTCGACCTCACCAGGAACCTGACCACCAGGCTCGGGCTGGACCTCCTGGTCCTGGAAACCGCCTCTCCGCGCAAGGCATGGGACAACGTGGCGTGTTCCATCGACGCCGGCCACCCCGTCGGACTCCAGCTCGACAGCTACTACCTGGACTACTTCGACTCAAAGGTCCACTTCGGCGGCCACGTCGTCGCCATGTACGGCTACGACGACCACTACGCCTACCTGGTGGACACCGACCAGCAGGGCGGAGCCGTCTCCACCCACCTGACCAACCTCGCTCGGGCCAGGGCCGCGCGCGGCCCGATGACCGCCAAGCACCGGTCCTTCACTCTCACCGCTCCAGGAAGCCTGCCCACCCCGCACGAGCAGATCGTCCCCGCCATCACCGCATGTGCCGACGCTTTCCTCAACCCGCCCATCGCCAACCTCGGCCACCGCGGCATCGAGAAGGCCGGCAAGCTGGTGCGCACATGGCTCGAGCGCGCCGACAACCCACAGCGAGACCTGACTCAGGCTGCCATGCTGATGGAGAAGGCCGGCACCGGTGGCGCCATGTTCCGCAACTTCTACCGTGACTTCCTCGCCGAATGCACCGATCTGCTCGACAGCAGCCACCTGCGCACCGGCCACACGCTGTACACCGAGGCGGCCATTCTGTGGACGGAAGTAGCAGCACTGATCAAGAAGGCTGGGGAATCGGGCGATACACAGTGCCTCGTCCAGGCCGGCTCGGTCCTCGGTGATCTGTCACGAATGGAGCGCGAAGCCATGCAATCACTGCGCCGCCTGGGGAATGAGGCCCCAAGTTCTCGAGGGTGAACAGACTGGCTGGCCGATCGTCGACAGGCTGGTGTGGTTGGAGCTAGCCTCGATCTTTAACCTGTGCGGCGGGGATGTTGGGTCGTTGCTTTCTGTGTGCGTTGTCCCGCCGGGGGTTTGGCGGCGGTGTGCACGTCGCAGCGTGCAGTGGGTTGGTTGTTTCTGCGGCCGGGTTGCCGTCCCGGGCCACCGTTGATGAAGCCCGCGAGGCGTTCGAGGTCGGGGGTGAGGCCGGTGCCGTCGTAGGCCCAGTGAGCGATAACGAGGGTGGTCGGCGAGGGCGGAGCGGTGTGGCGGCGGTGCCAGGCGGCGCGGGCGGCCCGGAGGGCACCGAGAGTGGTGGAGTAGGCGCGGGTCTTGGTGGAGGAGTGGCCGCGGAAGCCGAGCATGTGGGCCCACTTGCGCAGGTTCAGGTGCTTGAGGTTGTCGCGAGCGCCGAGGGTCCATGCTGTGTCGATCGTGCGGGCGGCATGTTCGGGTACGGACTCGAACCAGAGGTCGGTGATCTTCTTCAGCCGGTGGTCGAGGGTGCCGGTGGCGGCTTCGGTGCCCTTGGTGGCGTACTTGGCGACGTACCCGGCGACCTTGCCCTCGGTAGTCGTGGTCCCGCCTTGGAAGGCGGTGGACCGGATGATCCTGGTGCCGATCTGCTCGTCGAAGGCGAAGGAGTGGGTACGGCTTTTGAGCGTGGGCCCGTCGATGTGGGCGCGGGTGGCTGCGATCCGGATTGCCCGCAGTGGCATCGAGTCCAGCGAACGACTCGGCCGACGTCGCTGGGTCATCGAACGCACCATGTCCTGGCTCACCGGCTACCGCAGACTCAACTACCGCTAAGAATGCCACCCCCGCAACTACCTGGCCTTCCTCGGCCTCACCGCCGCCCTCTGCTGCTACAAACGACTCATCCGCCTCACCACATAGGACGCGGTCCAAGTGATCGTGTACTCTCCTCGTTGATCATCGCCTATCGGGAGGGGCTTGGCATGAACCTGAAGCGCAAGTTGATATCTGGGGTGTTCGCCGGTGGGTTGGCCGTCGCCGGAATGGTTGCGACGGCTCCGTCTGCGGCGGCAGTCGGAGGCTGCCCGACGGGGAAGCTGTGTCTCTACGAGAACATCAACTACGTTGATCTCGACATCACGAGCACCAGTACGAAGGCGTGCATCGACCTGGGCAACTTCGGGGAGCATGGATTCGAGTACGGCATCGGGTCGTACGTGAACAACCTCCCAGTGAAGGCCGCCGTCTATCACTGGGGTGGTGTCGGTCTCGGCTACGTATATGACGGAACGATCTCACCCGGTAAGTTCAGCTCCAATAGCACCAACGGTGACTGGTTCGGTGAGTTCGGCATGGTGTGCACGGGTGGGGCTACCCCGTAACTCACTCACAGCAGTTCCAAAGGGCCCGGGCTCTCGGCGGTTTCTAGGGGGTCGTTGCAACACGTGGTCGTGTTGATCAGGCCGCGAGCAGTTCATGCAGGCGCTCGGCTGAGATTTCCCAGCCGAGCGTTTTGCGTGGGCGGCGGTTGAGCTGGTCGACGTCGACGATCCGGCCTACCTCGGTATTGCTGTATACCTGCTGCACGAGCCGGGAGCATGCCTCCCGTTCCCGTGACAGCTTCCTGGGACTCTGCGGTGCCCGGTCCCCACGGAGCTCGAAGTCCATCGCACCCCTTGAGCTGGGGTGCTGCAACGACTTCCGGCCTCGATCCTTCTTGACGGGCCGCCGACGGAGTCGGTGGTCCGTTTCGTTGTCGAAGGCTGATGCTGGGCGGGCCGAGGGCCCGAGTGTCGTCTCGGGTGGCCGCCGGGTTCCACTGCTCCGGGTGATGAGGGGCTGTCGTAGAGACGGGTGAATCCACTGGTCAGCCCGGGTTCGGCAGGAGTGCGTGCCGGTCGAGAGCGGTGGTGGCTTCGAACATCCAGGGCCAGTGCCGGACCAGGCGGAGGATCCGCTGGCGGCCGGTGGTGACGAGGTGTCCGGCCGCGGAGAACAGGCGGAACCGCAGGCGCGGGGCTCCCAGAGCCTCGCCTCGCCGGTGAGCGCGAGCATCGGCATCCAGGCCAGCAGGTCGAGAGCGATCTGCACGATCTCCAGCAAGACCTTGTTCTACGTGGTGTCGTGCAGGGCAGGTTGCGCAGGCTGGTGGCCCGGGCGGCCCGGATCCGGTCCTCGGCCCTCGCTCGCAGCCGGTGACGGAGCTCGAGTTCGGCGATCGGCTGGTCCGAGGTGGCGGTGGCGAAGCAGGTCAGCCGCCTCCATCCGCGTCCGTGATCCTCAACTGGGCCCCGGGGTGCGGCCTCTCGTCGCGGACGATCAGCCGCATGCCCGTGGGCCAGCCGTCCAGTAGGCCCCCGGTGAGTTCGGCGACCCAGGCCCCGTCACGGCCGGGGCCAGCTGAGCGGCGGTGATGCGGTCGGCAGCCGTGTTCGAGTCCGTGTTCCTGGGCCTGAGCAGGGCTGCCACCGGTTCTCCGGTGCCGCCCGGCCCGTGGTCGACGAACCCCATCAGCGGATGGTGACCGCCCGGTCACCGGCCAATCCCCAGACACGGCGGCGGACTTCGGAGCGTGCGGCGCGGATCGCCGTGAGCGCCTTCTCGCCCGAGGAAGCGAGGTTGTCGATCAAACGGGAGAACCGTCGGAACGGAGGCGACCGGCCCGAGCATGGCCGGCTCGGACCGCAGCAGGGCGATGTCGGCGAGGCAGTCCGCGCCGAGCGCGACCGCCACTGCGAGGTCCACGAGTACCTTGCCCGGCTCGTGAACGGCCCGGGGCTTCCGCCATGAGGCCAGAGCCCCGGGTATGGCCTGGTCACGGCTACTCTTGCAGACAGTTTCGACCAGCAGGACCGAACCGGCCTGCGAGACCACGGCCCGGCCGTCTCCCTGGACGCGGACATGGGGATAGGAACCGGTAGGCTTCTTCACCGGGAAAGTGCCTCTGGATTCAGCGGGAACAAGGACCTTAGAGATCGTCTCAGTTGGTGATTCGGCGGTAGCAGATGAGCGCTGCTGCGATGCCGACGAACCCGAGGAAGTGGTCTGCCAGACGTTCGTAACGGCGATGTAGGCGACGGAATCCGTTCATCCAGGCCACGGTCCGTTCGACCACCCAGCGGTGCCGACCGAGTCGCTCCGAGGACTCGATGCCTTTGCGTGCGATACGAGGGGTGATGTTTCGGTCTCGTAGCCATCCCCGCAGGTGAAGGTAGTCGTATCCCTTGTCTCCGTGGAGTTTCGCAGGACGGCGTCGGCGTGGTCCGCGACGCGAGCGAATCGGTGGGATACCCCGGACGAGGGGCTCAAGTCCTTGGCTGTCATGGGTGTTCGCTCCGGAGACGCCGACCGAGAGGGGCAGTCCGTTGCGGTCAGTGAGCAGGTGGATCTTGAATCCCTTCTTGCCTCGATCGGTCGGGTTCGGTCCCGTCAGAGCCCCCCTTTGAGAGCCCGGAGACTGACCGAGTCGATGGCGCATCGGGGCCAGTCGAGAATGCCGTCGGAACCGAGCTCGTCGAGGATCACGCGGTGGAGCTTGGCCCAAACGCGGGCTTCGGTCCAGTACGAAAATCGGCGGTGGACGGTCTGCCAAGACGCCCCGAAGACTGGTGGAAGCTGCCGCCATGTGCAACCGGAGGTAGCGACGAACAGGATCGCGGCCAGGACCCCACGGTCGTCAGCTCTGCGCCGTCCGCCCCCTTGCGGACGGACCGGTGCCTCAGGCACCACGCGCAGGAAGAGCTCCCAAAACTTGTCAGGCACCAGCCGCTGCATCATCTCCATGCCATCACAACGAGGGCCCGGCCGACCGCGGCCATGAAATGTGGTCGATGCTGTCGGAGACGTTGCCCGACAGCATCTTCGAGGAGCCATGACCGACTACTTGCAGGCCGTCTTCGACATGCTCGGTCCGGCAGAGAGCCGATATGCCGATCCTGCTGCGTGGCTTCGCCTAGAGCAGGAGCTCGGCAGAGAGCTCCCCACGGACTACAAGGCGATCGTGGACGCCTACGCACCCGTCCAGCTCAACGGGCACCTTGGCCTCTCATCTCATCCGGGTTGCGCATGGCGGGAGCTGGGCGAGGAGATCCGGTCGACGTCGGGAATCTGGGCTGAGAGCCTTTGGGAGTCCTACGACCTGGAGCCCGACGAGGATCCCCGCGTGATCTGCAACCGTCCGCAGATCACCTTCGGTACGCCCGACGGTCTCATCCCACTCGCCAGCACGGACCAGGGGGCCGCCATCTTCCTAGCCCCAGAGGTCCACGGCTTTCCCGACGGTGTGGTGGTTCAGGGGGCAGAGGGGGATTGGGCCGGCCACCCCATGAGCTTCGCCGAGTGGCTGTACCGGTATCTGGTTGGCGAGGAGATGGCCGGCTGGGACAGCGCGGCCTTTTACCCCGGCCCCGTCCGGCTGGAGTACTTGCCCACGGGGCCGGGAGAACGCACCCGCGAGGTATACGGCCCAGAGCGCGGCATGTGAGTCCGCACCAAACGAGACGGCTTCTAAGACCGTGTCCTATGTGGTGACGGCTCGTTGGATGGTTCATGGGGCGGGGTACGTGGAGTTGGATTGTTCCGGACGGGTTGTGGGAGATCGAGAAGCCGCTGATCCCGCCGTCGAAGGTGCGGTCGCAGGGCGGCGGGACGCAGGACACGCCGGGACGAGACGCTGTTCGCCGCGATCGTCTACGTGCTGGTCAGCGGTTGTGCCTGGCGGGCTCTGCCGCCGTGCTTCGGCATCTCCAAGTCCACCGCCCATCGCCGGTTCATGATCTGGTCCAGGTCCGGCGTCTGGGGGCGGTTGCACGAGGCGGTCCTCGACAGGATCGACGAGTGAGGCCTGCTGGACTTGACCCGGACTGTTCTCGGCTCTGCGCAGGTGCGGGCCAAGAGGGGGGCGAACTCACGGGCCCGAGCCCCGTGGACCGGGGCAAAGCGGTTCCAAGATGCACGTCCTGTCAGACGCGAACGGACTGCCTCTGGTCGTCGGCGTCTCTGCAGCCAACACGCACGACCGTCTCGGACTGAAGCCGATGGTGGCCGGTCTCCTATCGAGACACGACCCCGACCGCGGCTGGCACTACAAGCCCCGCAAACTGCAGGCCCACAAGGCCTGCGACGTACCTGAACTGCGGAAATGGTTACGCGGCAACCGGATCGCAGTCCGTATCGCCCGCAAGGGCATCGAGTCCAGCGAACGACTCGGCCGCCGTCGCTGGGTCATCGAACGCACCATGTCCCGTCTCACCGGCTACCGCAGACTCAACCACCGCTACGAGCGCCATCCCCGCAACTACCTGGCCTTCCTCGGCCTCACCGCCGTCCTCTGCTGCTACAAACGACTCATCCGCCTCACCACATAGGACACGGTCTTGGGAGTTGCAGATCACTGAGCTTCTTCGGCGTTGCAGCTCCAGTGCCGGTTTTGCGGACCGTCTCCATCAGCAGCACGGCCCCGGACCGCGAGACCAGCGCACGGCCGTTGCCCTCGGCTCGGACAGGCGGGTACGACCCCCTACGCCTCCTCACCCGGGGAGTGCTTCTCTCCTGGCGACGAACAGGGCCTTCGACAAGCCCTGTCGTTCCAGCTTAGCGGCACTCCTCGCTTATTCGATCAACCCTCGGACCGCCCCCTTCGTGAAAGCCCGAGGTTAGAGTGAACTCGTTGATCTTATGAATGTCCAACTCGGTCCGAAAAGAAACAAATCGGCCATGAAATGCTCATGCATGGCTGAGAGTTGATCAACCTCGATCTTTTGTGACGGTGCGTCGGACCCTCTGTCGGGCCGTTTCGGTCGTCCGGACTGATCACGGGCAGGTCGGGGGCCCGGCTGTCTCGTCGGGTAGGCGCCGGGTTCCGCTGCTTCGGTCGGGTGGTGCTGCTCGTAGGAGCGGGAAGTTGCTGATCAGTCGGGTTCGGCAGGGCCGCGAGCCGTTGCAGGGCGTCGGTGATCTCGCCGGTCCAGGGCCGGTGCTTCGTGAGGCGGAGGATGCGGCGCCGTCCGGTGGTGACCAGCCACAGTCACATCGACCTGATGACGCAGAAGCAGATCCACTACCTCATCACTCACTCATGCGGAGCCATTCACGATGCACGGTGTACGAGTTGAACTCAGCCAAGCGATCCACTGGAATCACGAGCTCGTTGCGCGGGCTGACGCCTGGCCTCTTCCGGTCATATCGCTCTGCTGTGTCACCGAACTTGGCCAGGAACCTTGGACTCAAGTCACACCTGATCATTCAGTGCGGCGAAGGGGCCGTATCCGCTCCTCCGCCGCACTGCGCACCGCACTCACCATCGGCCACCCGCTGGAGTGCGTCGCCGAGCAGTGTGTCGCCAGTGCGGTGAGAGCCTGCACCGGATGCACCGTCGTCCCGCTGCGCGGGCCGACTGTGAGAAGCCGTGGGGCTTGGCGGTGTGGGTCTGGACCGTCCCGGCTGTCGTCCCCCGGTTCCCGCTCCGCATCACCGCCGCGTACCCGACCCGGCGAGGTGATCGTCGTGGTCCTGGACGTGATCGTCGACTGGTCCCGGGACGGAGAGTGTGGGGGAGCGGGATCCGGCATGGCGGCCACCGCGGTGGTGTCCCACGGTCACCGCGGCGGCTGCGGAGCGGGCGGGCGGACGGTCAGCCGGAGCTCAGGCAGAACGGGTGACCTGCAGGGTCGAGGAGCACCCGCCACCGCTCGCCGCCGGGCTGATGTTCCGCCCTCACCGCGCCGAGCCTCAGCGCCAGCGCCTCGGCCGCATCGAGGTTTTCGACGCGGAAGTCCAGGTGGGACTGCTGGGGCACGTCCTGACCGGGCCACGTCGGGGCCCGGTACTTCTCCACCCGCTGAAAGCCCAGGTCGCAGCCGTCGCCGGTGATGGCGACGAACTCAGCCGTGCTGAAGGCGATCGGCATACCGGTCAGCTCGTGGTAAAAGCGGGCCAGCACCCCCGGGTCGGAGCAGTCCAGTGTTACGCCTCGCAGCGTGGCATTGGGCATCGTCCGCCTCCTCTTGGTCCGTGCGCGGTGGCAAGCCGACCCTCCGACCCTGCGTCAGCCCCGGACACGGGGCCGGAGTGCCGGGCACGACCGGTTCGCGGACACCGCCCCAACAGGCCGACACACTACCCATCCCGCTGGCCACGGGGCACCGGTTTTCCGCGTACGAGCCGATCAACGGGGCCCCGCCCGGCTGCGCCTCCGCTGTACGCACCGCTGACCGTCACCGCCCGCAGCCCACCGTTCGTACAGCGAAGGGATCAACTCCCGGCGCGGTCCGTCTCGTAGGCCCACATCGCGATCTCGACGCGGTTGCGCGCGCCGAGCTTGTCCATCAGCCGAGCGACATGGCTCTTGACCGTGCTGAGGCTGATGTGCAGCTCGGCGGCGATCTCGGCATTGGTCCGCCCCCGGGCCACTGCGGCGAGGACCGCCTCCTCACGGTGGGTCAGCGCCTCGACCGGCTGCGGCGGTGCCGCCGAGGCCGCCCCGGTGTGTGCGAATGCAGCGAGCAGACGCGCCGTGACGCTCGGAGCGATCAGCGCGTCGCCGCGCGCCGCCGCGTGAACGGCCTGCGCGAGCATGTCGGGGCCGGCGTCCTTGAGGAGGAAGCCGCGGGCGCCCGCCTTGAGGGCTGCGTGGACGTACTCGTCGAGATCGAAGGTGGTGATCACCACCACCGCCGGAGGGTTGGCGGTGCCCGCACCCGTGAGCCGCCGGGTCGCCTCGATGCCGTCGATGCCGGGCATGCGGATGTCGAAGAGACAGACGTCGGGGCGCAGGGAGCGGGCGAGTTCGACGGCGTCGTGGCCGTCGTCCGCCTGGCCGACGACCGTGATGCCGGGCTGCGCGTTCAGGATCATGGTGAGCCCGGTCCGCACGATCTCCTGATCGTCGGCGACCACCACACGCACGCTCACGATGCCGATCCGTTCCTCGGAAGTACGGCCGTCACGGTCCATCCGCGGCCGGGGTTCGGGCCGGCGCTGAGCGAACCGCCGAGCAGACCCGCCCGTTCCGCCATCCCGAGGAGACCATAGCCGGGCGAGCCGCCCGTCCGCGGGTGAACGGTGTCGCCGTCGTCGCTCACCCGCAGGTGCACCGACCGTTCGTCGGTCGAGACGGACACCGCGATGCGCGAGGCATGGCGTGCGTGCCGACGGGCGTTGGTGACCGACTCCTGAACAAGGCGGTAGACCGCTGTCGAGAGCGCGGGA
Source organism: Streptomyces sp. NPDC049887 (assembly GCF_040656535.1). NCBI lineage: Bacteria > Bacillati > Actinomycetota > Actinomycetes > Kitasatosporales > Streptomycetaceae > Streptomyces > Streptomyces sp. NPDC049887. The sequence continues at coordinate 98,552 of NZ_JBFAMM010000019.1, read as the reverse complement.
GCGAGACCGACGACATCACCGGTGATCTCGACGTCGACCGTGGGGCCGGCGCCGACATGCCGGAGGTCGTGCAGATCGGCGACCAGCGGCAGTGGGCTCAGGCCGGCGCGCTCGTCGACGCGGCGCAGGACGCGGACCATCGAGCGCATCTCGGCCAGGGTGCGTGACGCCTCCGTCTCGATCACCCGTAGTGCCTCGCCGGCGGCCGCGGGGTCGGTCGCCGACACGGCCAGTCCCGCCTGGGCCCGGATCGCGATGGCCGACACGTGATGGGCGACCGTGTCGTGCAGATCGCGAGCCAGCTGCTCGCGCTCGACCAGTTTGACCTGTTCGAGCTGCCGGGCGCGGGCGTACGCCCGGTACCGCAGTGCCTCGCCCAACGCCATCGAGGCGAAGAGAATGGCCAACCCGGCGATCGCGTCGCCCGGGCCGGTGTTGGTGAGCGGGACCGAGATCGCGGCAGGCACCAGTACCACCGGCAACCCGAGCATCGCCTCGCGCTTCGATCCCCAGCGGAACAGCGCGTAGGGCAGCAGCAGCACATAGACCATGGTGTTGAGCCCCGGCTGCTCGCCGCCCAACAGCAGGGTCCACACCTGGGTGAACAGCACCGTGCCGAACGCGATCCCGACCATGAGCAGCGGTTTCGTCCGCCGCCACAGCAACGTCGGGATGAGGCCGACCCCGACGACCAACGACAGGGCCCGCCACGGGACATCCGGTCGGAGAACCCCCTCCAGCACGGCCGCGGGCACCAGCACCCCGACCAGCGCCCAGTCGCGCCAACCGGGGCGGGGCGAGTCCGGCGCACTGGTCTCGCCCCAAAGAGCGCGGCCCTTGTCCCACAGGGCGCGGGTCTCGCCCCACAGAACGAGGATGAGATGTCGCACGCGACCCATCGTAGGGGCACCCGCGCACCGCCGGACCGGCCGAAAGTACGGTGCCGGCTTCGTGCTTTCGGCGGCGGTTCCCGGCCCATCTGCCGAGGTGCGCGCACATGGCCGACCGACACCATGGCGAATCCAGGCGTGCACGCCTGGATTCGTTACACCGACTCACCGACTCACCGACTCACTCACCGACTCACGGATTCACGGACTCACGGATTCACGGAGGAGAACTGACGTGTCGTCCCTACTGTTCCGGCTCGGCCGGTTCGCCGCGCGGCACCCCTGGCGCGCGATCGGCGCCTGGGTCCTGGCCGCCGTCGTCGTCATCACCGCCTCGGCCGCGGTCGGCCGCGATCTCGAGGACACTTTCGAGGCCCCCGGGCTCGACTCACAGCGCGCGGTCGAGCTGCTGTCCAGCGCGGGTTCGGGCGATGCCGGTCTGACCGCTCGCGTCGCGGCGACGCCGCGGGACGACGGCGAGACGTTCTTCGACAGCCCAGCCGCCCGCCGGGCACTTGCCAGGGTCCAGACCGAGCTCGCCGAACTGCCGGCAGTGCTGGCGGCCTCCGACCCGGCCGGCGGTCTGCGCGACGGGGGGAGAGCGGCCGTGGCCGACGGCACCGTCTCGCCCGACGGGCGCGTGGCGCTGGTGACCCTGCGGTATCCGGTGGTCGAGAAACTCGACACGAGTGATCTGGAGGGACTGAAGAAGGTCGTAGCCGCCCACGCGAACGACTCGGTGCTGCGGGTCGAGGCGGGCGGCGATCTGTTCATGTCCTTCGAGGAACCGGAGACCGGCACGGGGGAGATGATCGGGCTGCTGGCTGCCGTCGTCATCCTGCTGGTCGCCTTCGGGTCACTGATCGCCATGGGCCTGCCGATCGGCATGGCGCTCTTCGGCCTCGCCCTGGGGGTGAGCGCCATGCCGCTCGTCACCTATCTGGTGGAGATACCGAGTTGGGCGCCGGTGGTCGCCTCCATGGTCGGCCTCGGGGCTGGTATCGACTACGCGCTCATCCTCGTCACCCGCCATCGCGAGCAGCTGGCCGCCGGGATGGGTGTCGAGGAGTCGGCCGGACGCGCTGTCGCGACCGCCGGCCAGGCCGTCGTCTTCGCGGGCGGCACGGTGGTCGTCTCGATCCTGGGGCTGGCCGTCGCCGGCATTCCCTTCATCGCCGCGGCCGGTGTCGCCATCGCCGCGGTGGTGCTCGTCATGGTGGCTGCCTCGATCACCCTGCTGCCCGCGTTCCTCGGACTCGCCGGGCACTCCATCGACCGGTTCGGCCTGCCCCGGCGCCGCACCCCCCGGGACGGCCACGCACCCCGTGCCCGCCGCCGCTGGCAGCGCTGGGGAGCACACGTCACCCGCCATGCCGCCGCCTACGCCGTCGGTACCGCACTGCTGCTGCTCGCGCTTGCCGCGCCCGTGCTTGCGCTGCGCCTGGGCTTCCCCGACGAGGGCACGCTTCCGGGCTCCCGGACCGAGCGGCAGGCGTACGACCTGGTTGCCGAGGGCTTCGGGCCGGGTGCCAACGGTCCTCTGGTCATCGCGGTCGGCCTCGCAGGCGACGCCTCGGTGGTCGAACCGCTGTACGACGCCGTCACCGAAGACCCGGGGATCGCCTCGGTGGCACCGCCCGGGATCGACACCGACGCGGGCGTGGCCGTAATCCTGGCCACGGCGACCACCGCCCCCCAGGACGACGCGACCCGGGCGACGGTCGAGCGGCTGCGCTCCGAGGTCTTTCCCGCGGTGCTCGACGGCACCCAAGCCCGCGCCCATGTCGGAGGGCAGACGGCCGCGTTCGCCGATCTCGGTGACCGGGTGAAGGACCGCTTGCTCCTGTTCGTCACCGCGGTGGTCGTGCTGTCGTTGCTGCTGCTGACAGTGGTGTTCCGCTCGGTTCTTGTCCCCCTCAAGGCCGCCGCGCTGAACCTGCTGAGCATCGGAGCCGCGTACGGCGTGCTGGTGATGGTGTTCCAGTGGGGGTGGGGGGCCTCACTGATCGGCCTCGAATCCTCCGTACCGATCGTGTCGTTCATCCCGATGTTCATGTTCGCCATCGTGTTCGGACTGTCGATGGACTACGAGGTGTTCCTGCTCTCCCGGGTACGCGAGCACTATCTCGCGACCGGCGACAACGACGGCTCCGTGGTACGCGGTCTTGCCGGAACCGCCCGGGTGATCACCTCGGCTGCGCTCATCATGGTGTCGGTGTTCCTGGGGTTCGTCCTCGGTGATGATCCGACCACCAAGATGCTGGGACTCGGTCTGGCGACCGCCATCGCCGTCGACGCGACGGTCGTACGCATGGTGCTCGTCCCCGCCACGATGAAGCTCCTGGGTGAAGCCTGCTGGTGGCTCCCGGCGTGGCTCGATCGCCTCCTGCCGCCCCTCGACATCGACGGCGGCGCAGTCGGCGACGTCCGCAACGAAGCGCGGGAGGACCGGAAGGCCACCCTGCCCACCGGCTGAACCCGTCAGTGCCCACGCCGCAGGAAGGGAAGTTCCATGAAGCCCGTGAGCGCCGGAGAAATCGAAAGCCCGATGCGAGCGTACGTTCAACGCGCGTACGGAGCACCCGGCGACGTCCTCCGACTCGAGCAGGTCGAGCGGCCGGTCGTCGATGATGACGGGGTGCTGGTGCGGGTGCACGCTGCGTCCGCCAATCCCGCCGACTGGCACCTGGTGAGGGGCGAGCCCTATGTCGCGCGCATCCAGTTGGGCCTGCGCCGGCCCACGCACCCGGTCCCGGGCTGCGATCTCGCCGGACGGGTCGTGGCCGTGGGCGGCCGGGTGACCACTTTGCGGCCGGGCGACGAGGTCTACGGATCCCCGTTCGGCAGCGGTCTGGGCGCATTCGCCGAGTACGCGTCCGTTCCGGAGGAGCAACTGGCGCGCAAGCCCCGGAACCTCACCTTCGAACAGGCGGCGGCTGTCCCGCTTGCCGCGCAGACCGCCCTGCAGGCGCTGCGCGACCGGGGACGGATCGGGCCGGGGCACCGGGTGCTGATCGTCGGTGCGTCGGGAGGCGTCGGTACCTTCGCCGTACAGATCGCCAAGGCTCTGGGCGCCGACGTCACCGGCGTGTGCAGCACCGGGAACACCGATCTTGTCCGGTCGATCGGCGCCGACCACGTCGTCGACTACACCGTCGACGACTTCACCAGGCACGGCCGGCGCTACGATCTGGTGCTGTACCTGGCGGGGACGCAGACGCCGCTGGCCTGCCGCCGGGCTCTCACCCCGGAGGGCACTCTCGTCGTCATCAGTGGGGACGCCAAGGGCCGCTGGTTGGGAGCCGTCGGCCGGATCGCCATGGCGCTGGCGATGTCACCGTTCGTGAGCCAGCGGGTGGTGGTCTTCACGGTACGGCCGAAGAGGGCCGACCTGGAGTTTCTGACGGAGCTCCTCGAGACGGGCAGGATGACGCCGGTGATCGGTGCCACCCGTGGACTGGAGGATGTCCCCGAGGTCATCGGCCAGTTGGAAGGCGGGCACACGCGAGGCAAGATCGTCATCACCGTCTGAGCGGATCGGGCCGCTCCTTCCCGGCCCCGAACCGGCCCCGAACCGGCCCCAATACGGTCGTCACGCAGAACAGACGCCGTCGTTCCCCCCACATCCCGGGGTGAATGCTCCCGGTCACAGCACGAGCCGGCCGGTCGCCTGAGTCCGGGCGCCGCTCGGGAATGGCTGTCCAGCCCCTGGTCAGCCTCGCTCGAGGATGCTTTTCGGACTTTCCAGCCGGAACCCCCGGCACATGACTTGGAGCGACCTCGGCAGCCATATGCTTCTACGGGTCTGTAGAGGGAACGTGTTGCTGCCAGGGGTTGTCCCCCGCGGTGCCCGCCTCTCACCTGCTCTCACGAAAGAGGACGCATGGCTTCGGTAGAACTGAACAAGGTGCTCGACAAGGCGTGGGCCGACAAGAGCTTGTCCGAGATCCTGGCAGCTCCGGTGAGCGTGCTGAAAGGGGTCTCCGACCGCGACGGAGAGCTGTTACTGGAAGCGTTCGGGGTCAAGACCGTCGCGGATCTGGCCGAATTGAAGTACGTCCGCTGGGCACAGGCGCTTGCCGCCCTCGCTGCTGCCGAGTAGCCCGCCGGTCGCATGTGCGTGGTGCCGTGACGCCTGTACGGGGGCACGGCACCGCTCTCACGAAGCACAAGAGGATTTGAGGGAGCGGACGCCACGGTGTGGCGTTCAAACGACTGCTCTGATCGCTCGGCGTGGGAGGCCCCGCGGTCGACCCGGTCCTCGCCCCCCGGCGCGACCGTCCTCATGGGAATCGTTCTCTCTTTGTGCACGGGACTGGTGGTGGCCGGCGCGAAGGGCAAGGGCGAACTCGACCTGGGTGGCGGTGGGCCCGCTGCCGGCCAAGGAGGCGTTCGTCGAAGCGCTCGGACGGCTCGGCTTCGGCTCAAGTCCGCCGGTCTGGAGTTCGGCCGTATCGCCGGCACCGGCCAGCGGCTTCCCTTCTCCCAGGAGGTCGGGCTCGCCCCGGCGCCGTAGTGTGCGCAGCGGGCCGACGAGTCGAGGTGACCTTCCTCGCAGGAACCGGCGGCATGGGAGTGGTGCTGGAGGCGGACAAGCGCAACGGGTACTTCTCCGAGAGGCGCGACGCGATCACCCGGTTCACGGACCCCCCGGCGGGGTCGGGCACCAGGACTGCAACACGATCGTCGCCGGATGGACCCGTCAGCTCATCGAGCACCGGACGTCCTGCGGAGCTCGGTCCCCTATGGCTACGGTCGACCACTTCATCCGAACCTTCCGCCAAGAATCACGGGAACTTCTCCGCCGAGCCGCTAGTTTCTACGTTGCTGTAGATATTGCTGGAGCACCGGACCGCTGTCGGAACGGTCCGACCTTCGACCGTATGGAGTTCTCATGGCCCTGTGGGACCGCATCAAGGAGTCCGCATCGACGATGCAGACCCAGCTCGTGGCGAAGAGGAACGACCTCAAGAGCGGTGCCTTCCGCGACGCGAGCATGGCCATGTGCGCGCTCGTCGCCGCTGCGGACGGCACCATCGACCCTGCCGAGCGCCGCCGGGTGGCCCAGCTCATTGCCACCAACGAGGTGCTGCAGAACTTCGATGCCATCGACCTTCAGCGGCGCTTCGAGGACAATCTCAACAGGCTCACGGCCGACTTCGACTTCGGCAAGGTGAGCGTGCTGCAGGAGATCGCCAAGGCGAAGAAGAAGCCCGCCGAGGCGCGTGCCGTCATCCAGATCGGCATCGTCATCGGCGGTGCCGACGGGGACTTCGACAAGACCGAACAGGCCATCGTCCGGGAAGCCTGCTTCACTCTTGAACTGCCGCCCCACGAGTTCGATCTCTGACCTCCGTGCGGTGCGTGTGTGCCGGGCCGAGTCGACAGAAGCGCGGCCCGGCGCATCGCCCCAGGGCGAGAGCCGGAGTGCGTTCAGCACACGCCCTGACCACCAGAGGAGGCGAAGGCCGGCATCGGCGGCGTCACGGAAGTAGGACGCGTGCTGGAGACGGCCCTTGACGTTGTGGCGAGGGTCTCCAGCCACCGCCATCGGTCCACTTGCAGCCGCTCTCACAGTAGTTGCCGCTTTGCAGGCCGCAGACGCGGACTTTGAGCTGGCCGGGCGCAACCGGCCTTCATGGTGACTGACCTGTCGAAACAGTTGGCTGCGCTGGCAGCTGTGGCGGAGCCGACAGTTGGGTCACCCGGCATGCGGGACCTCAAGACTGCTGCCGTCCCGTGCGAAGCCTCAGTGACTACTGCCTGAACTGAGGGTGGAGCCGGTGGCCCGAAGTTCCCGCACCAGAGCGCGCACGGCGGCGGAGCCGGCGAGTTCCGGGGTGGTCACGTAGCCGACACGGCGCGTCGGGCGCTTTGGACCGAGGTCGGTGATTTCGATCGAGTCCGGTGCCTCGACCAGGGAGAGCGCGGGCATGATCGCCATTCCGTGTCCCCTGCTCACGAGCGAGAGCACTGCTCCGTCGTCTTCGGCTTCGATCGTGGCCTTCGGGATCCAGTCCTGCGCGCCCCACCAGGCGCGGGTGTACGAGCCGCAGTTCTCGGCCCAGTCGACCAGCGGCAGCGAGCGCGGAGTCGGGTGTCCGACCGGATGTACCAGGGAGTAGCTCTCTTCGAAGAGCTCGCTCGCCACCAGCCCCGCCGGGAGCTGCGCTCCGTCCAAGGTGGCGATGGCCAGATCCGACCGTCCGTCGGCCACCTCGCCTGCCGTGCCGCGCCCGAGCTCGCGGACGATCCTTACCTGCGGCTCGATCCCGGGATGCCGCGCGCGCAGCCGCTGCAGGACCGGCGGCAGGAGGTGCAGCGCGGTGCTGCGGAAGGCGGCGATCCGCAGCGGTCCCTTTGGCTGCTGTGTCGCCTGGGACCGGGCGGCTCCCCGCGCTTTGTCGACGAGCATGTCCAGCAGGCGCAGGATGCGGCGCGCATGCGCCACGGCCATCTCTCCCGCCGGGGTGGGTCTGGCACCGCTGCGGCCGCGTGCGAACAGGACGGCGCCGATCTTGCGCTCGCTGCCGCGCACCGAGTGGGAGACCGCGGACTGTGTCAGCCCGAGTGCCTCGGCCCCGGCCGAGAAGCCCCCGGCTTCCGCAACGGCCACCAGGATACGCAGTTCGTGCGGAGCGAGATCGGTGTCGGTCGTGCGGGCCACGGGAAGCTCACCTCAGGGTATGAGAACTGCTCATGGGACGGGGCGTCACATGAGCCCAACCGCCTGCCCGAGTGTTGCATTCCCGTCCTACGGTCCTGGCATGACCGAGAACGCGATCACCGTCCAGCAGACCGCCCGCCCGTACGGCTTCCCCACCACCGGGGATTTCACCTTCGTCGAGTCCGCGATTCCCGATCCTGCGGTCGGTACCGCGGTCGTTCAGAACCTCTACTGGTCCGTCGATCCGTACCACCGCGGGATGATGGACGATGCGCCCGGCGGCTTCGCGCTCCACGCACCGCTCGAGGGGCGGACTCTCGGGCGCGTCGTTGGCTCGCGGACGCCGGAGCTGACCGACGGCGAGATCGTGTTCCACCGCGAGGGCTGGCGCACGCACTCCGTGGTCCGGCCCGAGGAGGTCCGCAAGCTCCCCCGCTTCGACGGGGTCCCTCTGACGGCCTACCTGAGCGTCCTCGGCGGCACTGGACTGACGGCCTACGTGGGCCTCACCCGCATCGCCCGGCTCCGCGAGGGCGACGACCTCTTCGTCTCCGCCGCGGCCGGCGGCGTCGGCACTGCCACCGGCCGGTTCGCCCGACTGTTGGGCGCCGGTCGGCTCGTAGGCAGCGCGGGCTCGATGGCCAAGGTCCACCACCTGACCCAGGAGGTGGGCTACGACGCGGCGTTCGACTACCACGATGGCCCTGCGGCCGAACTGCTCGCCAGCACTGCACCGGACGGTATCGACGTCTTCGTCGACAACGTCGGCGGCGAGCAGCTGGCCGCCGCGGTGGGCGCGCTGCGCGAGTTCGGCCGCATCGTCCGGATCGGCACCATCAGCCGCTACAACAACCCGGACGCGTCCCCGCCGCACGTCAACTACTCGGACATCGTGGAGAAGAGCCTCCGCATGGAAGGCTTCCTGGTCAGCAACTACCGCGCCCTGCAGGACGAGCTGTACGAGTTCGCGGTCCCGCATCTGCAGAGCGGCCGGCTCGCGCTGGATCAGACGGTGGTGGACGGATTCGAGAACATCGTGGACGCGTTCCTGGGCATGCTGCACGGCGAGAACACCGGAAAGATCATCGTGCGGAGCCATGCGTAGGCGGTCCGGCCCTCACACGCCTGCCGCATCACGTCGTCGGCCGCGCACCGAAGCCAGGCACGCCACGGTCGGAGCGGATTCCCGGACGGCCGTCGGTCCCCGGACCGGCGCGGGGAGGACTCAATGCGGAGACAACGTCGTCGCGGCGGCCTGCGTGAGATGTTCCAGCAGCGCCACGGTCGCTGGTGGGTCAGGCGCTTCTCCGTGCACCGCAGCGCTGATCAACCGTTCCTGATCGGGTAGGCGTACCAGCCGTACTGAGGGGTTGCGTTGGGCAGCCAGGGCCAGGGCCGGCAGTGTGGTGACGCCCAGCCCGGCGGCGACGAGTGCCTGTACGGCGACATAGTCGTCGGTGGTGAAGGCGATGTCAGGCGTGAAACCGGCGGCGGCGCAGGATCGCACGAGGTGCTTCCGGCATCGCTCGCACCCAGTGATCCACCGACGCATGGCGTGGTCGGCGAGAGTATCGCCCGGCAGGCTGGTCGGGGTCACGAGGTAGATCGACTCGGTGAGCAGCGGCGTTCGGCGTAGCCCGTCATCGGCCGGTGATGTGTCCGGGTAGGTGAACAGCAGCGCCACATCGACCTCGCCCGACCGCAGCAGCCGTACCGCGTCGGGCGGTTCGGCCTCGGTGAAGCGCAACTCGACATCAGGGTGCGCTGCGGTGAACGCGGCCGCGGCCCGCGGGACGAACGTACCGAGGGCGGAAGGGAACGCGGCCAGGCGGACCCGGCCTGCACGCAGCCCTGTGTGCGCGGCAAGTTCGGCCTCTGCGGCGTCGAGGCGGCCCAGGATCTCCTCGGCGCGCTCGGCGAGCATCCGGCCCGCATCGGTCAGGCGAATTCCGCGGCCCACCCGCTGCACGAGTTTGCTGCCGGTCTCAGTCTCCAGCCGGGCCAGATGGTGGCTGATCGACGGTTGTGCATAGTTCAATGCCCGGGCCGCGGCAGTGACTGAACCGTGTTTGGCGACTGCGGCAAGCACTCGCAGCCGGGTCACGTCGAGCATGGCATCCACCCATCAATCTCATTGATGACTCTACATGAATAGTGGCATTAGATCTATGAGGTGGGCGGGCCCACAATGGCCGCATGGAACACGAACTCGCCTACGCCGACGTCCTGGCCGCACGAGACCTTTTGGCCGGTCGCCTACCTGTAACGCCGATGTGGTCTTATCCGGCGCTCGATGCAGCAACGGGCGCAACCGTCTATGTCAAGCATGAGAACGTGCAACCGGTCGGGGCCTTCAAGGTGCGCGGCGGGCTCACGCTGCTCGCCACCATGGCTCCCGGGCAGCGGGCCCGGGGACTGGTCACCTACTCCACAGGCAACCATGCGCAGTCGCTGGCCTATGCCTGCGCCGAGTTCGGCGCCCCCTGCACGGTAGTGATGCCGGCAACGGCGAGCACGGAGAAGGTGCGTGCCGTACGCGCGCTCGGTGCCACGGCGGTTCTGCATGGCGCGGACATGGCCGCGGCTCAGGAGCGTGCCGAGCAGCTGGCGGCGGACGGCGGGCTGCACCTGGTCAGCCCTGGCGACACCCCGGCCCTGCTGGCCGGCGTCGGCACCACCTATCTGGAGATCTTCGAGGCTCGGCCCGACCTCGACGCAGTGTTGGTACCCGTCGGCAGCGGCACCGGGGCCGCCGCGGCCTGCCTTGTCGCCGCGAAGCTCGCGCCGGACTGCCGAGTCGTCGCGGTGCAGTCGTCCGCCGCGCCCGCAGCACATGACTCGTGGCGGGCCGGTGCCTGCGTACGACGTCCCGATCACACCACCGTCGAGGGCCTGGCCACGGGGCGAGGGTTCACGCTGCCGCAGCAGCTCATGCGCGCAGGTCTCGCCGACTTTCGCCTGGTCTCCGACGCGCAGGTCTTCGAGGCGCAGCGGCTGCTGGCCAGTCACGCGCACACCCTTGCCGAAGGCGCCGGCGCAGCCGCGCTGGCAGCCGTACTGGCCGACTCGGAGGGATTTGCCGAGCAACGCATCGCAGTGGTGTGCACCGGAGGCAACGCCTCGGCTGCCGAGATCGCCGCACTGGGCAGCGGTGCCGAACGAGAACTCGGCACCTGATCAGGCGAGATCGCGATGGATCCGCGGCCATGTGCTCACCCGTGTCGCACGGGCCGCCGACAGTCTGTGCCGGCTGCTGACCTGGGCCGGCACCGGTGTGGAGACGCTGTACGCGAGCATGGGCGCGCGGGCCGCCGAGATCGAGGCGGGCGCGGCACGCACCGTCGCCGAACTGGCCGCCGACACGAGCACCTCGGCCTGCCCACCGACGAGCCCTCGATCAACGTCACTCCCGCCTGGGACGACTCGTCCGCCAGGGACACCTCACCCAACCCGGACTCGGCCGCTGTCAGAAACGGACTCGACGCGGATCCTGTTCGTGCCGCACACCGGTTTCAGTGGACTCCTCTCCCCAAGGAGCTGGGCTTCGGTCACGCATGGGCACTGGCTTCTGGACGGGTCGCGCGCCAAGGCCGACTCCGGCCTTCCGAGGTTGAAAGCAACTCCCCGGCAGGGTAGCCCGTTGCTCACTTGTCCGAGCAGTATCAGGGCAATCGGTTCGGGCTCGGCTGATGTGCCGGTGTGCGTCACCCAGCAGATCGGGGGCGACCTGGCGGTGCTTTTTGGCCAGCGGTGCCCGGACGCGGGCCGCTCTGCTGGACGACCCGGCGATGACGGCGTTCAGGGTGTGCGGTGCGTCCACGGCGGGGCGGCGGTCGTGCGTGGGTGGACCTGGGGTCCATCACACCCGCCATTCCCGTGAAGGCGTAACGATGCCGATTCATCGGAAAGAGTGGTGTTCCGGTATTCGGTTCAAGCATGGTCGCCCCGCTCGATATCAGTCGTAGGTGCCTGCGCGACGGCCGTGGCACAGGGGGTGGGGACGGAGTGCGGCAGCTTCCCTTCACGCAGGGCGAACTGACACTCATGCACGAAGCGGGCCGGGAACGATTCTGGCGCAAGGGCGAGACATTGCTGTCCGAGGGGTCGAGCCCGGACGACGTCATTCTGATCAGCGCCGGGCTGGTAAAGGTCGTACGGCAGTCGCCGAACGGCTACACCAGTGTGCTGGCTGTCCGGGGGGCCGGTGAGCTGCTCGGGGAGCTGTCCTGTCTCGACGGCCGGCCGCGGTCGGCGAGCGCCGTCGCCATGCAGCCGGTGACCGGGGTGTCCGTGCTCGCCGGCCGGTTCCTGCGGCTGCTGGAGGAGCACGGCGGACTGGCGCTCGCGGTCCTGCGGACCGTGGCCGGGCGGCTGCGCGACGCCGACCGGAGGCGGGCCGACCAGGGCGCCTACGCTGCCGGCGTCCGGGTGGCGCGGGTACTGGTGGAACTCGCTGTGTCCCACGGAGTCCCCGTGCCTGCTCCGGCTGGCGCGCTCGCCGTCGTCGTCACCCAGAAAGATCTTGCGGGGGCAGCCGGCACCTCGCGCGAGTCGGTGGTGCGCATTCTGCGGGAGCTGCACGAGGAGGGCCTGGTCAGCACGGTCCGCGGCCGGCTGGTCGTGACCGATCCCGAAGGGCTGGCGCGATGGAGCTCCGGCTGACACGGGTTCGGTGACACCCCGGAGTTGCGTCATATGACGCTGCGGCAGCACCGGGCACTCGATATCCAGATCACATCAACGGCGGGCGGCGGGGCCGGGAGGGGTGTGTGTCACGCGCACGTCACGGCCCCACGGGCGCCGGGTACCGGGAGAAGAGGCTGACGGCACGTGGCAGTCAAACCGCAATACTTCAACATTCTGGTCGTCGACATGGAGAAGTTCGGCGCCCGGCCCAACCCCGTCCAGTCCTTCCTGCGCGACAGCCTCTACGGACTGATGGAGCGGGTGCTGGACGAGGCGGGGATCGATCGCCTCGGCGCCTCGCGGCCGGTTGACCGCGGGGACGGGATGTTCCTTCTGCTGCCGGGGTCGGTGGCCAAGACCGATCTGGTCGGCCCCTTCGTCGCGCGGCTGCGAATCGGTCTGCGGGCCCACGCGCAGACCAGCAACGCCACGGCAGCACTGCGGCTGCGGGTGGTGTTGCATTCCGGGGAAGTCGGCTGGGACGGCCGCGGCTGGGTCGGCGAGGACCTCAACACGGCCTGCCGCATGGTGGACCACCAGCCGCTGCGGGACGCGCTGTCCGCCGCCGAGGAAGCCCACCTGGTGCTGGGGATCTCCGACGCCTGGCATCGCGCCGTCCTGCGGCACGACTACCCGGAACTGGACACCGACTCGTTCCGGCCGGTCCGGTTCGACAGCAAGGAGATCCACGACGAGACGGTCTGGGTCCGGGTGCCCGGATACCCCGTCCCGCCCGGACTCGACGGCGCCCCGCCCGCGGCGGGCCCCCCTCTCGTCGCTGTGGGCCGTGCCGACGGCGAGAGCGCCCGTCCCGCCCTGCAGCACCCCTCGTCCACCCCGGCGGCTTGCACGGCGCCGGACCGCACCGTTAGGAGCACAAGCATGACCGCGGAGCAATCCGACGACTACGAGCGCCCCATCGTCTACCAGAGCGGTGGTCTCGCCCAGCAGTACGTCGGCAGGAACGACGGTGTCGTCACCCAGAGCGTGAACGGCGGGGACGGCCCGGCCGCCGACCCCGAACTACTCGCCCACGTCACCGCGCTGCGCCGGGCGCTGCGGGAGGCGCACGAGCGGCACGAGGTCGACGAGGAAACCTTCGAGGGCGCCTCGCACGCGCTCGACGAGGCCACCCGGGAGGCCGCCTCGGGTCCGTCCGGGCGGAACCGCTTCGTACTCGCCCTGCGCAGTTTCCGGGGCCTGGTGGAGCCGGTCGCCGCTCTCGCTGCGGCAGCGGCCGCCGTCATCACAGCGGTGAGAGGGGCGTGACCATGAACGGCACACCGCACCGGCAGGACTTCTCCCCATGGCCGGAGGACGGCGCCGTCCACCAGTCGGCGGCGCCCGGCGCGTCCGTCGGCGGGCAGCAGGCCGTCGGCGTCAACCACGGCACGGTCACCCAGTACGTCGTCCACCCCGACGCCACTCCTCAGGAGCGGTTCGGCAAGGGGCGGCTGCTGCTCGACGCGGGTCTGAGGGCACGCGCCGAGGAACTCATCGGTGAGGCGGTGGCCCAGCGGCTGAGCGGCACCGAGGTGCTCTACCGATGGGCGCTGGCCATTGTCAGCCGCCGGGCAGTGGAAGACCTCACCACCGACGACATGGAGAAACTTCACACCCTGGAGCACCTGCTGGGCGAACGCCCGGCGGACGCGTACGGGCGGGCCGCGCGAGTCGTCCTGCTGCTGCTGAGCGAGGCTTTCGGCCAGGCGCCGGTCGATGTCGGCCCGGACGAACTGGCAGCCCGTAGAGGTGACGCAACCGCCACGGCGATCGACTCGCTGCCGGAGGCCAGGCGGGTCGAGGTCCTCGACCACCTGCGGCACTTCCTCTCCGAGATCGTGCGCGAGCGGTTGGACGCGGAGGAGGCAGACGACATCCGCGCCCACAGGACGGACACGCGTCGGGCGGAGCGGGTACCGCTGTTCTTCGAGCCCGACCCGCTCCCGCCGCTGCAGGTGCCGGCCGTCGTCATACCGGTCACGTTCAGGTTCAAGGCCATGCTGGGAGGAGGCGTCCTGCTGGTGCTGGCGGGCCTCTTCACCGGCGTCCCGACGATGTTCCACGGCTCGGCGGGCTCCGCGCTGGTGGCTCTGCTGCTGCTCGTGGGCGGCGGGGCCGCCGCGACGTGGTTCGGCGTCGACCGGGCGTGGCGGCGCGGCCGGGCCCGGCAGGAGGGCGTCTGGCGAGCGAACGGCGGCCCGGCGACCCGCCGGTACGGGCAGGCCTATCCGGGGTCGGGTCCCGGTGGCCCCTCCCCGGCTCAGCTCGCGTTCGCCGGGACCGTCGACCGGATCGTCGACGGCCACTTCGCCCGGCAGGTCCGGTCCGGCGAGGACTTCGACGCCTGGTGGGCGGTCACCGCGGTCCCGCGGGCCGACCTGCTGGAGGAACTGAGCGACATGTACGGGCCGGACAACGACCCGTACGGGCTGGACTGGCTGATCCGCAAGCACGCGCAGGACACCGCCGGACGATGGAGGGCCGGGCTGCTCACCGGCGGCCGCCGGCGGCGCGACGTCCCTCTCGCCGTGCACGCCGGGTTCCTCGGAGGGCTGCTGGCCCTGGCCGGAGGTGTTCTGACGGCCGGTTCGGCCGCCGCCGACCCCGGTGCGTTCCTGCAGGCCCTCGCGGTGTGGGCGCTCGGTGGGTACCTGGTTGCCAAGGGCGCCGCGCCGTTCCGCGGCGAACAGCTGCGGCGCGCCGTGGACCGTGAGGAGTTCCGGACACGCTGGGAGGGCGAGCAGCGAACGTTCGGCGAGTGGCGCGCGTTCCTGGACGCCCACCAGCCGCACGACTGGGAGATGGGGCGCTGGCTCAACTACGACATGCGTCACCTGCGCCGCGAGGCGCTGCACCACTACGACCTGCGGCCGCACCAGATCGTCTACGACTTCTTCGTTCTGGAGGCCGGTGAGGGTGCCCGCCGGGCCAAGGTGAGCAACGGCCCGGTGCGCTACTCGGTCTACCGGATCCGGCTCTATGTGATGACCGAGCGCGGTATTCGGCTTGCCACCTGGACCGTGGACTTCGCCGAGGGGACGCACCACGGCCGCTCGGACACTTCACAGCGCTACGAGTCGATCTCGTCGGTCAAGGTGGACCGGAAGAGCGTGCAGCTGACCGATCGCCGTTCGGGCTTCCGGCAGGCCGTCACCGTTCTGCCGGACGGGTCGGTCCGCGGAAACGCGGAGTCGGGTGAGCTGACGCTGAGCGAGGAACTGGTCATCGAGCGGGACAGCAGCCATGAGACGCGGTTGCGGGTGGAGAACTTCACCACGACCGAGCAGTCCTCCGCCGAGGACCTGTCGCACCTGCTGAGCCTGTCCCAGGAGGTGTCGGGTATCTCGACCGCCAGCCGCATCCTGGTCGCGGTGGCCGCAGAGGGCAGGGAGTGGTTCGACGAGCAGCGCAGGCGCAACAGCCGGCGTTTCGCGGAGACCAGGGAACGGTCCGCGAGCGCGGCCCGGGTACAGCACCTGGGGACTCCTCTGAGCGGGTCCGCGACCGGGCCGAGGGCTCTGGAGGGCCGCGATCCGGCCGCCGACGCCTGACCGCCTTCCCCGGCCGGCGGCGCGTGGGGAGTGCCGGCCCGGGCCCCGGCCGGCGCCGCTGCAGGATGCCGCCGGCCGCGGGCCTGTGCCCGGCCGCCGACGGTTCGGCGGCCTTGGCACGCTCGCACTGAATCGGCGAGGGCGGTTTCGGATCCATGGCACGCGACCACCCTGCTGTGAGCAAGGCTCGTCCTCGCGGACACCGACGGAGGCCTGAGTCCGCCCCGGGGGACCGCACCTGCCTCGTGAGCCGTGGGT
Organism: Streptomyces sp. NPDC049887; assembly: GCF_040656535.1. Classification (NCBI taxonomy): domain Bacteria; kingdom Bacillati; phylum Actinomycetota; class Actinomycetes; order Kitasatosporales; family Streptomycetaceae; genus Streptomyces; species Streptomyces sp. NPDC049887. The sequence continues at coordinate 82,497 of NZ_JBFAMM010000019.1, read as the reverse complement.
TGGGGAACTCATCGGGTGTCCGGGTCTGGGACAGGTCGCCTCGTCGGACCGGCAGGCGGCCATGACGCCGTCGAAGAGGAGGACTGCGAACGCGGCGATCGCGACGAGCCCGAGCCCGTCGAGGATTCCCCAGGCCCGGAGCGCCGTTGGGCTTTCCCGCCAGGCCTCGGGGGTGAGGAACAGAGCCACCTGCAAGAAGGCGAAGGAGCAGAACCGGGCTGTCGCGATCACCTCCATGAGGATCACTGCGCCGGGGCCGCCCGGGCCGGGGTTCGGCCCGCCGGGCCGGTCGTCGGGCCGCCCTCTCGTGATGGCGGTCAGGAGACGGACGGCCCGGCAGGGGCCGCGTCACGTCGGGCGCCGAGGGTGAATTCGGCGGACCCGTGAGGCTGCCCGTTGATCTGGAGTTGCACGCGGTGAACACCCAGGTGGTAGCGGCGAGTGCTGAGCTCTCGGAAGGAATGCCGCCGGACGGCCGACCAACTTTCGCCGGCGGCGAGGCGGCGGGCAGTCAGCTTGAAGACCTTCGGGGTGAGAGTGCCGTTCGCCTTGCGGTGGTGGACGATGTAGTCGATGACGAGGGGAACGGTGCGGGGGCTCGTGTTGGTGACCTCGTAGCCGAAGACGAGATGCTCTCCGATGTGCACCTCGGGTGTGCGGACATCGGGACCGACGACCTGAACGGCGACGTCGGGATCGTGGCCGAGGAGTGCCAGGGCATCGGCGTGGCCGTTCTTGAGGAGCGTCCGCAGGCCATGGCGGACCAGGGCGGGAGTGGTGGGCGCCGGATAGGCGAGCCAGCGCGCGGCGGCGGCGAGGGCCGTGCTCGGGTGGTCCCGGCTGATGTCGTTGAGATGGTTGGCCACCGAGCGTCTGACGTACTGGCTTGTGTCGCGGTACAACGCGTCCAGGACGGGCAGGGCCGGGGTCGGGTCGGCGACGAGGTGGGTCAGCCGCGCCGCCCATGGCAGCCGGGGCCGCGTGCCTTCGCTCGCCAGTCGGCGCACGTGCTCGTCGGGATGGCGGGTCCACGCCAGGACCGGCCCCAGCGCCCGGGGGAGGTCGTGGCGGAGGAAGGGGCGTACGGCCATCTCCGCGGTCAACAGCGGGGTGAGCTCGGCGAGCAGGTCCAGGGCGGGCTCGAACACACCGTGTGCCAGGGCGCGTTCGCTGACCGCGGCGTTCACGGGAAAGGTCATCCAACCGGTGAAGGCGGGATCGCGGAGAGCCGTGCGGACGATCTCCGCAAAGTCCGGGTATGTGTCGGGCAGATCGGCGAGGACGGCCTCCTTCACCGCGTCGACCCGTTCGCTGAAGGTGAGGCCGTCCAGGAGTGGTCCACAGTCGTGGATCGCGGTCGCCGGCGGGGCGCCCGCCGCCGCCATGACGGAGGCGAGCCTGTCGGTGGTGTGTGGGTTGATCAGTTCGTCGGCCGTGGGCACGGCGATCCTCCTCGTCGGGCTGCCGACAGCGGTCGCGCGCCCGGTGAGGTCGGGGCGCGCGACCGTGCCTGCTCGGTTACGGCCGGGCGCTGTGCAGTATCCGGGCGTGCCGCATCTCGTGGACCTCGCCGATCAGGCTGAAGAACTCGGAGGCGGCCGGATCCCCGGGCATCTCCTTCGCCGCGCGGGCGGCTGCTTCCGGGGAGGCCCAGAGGATGAGGTCGAGCAGGGAGCCGTCTTCGTAGCGGGCGAGGTGCGCGCCGAGGAAGTCGGGCCCGTACCGCTCGCGCAGGAGGCCGATCAGCTTGGCGCGGTGGTGGGTCAGCTGCTCGGGGTCGGCGCAGGCGAAGCGGACGTACTCGATGGTGGTGCTCATGGGAACCCTTCCCTCGTCTTCTCACGGAATTGGTTTACTCAATCCGTGAGTGAAAGCTATCACGGATTCGAGGCAGGGAATCCGTGGGTCCGGTAGGTTGATGACATGTCCCTCAAGAACCTGCGCGAGATGCCGTGGATCGGCGAGCGGCCGGTACTCGACCTGGCCAACACCGTCGTCGTCGGAGCCGGTCACGCGGGTGGCGACGTCGACCTGCTGGCCGACCCGGAGCTGCTGGAACTCTGGCGTGGGAAGGCACTCGACCGGGAACTCGCCGATCTGCCCCTGCAGGATCTGACGGAGCTGCGCGGCCCGGTCAGGGCCGCCCTGGACGCGGCGGCGCGCCAGGCGCCGCTGCCGGGGCCGGCGCGGGCGCGGCTCAACGCGCTGTCCGCGCGGGCCCCGGTGACGTTCCAGGTCGACGACGACGGCCACCTCACGGAGCGGGAGGCCGGCGGGCCGGTCGCGGCGGCGGTCGCCCGGCAGACGCTCGTGCTGGCCGCGGGGCCGGAGCAGGCGCGGTTGCGATGCTGCCCGGCGCCGAGCTGCGGGATGTTCTTCCTCGCACGCAGGCGGGATCAGGCGTGGTGTTCGATCGGCTGCGGCAACAGGGCGCGTGCCGCTCGCCGCGGTGGGTAGCGCCGACTGAGCCCGCCCTGATGCAGACCCCGCCGCTTCCTCGGCGCGCCGCATCCGGCTCCGTCAGCCGTCGACGATTCGCCGATGAGCCGCTTCATGCGGTCCGGGGAGTTGAGAGGGTCTGGATCCGTCCCAGGCGGCCAGTGTCGTGGAGGCGGTGAAGGCCACCCTCGCAAGGACGGTGCAACCTCTCCTCGTCCACCGCCGTGCGGTCGGTCGGGTCGAGGCGCGTGCGCCGTTGCGGTGGGGCGCCGTCATTGGCTCCAGCCGCAGCACACCAAGCAGAGCACCTGGCTCGTGAGCTCCCTGGTCCGCAGCGCGTCCGCACGCCTTGGGGCACCATGGTGACGGCCTCGCCCAGACAAGGCGTGCGGGAACCTCGTCCTCCTGGTCCTGAATCACGGATTTGCTTGTCAAAGGCGTGATTCACGGCGTGTGAGGTCTGAGCCGTCGGGGCGGCTGCTGCTCGGCTCTCTGGCGGGCGCGGCAGGGCAGCCCGAACACACCCCGCCCGGTCCGGCACCCGTAAGGGTGCCGGACCGGGCGGGGTTCATGGGGAGTGTGAGGAGGACGAGATCAGGGGGGCGCGACCGGGCGGGCTTGGGCCGTGCCGGGCAGCGCCGATGATTACAGAGTGCGGGTCAGGTGGTCGGTGAGCAGCCGGGTGAAGCGGGCAGGGTCTGGCAGGTCGCCGCCTTCGGCGAGCAGCGCGCTGCCGTATGCCAGCTCGGCGATCTCCGCCAGTGCGGGGTCGTCGGGATTGGTGTTGTGAGCTGTGCGCAGGGCGGCGATCAGCGGGTGTGCGGGGTTGAGTTCCAGGATCCGCTTGACGGGGGGAAGTTGCTGTCCCATCGCCCGGTACATCTTCTCCAGGGTCGGGGTCATGTCGTGGGCGTCGCCGACGATGCATGCTGCCGAGGTCGTCAGGCGCGACGACAGACGGACCTGCTTGACCTGCTTGGACAGGATGGTCGTCAGCCACGGCAGGAGAGCGGCGTAGTCCTGCTCGCGCTGGGCCTTCTCCGCCTCGGTCTGCTGGTCGCTGTCGGCGGACTCGTCGAGGTCGACCTGGCCCTTGGCGATGGACTGCAGCCGGTGGCCTGCGAAGGCCGGGACCCGGTCCACCCACACCTCGTCGATGGGGTCGGTGAGGATCAGGACCTCGTACCCCTTGGCGGCGAAGGCCTCCATGTGCGGGGAGTTCTCCACCGTCGCGCGAGTCTCGCCGGTCAGGTAGTAGATGGCGTCCTGGCCGTCCTTCATGCGCTCGACGTACTCGCGCAGGGTGGTGGTCTTCTCCGGGTCGTGTGTGGAGGCGGCCGACACCAGCTCAAGCAGTGCCTCGGTGTTGTCCGTGTCCTCGACCAGACCTTCCTTCAGCGCCCGGCCGAACTGCGTCCAGAGCTGCGCGTAGCGCTCGGCGTCCTTGGACTGCATGTCCTTGATGGCGCCGAGGACCTTCTTGACCAGGCGCCGACGCACGCCGCGGATCTGGCGGTCGTGCTGGAGGATCTCGCGGGAAACGTTCAACGACAGGTCGTGGGCGTCCACGACACCCTTGACGAAGCGCAGGTAGTTGGGCATGAGCGCTTCGCAGTCGTCCATGATGAACACCCGCTTGACGTACAGCTGCACGCCGCGCTTGGTCTCGCGGGAGAACAGGTCGAAGGGTGCCTGTGAGGGGATGAACAGCAGTGCCTCGTACTCGAAGGTGCCTTCGGCGCGCATATGGATCGTCTCGGCCGGGGGCAGCCAGTCGTGGCTGATCTGCTGGTAGAACTCGTTGTACTCGTCCTGTGTCACCTCGGTGCGTGGCCGGGCCCACAGCGCCTTCATCGAGTTGAGCGTGTCGACGTCGAGGGTGGTCTCGCCCTCGGTGTCGGTGCGCTCGGTGGTCATCCGGATGGGCCAGCGGATGAAGTCCGAGTAGCGTTTGACGATCTGACGGATCTTCGACTCGGACAGGTAGTCGGCGAGTCCGTCCTCGCTGTCGGCGGGCTTGAGGTGCAGGGTGACCGAGGTGCCCACGGGCAGGCCGTCGACGGCCTGGAGGTCGTAGGTGCCCTCCCCGTCGGACTCCCACTGGGTGCCGGAGTCGGTGCCGGCTCGCCGGGTGCGCAGGGTGACCTTGTCGGCAACCATGAACGCCGAGTAGAAGCCGACGCCGAACTGCCCGATCAGGCTTTCTGCAGTGGCGGCGTCCTTGGACTCCTTGATCTTCTCCAGCAGGCCGGCGGTGCCGGATTTGGCGATCGTGCCGATCAGCTCCACGAGATCGTGCCGGCTCATGCCGATCCCGTTGTCACGGACGGTCAATGTGCGGGCGTCCTTGTCGACCTCCAACGCGATGTGCAGGTCGGTGGTGTCGAGCTCGGAGAGGCCGGGGTCAGTCAGCGATTCCAGCCGTAGCTTGTCCAGTGCGTCGGAGGCGTTCGAGATCAGCTCCCGCAGGAAGATGTCCTTGTTCGAGTAGATCGAGTGAATCACCAGTCGGAGCAACTGGCGTGTTTCGGCCTGGAATTCGAGCGTCTCGACACTGCTACCCATGTGGGGCCCTCTCTGCGGGAACGTCATGAACGGATTGGACTGGGGCCGAGACGAGTCGTTGCCCGCCGTCGGCGTGGTCCGGGCAGGCCGGACTGCACCCCTTGCCTGGTGACTCTTCATGGTGGGAGTCAGGCATCGTCAGCTTCTGTCGCCGTGAGTCGGTCGGCGAGGGCGTCCAGGGACTCGACGAGGTCGGTGTGGTGGGCATCGAGGTGTGGGCGCATGCCGGTCAGAGGCGCAATGAGTTCCGCGGCGTCGGTGGCGCCGAGGGCGGCATGCAGGGCGGCCTGGGCCGAGCGTGCGTCGGGCGCGAGGTGGGTGAGCGAGGTGAGCTGTCCGGCGAGGCGGCGCAGGTCGGCGGCGTTGGCACGGGCCCAGGTGGCTGTGGCGCGTTCGGCGGCCCTGGCCTGGCGGGTGGCGGTCACGCGCTGCTCGCCGGTGGTGCCGACGGCGCCGGGGCGGCCGCGCAGATATCGACGCTCGGCGGCCTGGCGGCTGGCGACGCCGAGGGGGCGAGCGAGGTCGGCCCAGCTGGCGCCCGCGGCGCGGGCGGTTTCGATCAGGCCGGTCTCCCAGCCGGCGAGTTGCTCGCGTACCTGCCGCAGCAGCATCAGGGAGGCCAGAGCCTGCTCGGCACCCGGGTCGGCGGTGTCGGGGGTCTCGCGCTGGGCATCGCGCAGGGCTTCGTCCATGGCGGCAAGGGCCGCCGCGGCGGCGAGGAAGGACGCCGGGCTGTGGGCGTCAGTGCTGGTCGTGGGCGGCTGGTCGGCTGCGGTCATGGGCACCTCCCTCGGCTGGTCATCGCATCGACGACATCATGTTTGTCATCCATCGGATGACATGTTACAACGGTGTCAGTGCAGCGCATTGGCAGCAACCGCCTGGACCTGCTGGAGGTGTCCTCACCATGTTGATGCGCACCGACCCCTTCCGTGAGCTGGACCGGCTGGCACAGCAGATGATGGGCCCGGGCACCTGGTCGAAACCGTCGGCGATGCCGATGGACGCCTACCGCGAGGGCGACGAGTACGTGGTGGCCTTCGACCTCCCCGGCGTCACCGCGGACGCGATCGACATCGACGTCGAGCGGAACATGCTCACCGTCAAGGCCGAGCGCCGGCCGGCGGCCAAGACCGACGACGTACAGATGGAACTGTCCGAGCGGCCGTGGGGCGTCTTCTCCCGCCAGATCGTTCTCGCCGACACCCTCGACACCGAGCACATCCAGGCCGACTACGACGCGGGCGTGCTCACCCTGCACATCCCGATCGCCGAGCGGGCCAAGCCCCGCAAGGTCTCCATCGGAGTCGGCACCGGCCGCAAGGAGATCTCCGGCTGACACCGGCGCGGAGACGGTGCAAAGGACGGGCACCTGATCCGCCCCTGCCCCGCCCTCCGCACCCCGTGGAAAGTCCGAAGAGGAAAGGGGCGGCCGATGACCCTGCGACATCAGGCGTTCCTCGACCGGGTGACCCAGCGCGGAGAGTACGACACTCCGGAGGAAGCCGATCGTGCGGCCCGCGTGGTGATCGCCCTGCTCGGCGCCCACCTGGTCGGTGATGTCCGCGCCCAGCTCGCGGCACGCCTGCCGGAGAGCTTCGCGCTGATCCTGCTCAACCCGCTGCAGAGCGCCGAGCCGCTGCCCCCAGAGCGGTTCGTCCGCGCGACCGCCGCCTGGATCGAGGGTGCCACCGAGCAGACCGCGACCTGGGACGTAAGTGCCGTGCTGTCCACCGTCGCCGACACTGCGGGCGAGGACCTGATGGGGCAGATCCTGCTCCAGCTCCCCTCCGGCTACGACCTCCTCTTCGGACGCCCAGACAACCCGACCCAAAACACGTCCTAGACGCTCATGAATCACCGCCCCCTTGAGCAGGATCTCCGCCCGCAGCATCCCATCGATCAACGGCGCGACCTCGTCCACCACCCGCCGGCGCGGCTGACCGTTCGCAGCTCTCATTGCGCGCCTGCGGCCCGGTGATGACCTGTCTCGCCCGCTGGCCTCGACCCGGGCATCGCTGCGGCGCCTCGCCCGCCGCCTCCAGCGCTGGATGAGGAGGTCGCCGAGCTGCACGCCGAGATCGGTCCGCCGGTCAAGCAGGCCGCACCGCGACTGCTTGAGCTGTTCGGTGTCGGACCGGAGACTGCCGGGCAGCCGTTGGCCTCGGCCGGCGACAACCCCGAACGGATGTGCTCCGAAGCGGCGTTCGCACACTTGGCGAGTGTCGCTCCGGTCCCAGCATCATCCGGTGGACCCATCGGCCGACTCAATCGCGAGGCGACCGGGCTGCGAACAGCGCCTCGGCCATCTGCACCGCCACATCGGAGTGAACGGCCGCTTCACTGTCCAGCAGGGAGCGGTCGACCGCGTGGCCGTCGTGCTGCCGAAGCCCTCGCCGTCGAGGAATCCGCCCGGTGAAGCGGTGGAGGGAGAGCGCACCGGCCTGCTCTGCTCCGGTATGGCCTGGGAAACTCGGTCAGGGGGTGGTCCAGTCCCGGAGCTGGCGGGCGATGCGGGGAACGCCGAGGGCGCCGGTGGCGGTGTCGCGGACGAGGGCGAGGGCGTCCTTCGGCTCATAGGCGAGGTGGCGGCCGTTGAGGACGAGGTAGGCCTCGGTGGAGTGCCATGCGAAGGCCTCGTTGGAGTGCTCGAGGCAGGGGAGTTTCGCGAGGGTCTGCAGCAGGGCGGCGGCCTTGAGGTTCAGCGTGCCGTAGACGTCGCGCTCCATGGCGCGGGCGTTGACCCGGGCCACCGCCGCGTACAGCGGGCCGAGGTCGTCGACCTGCGGGTCCCCGGGCAGGAGCTCGGCAGCGTGGAGGAGGTAGGCGACGTCGAGCGGATGGGCTTCGGATCCGGGCTCGGTCACGCGGCCCGGCCCCCTTCCGCTTGCTCCAGCTCGGCGAGGGCCTGCTGCTCGGCTGCCCGCTGTTCCGCCGACGGATCCACAGTGCTGGGCTCAGCGCCGAGCACGCCAGCGCTGCGCGCCATCGACTCCCGGAACGCGTCGAGGAACGTGTTCTCCACGGCGGTGGCGCGGGCGTAGGCGGCGGAGAGGATGTACTCCTGCATGCTCACCCCTTCCTGCCGGGCGGCGGCGGCGATCGCGGCCCGCTGCTCGGGGTCGGGGAAGCGTAGACTCATGGCTTTCTGCTCCTTCATGACACCAACGGTACCAGCGATACCATCCAGGGCCCAGGGTCTGCCCGAATGACAGGGAGGTGGGTGGGGTCGCTGTCCGGGTGGTGCCCCCTTCTGCTTGCGCTGTGACGGTGCTCGGCTGGGTGCCGTGTCCGCCCGGCCGGATGTGGACGGGTAGGCCCAAGGCGCGCGGTCGCTCACGTCGCCCCGTTGCCGGGAGACAGCCGGAGAAGCCCATGAGCCGTTTCCCGTACTCGCGGGCGTCCGCAGCGGCGCAGCGAGATCCCGCGAGGGCCGCGGCAGATGGAAGGCCGGCAGCAGGTCCCGCGACGTCCTGGCGCCCGCTGTCGGGGGCCCGCACCATTCCACCCACTCCGAATGCAGGTGCAGTCTCTGACCGGGGACGGTGTGGCGCCGGAGCCAAACACCGGGAGACCTCGAGGGCGTTGCAGAGCCACACTCGACGAGTGTGGCTCTGCGTCTGAAGCGAGTCGAGGAGTTCAGCTGATCTTGATGTCGTCGATGTAGCCGCTGTAGTCGGCGGCACCGGGGTAGTTCTGGTCGTAGCCGAGGGTGATGCGGTTGATCTCCTTGCCGCTGTGGTCGGTGAGCTGGACGGTGATGTGGTTCCATTCGTTCGGCTTGAGGCGGTCACATTGCGCGGCAGGGTGGGCCTTGTTGCCGTTCTGGTCCGCGGCACCGGAGTCTCGCAGGGTCGTGCCGTCGGTGAAGACCAGATCCAGTGCGACGCAGTTGCTGTTGTTGACGGGCCAGTCCATGCCGTCCCACCTGTCTGCGTTCTTCGGGTAGATCCAGTAGCTCAGCGTGCTTGCCCTGCCGATCGTCAGCGGCTTGTCGCTGAGGTCGAAGACCTTCAGATAGGCGTGTGCGTTGCCGATGCCGCCTCTCGTCGATCCGGCGTACTGCAGAGATCCGGTTCCGGTGCGGGCTGGTTCTCCCGAGTGCGGGCTTGCCACGGGTCCGGGCTTGGCGTTCCCGCCGGTGACGTTGGACAGGCCACCGCCGTCTTCGTCAACGGTGTCGGTCCAGGTGGGCTTGGTGTCATCCGTTTCGAAGCCCGTGCTGAAGGATCTGCCGTGCGCTGGGTGTGGGTCGGAGGGGGCCGGGCGGGGTGAGGAGGTCGAGGGCTGTTTCACGGCGTCGGGGTGGGTGCGCTTGGTCTCCCTGTAGACGAAGTCGGTCTGGGCCGGGTCGAACGCCGGAGTCGGGGGGTTGAGGAGGAAGCAGTGCGCATCGTTGAGCTGCGGGTCACGGGGTGTGAAGCCGGTGAAGCTGCAGAGCGTGGCGGACTCTCCGGATCTCGGTGTGAAGGGGCGGACAAGGTACGTGCCTTTGCGCTGGGGTTCGTAGGTGCCGTAGGCGAGCGCCGTAGGCCCGTTGGTTTTGCAGAGGTCACGATCACGGGCGCAGGCGTGTGCCTGCCAGTCGGATTCGACGCTCTGCACTTCGTGCTGGATGTCCGCGCCGAGGACCAGGTCGTGGTTCTTGGCGGAGAGGTAGCAGTAGTTGTGTGCGTCGGCTCTCGCGTCATTGCTGGTCAGGGAGGCGATATCGGCGAAGGCTGTGTCGTTGCAGGTGACATTGCCGCTGGTGACGGTCTTGACCACCCATGAACCGTCGCCGCCGTAGGCCATCTGGTAGGAACCGGAGTCGGGAACCGAACAGGTGCGATCGGGGCCGGCGCAGAACGTGAACTGAGCGGGAGGGTTGGCGATGTAGCAGCTCTTGCGCTCTCCGGGCAGGGGGTCTTCACCGAAGGTGGAGGTGGTGCAGGGCACCCCGTTGGGGTAGTCGTCGCCGTTGATGCTCTTGTAGACCCAGTCGCGGGTCTCGTCGTCGACGTGGGCGCCGAAGGCCAGCCTGACCTTGCCGCTGACGTGGCAGTGCTGGCTCTGAACCGCGCATGCCTGATAAGGGCCGCCTGCATTGACGGCTTGACTCGGAGGGGCTCCTGTCAGGACACGGCATTCCTTGGCCTTGCCAGGGGCCGGGTCTGCACCGAAGCCGTTGCTGCTGCTGTCACAGACGGTCAGAAAGGTGACTGGCTTGACGATCCAGTTCGCTCCGGTGCCGAAGGCCACCTCTTGCGTGCCGGAAACCGAACAGCGTCCTCCTTCGTCAGCGCACACGCGCACGGGCTGCAGCCATGAGCCGCCGCCGCCTCCGCTCGCGTTGTCCTGTGCGGGAACGAAGCACGACTCATGAGCTGACGGGTTCGGGTCCGTGGAGAACGAGGAGGGCTTGCACACGATCCCGCCGGGCGGCAGAGCCGTGGTGACGTACTTGCCGGCCGCGCCGAAGGCTACCTGTCCGGTGTGGCCCTCAGTCCCGGCACACCTACCGCCTTCGTCCGCACAGGGGATGAATCCCATCGGCGGCACCGGACTGGTGTCCGATATGGACAGAGGGGTGAACATCTTGGACGTGCTCACCTGGCTGTCGACTGCATCATGGACGTCCCTCAGGTCGCCTGCAGTGAACAGGTTCTTCGGCTTGTCGGCCAATACCGGCTTTGTGTAGAGCGTGTCGAATTTCGCCCGCATCTCGGGAATGTACTTGCCGGGATTGGGGCACGAGTTTTCAGTTGCCCTGGGGTCGTGCTCCATGCAGTAGCTGAAGATGTGGTCATTCGACCAACCCGGCCAGACCGCCTTGTCCATGTAGGCCGTGGTGAATTCATCCGCACCGCTGCCCTCGTTCAGCGACGCGAACAAGGCGGTGAACGCCTGGTGAACCCCGTTGATGAAGCCGCTGCGCAGCGACTGCACAGACGCCTTCGCGTCCGCCATCACCTGAACATTCCCAGACCGGGCCGCTGCGATCGCCGAGGAGCTTCCTGTCTTGGCCGCGTTGGCGTTGACTACTTCCATGGTCGTGTAGGCACCGAACATCACCCGCTTCTGCGCCAGGTCGAACGCCTTCTGCGCGGCCGACAGAAGCTCCGGGACGCTCTTCTCGATCACTTCCTTCTTCATCGTGTCATGCCATGCCTGGTTACGGCCTTCAATCAGTCTGGCGTCCTCGGTCTTCCCTGTCACCCAGTCCACGGTCCCGGCAATCACCTGTGTGACGAGCGCGGCGACCCCGAAGAGCAGGGCCAGTTCAGGCTGCCCTGCGTACTCCGATGCTGTCGCCAGCAGGTACAGCACATTCACCGCGAGGCCGACGCCGTCGCGCCTGTCCGCCGAATCGGCAATTCCCACCAACTGCCCCACGACCGGAACCGGCGCCAGGACAGCGGCTGCTTTGGTCAGATCGGAGGCATCCTGGCTGAACGCCTCGACGATCGAATTGATCCATAGCGTGGCCATGGCCGGCGTCAGGGCCGTGTTGAACGTCCTCCAGCTCTCCGTCAGGGCCCCCGACACCCGCGCAGGCGGCACTCCCTTCGCCGACGTGGCTGCGCCGAACGGCTGGAATATCACCCCCGGATTCTTCATCGCCACTTTCAGATCCGAGGTGAACCCGAACTGCCCGGGACGGTACCCAGAAGGCGCAGCCTCGTAGGCGGCCATCGCGTGCGTGACCCGTGCTTCGGCGTACGACCGCAGCTCGGTCGGGGACAATTCGGGTATGAGCTTGTTGTCCACCGGCTCGACGGCGGGCCGACTTCCGGCTCTGACGGCCTCCTCGTAGTCGGCGACCGCCTTCTCGCCCTCCTTGATCTGCTGCGCAGTCACCGTCTCGGACGCCGGAATACCGCACTTGAGTCCGTCTTCGGCGCACGAGGGGACGATCTCCCGCTCCGTCACCGGCCGGAAGAGCGGAGTGCCATCGTCCTTCATGGCGGTCGGCAGGCTGCGCTGCAGTTCTTTGGTCCATGTGACGCGACCGTTGCTCGCGTAGTACTTCACCTCGGGGTTGATCGCGTAGTGGGGCCGTGCGTCGAGCCCTGCCTGCTCGAACAGCGACTTGTCATTGATGCCCGCGATACCGGCCCGCAGGCCCACGGCGTCTGCGGCTGCCTTCCATTCGGGTGTGCCATGGGGAAGCCGGTTCACCTCTTCCACCGCCCTTCGTACCGAAGCGGTGTCTCCCTCGAACGGGGGGAGGGACATCTTTTTGGCGTCACTGAGCTTGTATCCGGCGAACTGCATGAGGGCCAGAGCGTCACCGACCGTCCGGCTCTCTTCGACGGACTCCCGCGCCCCGGGCTGCGCTCTGTCCGACACCCGATACGGCTTGCCGGTCCTGGGATCCTTCACCTGGTAGACGTGAGGCTTGCTGTTTCGGGAGCCGGCGATGGAGTGTGCCGCGTGCCCGGATTCATGAGCCAGAGTCTGGGCCGGTGAGTAGTAGATCTCCGTCCCGTTCGTGTCCAGGAAGTTGCTGTACGTCTGCGAGTAGTCGATGAAGGCCACCGACCCCAGTCCGGCCTTCCTGCCGCCTTTGGCGACATACTGGGAGCGGGCGTCATCCAGGGGGTAGTGCACGTTGCCGCCGGCGCCGGCCTTTCCGACAATGACGTTGACGGCGTAGGGCTTCCCCTCGGAGTTGGTGAACATGTAGTCCCGCGGACTGTCACCCACGTCACCGCCGAGCGGACGCCCCTTCTCAATGAAATCCAGCAGCTTCTTGCCCAACGGCAGCGCCCTGGACGCTTCTTCGCCGTTTCCCCATGAATTGATCGTTGCGAGGTCCGCCTTGACCTCGCTGACGAATGCCTTGTCGATTTCCGGTGCTTCCACCCAGTGCGCCGCGTCAATCAGCTTCCCGTCACGCAGCGGCCGTGTGCCGCCCTGTACGGCGAAGCCATGCCCGATGTACTCGATCTTCATGGACCGCCCCCCGCCGAAGTCCACGGTGGCGTTTTCACCGACGCTCAGGTGGATCAGGCCGTCGTCCACCGGTACGGCGTCGTCGGGAGCCGGATCGACGCCGGACGCGCTCGTCGCGGCGAGCGCCAGAGCCACAAGACCCGCCACGGTCGCTGAGGCCGCCGAACTCCATGGGAAACGTATCCAGGTCCGTCTTCTACTGCCTCTCCTGCGTTTCAAAGCTCACTCCCTCGCATGTTGAGAACCGCAGCCCCGCGACGGGCAGGGGGCAGCCGTACGTGATCTGCCCGTCTCACTGCCCGGAGGCTCCGCGCTCTGCACGCGCCTGCCTCACCCGACACGGCCACGCTCGCCCCTGCGCCATCCGGCTAAAGCACCTGCCGATGGCATCCCTGGTACGGAGGTGCGGTCGTGCACAAATCGGCACGCCCCGGTGAGCGTCACTCAACCCCGACATGTCCAACTTGAGAAGCGTAGAATTGCCTGTCCCATTACCTCTGCTCGGGGCCTGTCCAGGGCTCCGTCGTTCTCGCGTTCGTCCCGAAGCCGCCGGCCTGGGCTCGGTGCACCAAGGCGGCGGGGGTAGGCGGTTCGTGACGGCCGGCGGATGTCTGCCGGGCGGGACCAACTCGCGGGCTGTGATCCGGCCTGCCCGCTCTGGCCTGTTGCGAAAGCTGGTCTCGATGGTTCGTGATCACGCCCTGTGGTGGGATCTGACGAATGAGGGTCCCCCCGTGGCCTGGAGTCCGTGGCCGGAGTGATGGTGGAGGGGCGTGGGTCCAGGACGCGCATCTGCAACGCGGAGTCCCGGGACGGGGGGTGGGTGCACAGCGGGGTGCCGCGAGCCAAGCGCGACGGCTCGCCGTCGTCGAGCACGCCCGTCCACGCGTCGGCGGGGGCAGGCTCAGGCGGCCGTTTTGCGGAGTTGAGCGGGCCGGCCGGAGCGGCTGGGGGCCGAGGCCCGGAACAGCGCTTTCGGTGAGCGTGCCGCAAACTCGGCGTGACCCATTCCGTGGTCCGGGGCGGCTCATTGGACAACGCCGCGAGCGAGTGTCAACAGTGTGCCGAAGGTCGAATGCGTCCACCGGCCGGCCTACCGCATCCGAACCGAGGCCCGCCTCACGTTCGCTGCCTGGATCACCGACCGACAACGCCAGGCTGCTACACAGCGAGTGCGGGCCCGAGGGGGATTGACATGCAGATCTTCCCTTTTCAGGATTTCGTCCCGCTGTTCCACGCCCATGCAGCCACCTGAGCGCGGGAAGTGAAGCCCAACTTGCGGAGTATGCGCTGGACGTGCCCCTGAGCGGTACGCAGAGACACGACCAGCTGGGCGGCGATCTGCTTGTCGGTCAGGCCCTGGGCAAGCAGCGCCGCGACCTGCTGTTCACGGGGGGTGAGCAGCAGGTCGGCACCCGCCTCCCGGGTCGGGCCGCCTCCTCGTTCCGGGGTACTGCCCAGGGCTTTGGCCAGGGATTCTTCGAGGCTCAACTCGGCGCCTGCGCGCAGGATGGCGGAGAACCGGGTGGCTCCCAGGTTCTTGGTGAGTAGTGCCTCGGTGGCGGTGCGATGATGCAGCAGATGCCCGACTCCGGGAAGGACGGCTCCCACGGTTTCCCAGATGTTCTGGACGGCGCCGAGGAGTTCGGCTGCTTCGGCATGATGACCGTCGTGGGCTCTGGCCCAGGCGAGGACTTCCAGGCATTGGGCCATGGCAAGACGATTGTGGGCGGGGCTGCTGGCACGCAGGCCCTCCCGTAGCAGCCGGACCGTTTCGTGGGTCTCGCCGTGCAACCAGTGATGGAGCCCAAGGGTCCACAGAGCGTAGGGGCGGCACCACTGGGCGTCGTGGTCCTCGCACAGAGCCAGGCACTCTCGTGCCATGGTGGCGGCGCGGGGGGCCTTGAGCAGGCAGCATACGAGGCTGAGCAGGAAGAGAGTGATCCAGACGTCTCCCAGGTTCCCGCAGGCGCGGTACTGGTCGAGGGCGCTTTCCAGGCGATTCCGGGCGTGTGCGAAGTCGTCCTGGAAAAGCGCGGCCAGACCTGCGAGCTGGTCGGCATGGGCGGATACCAGAGGGTCGTTCAGGAAGGCGGCGAGGGCGTGGCACTCGTCCACCCGGATGCTGGTGGCGGAGCTGTCCCCACACAGGAGGGCGAGCCAGGCGTCCGCCCACACTGCTTTGGCCCTGGCTGTGGTGAACTCGGTCGCCGAGGCGAGCGTCCGCGAAAGCCAGCGGCGCTCCTCCGTCAGGTGTCCGGTGCCGAGGCGATGGCTCCACAGGGCCGCGGCCATCTCCAGTCCGGCCGACGCCTCACCCTGTTCCTCGAGGCAGAACTTCATGGCGGTGCGGAGGTTCGGCCGCTCCGAGAACAGGCGCGAGGCCCATGCGGACTGGTTGGGAGTGAACCACTCGTCATTGGCGCGGAGAGCCATGGCCCGGTAGTGGTCGCGGTGCCGGCGACGGAGGGCGTGCTCCTCCTGCGTCGCCCTCATCCGCAGGCGACCGTAGTGCCGGAGGGTGTCGAGCATGCGGTAGCGCGCCCGGTGCGGGTTCTCGTACCGGCCCAGCACGGACTTCTCGGTGAGCCCGGCCACCAAGTCAAGGATCTCGTCCCTGCCCAGGCCGCCGAACGCGCACACCGCTTCAACGGCATCGAGATCGAAACTTCCGGTGAAGACGGACAGGCGCGCCCAGAGCATCTGTTCCTTGTCGGTGCACAGATCAAAGCTCCAGTCCAGTGCGGCCCGCAACGTCTGCTGGCGGGGCAGTCCACCCCGGCACCCCCCCTTCAGCAATCCGAACCGGTCGTCCAGGCGTTGCAGGATCTGTTCGCAACTGAGCACTCGCAGGCGTGCGGCAGCCATCTCGAGGGCCAGGGGGATGCCGTCGAGCCTGTGGCAAATCATCAAGGCCGCTGTAGACTCGGCGGGCGAGGGTGTGAACTCCCCCAGCACGGCCGCGGCCCTTTCTGCGAACAGCTGCAGCGCTTCGTTGGGCCTCGATCCCGGTCCGGTGTGCCCTGGCTCGGGAGCGGCGAGAGACGGTACGGTCAGTACGCGTTCCGCGCTGAGTCCCAGCGCCTGCCGGCTGGTTGCGATGATCTGCAGACCGGGCGCGGCTTCCAGCAACTTCCGGGTCATCGACGCGCAGGGGAGCAGCAGGTGCTCGCAGTTGTCGAGCACGATCAGGGTCCGCTGGCCGCGCAACCGGTCCGTCAGTGCGGCAAACGGCGGGCGTCCCAGCACGTTCTCCCAGTCGAACGCCGCGAGCACGGTGTGGGCAAGAGCCTCCTGGTCCTCCGTGGTCGCCAGATCGGCAAACCACACGCCGTCCGGGAAGCAGCGCCGGACCTGGTCGGCAACGCGCAGGGCGAGGCGTGTCTTTCCAATGCCTCCCGGTCCGGTGAGGGTCAGAAGGCGGGTTTTGGACAGCAGGGTGCGGGCCAGCTCGATCTCGCGGCGTCTGCCGACGAAGCTCGTCGCCTCCGCGGGGAGATTGCCGCCGAGTCCTCGTTCCATACGTGCAACTTCCTGGATCCGCCGCACCTGCGGCTCGTCTGCAGGGCAGCCCCGACGTCGGGGTACCCGTATGGCAGCGTAGTACTGCTTGTGGCTCGAACGGAGCAGGAGTTGGCGGCAGTTGACCACCACTGCCGGTGCTCGGCAGCCAGGCGGGGCGGCCAGGATGGTCTGCAGGCGCGTGCGGTCGTCGACGACGCAGGAAGTCCGGTCCCTGGTGGAGGACGGCACCGATCAACATGGTGCGACATGAGAGACATGTGAACGCGGCCTGGCGCGACGAGGGACTCGGGCTCTGCCCGGGTCGCGTCTGCTGGAGTGGTGTATCGACGGCCACTCCGGTGTTCTCGTCTGGCTCTGTGCGGTGAGTTGGGTGGGCAGGGCGGTGTTGCCGGCTTCCGGCCCGGTCGGGTGGGGGCGGGACTCGGCGAGGAGTTCGCGGCGCATGGAGCGGCGGCGGTCGCTGGCGCTTGCCGCCGGCGGCGCTGTCAACGATCGAGGGGCGGCCCCGAAGAGACCGCCCCTGACCACCTTCCACCCAGCTGCCCCGGCTTGGTGCCAGGTCATACACACCTGATGGAGTACTACGTGCTACTCATGGTCTCGGTCGGCCCACTGCTGACGCAGGCGGGTTGTGGAACCCATCGTCCGTGCTCGAACCTGTCCGGAGTGACGCCGGAGTCGACCATATAGGTGTGTCCTGCCCCGGCGGGGTAGACGACGGTAATCTCGGCGGGGGCGTCGTAGGTCCATTCATCCCAACTGCCTTTGGCGAAGGTGAACCGACCTGTGTAGGTCTTACTGACGGGGAAGACCTTCACCCAGGTCGTGGAATGCGCAGGTGCGGCGGGTACCACCGGGTGGTACGTGATTCCCTTGCTCTCGACGGTGCCGTGTTGTACAGAGCGAGTGAGCAGAGTGGACACTTCGAGTGCTACTTCCGCGTGGTAAAAGCTCTGCTGGCCGCCGATCTTGACCGTCGTGGTGAGCTTTGAACCGAAGGCGATGGAGTCATTCGTGAGTGTCGATTTGCTGGTGCTCACCGTGTAGTCGTACTCCTTCGCCGGGATCGCCGCTTCGGTGTGCTGGGCGTACACGCACTCTGCGACCCCCTCGGCATTTCCGGTCACCGCGACCTGCGACTGCTCGTAGCGGCAGTACGGGTAGGCTGAGCGATCGGCAATGCTGGCATCGCACTTGGTCAACGCGTACTTGGCCGCCCACCTCTCGAGGACTCGGTTGGTGTGGATGCGGGTTCCTGGTGTGGCGTCAGGATCCTGAAAGTAGCTCTTGCTCACTGCCCAGAGTTGGTTGTCATGGCCGTGGCAGTCATACATGTTCAGGTAGTCGAAGTGACCCACGAGCCAGCTCTTCGCGACATCCAGGCACTTGTCGCTCTCCACGTTTCGGATGAGGAACACTTTCTCCCCGTCTGCCTCACCGCGTGGCTGTAGATACCAGTACTGCTTCTTCTGGGAGCCACTGCAGCGCTGCTGCTGCACGACGTCGATTCTCCATGTGGTGTCCCACTTGCCCGGCTCCAAGCAGAGGTTGGCGCTCGTCTTGAACTGGAAGCTGCCGTCACCGTGCGCGTCCAATGAGAACATCTGATTGCTTGCACCGTGGTACTTGTAGGCCCCTACCCACCGGCCGGCGTCGGTCCTGCCTTTCGGGATGTCGATGACGCGGGGACCGTCACCCCGGGACTTTGCTGTGGTGAATACGCAGTTCTGGAGAAGGTCCTTGCCGAGGAGGTTGCAGCTGTTGGCCACAGGGCCCTGAGCCCAGTAAGCCAATGCCGAGACCGGTTGCGTCCCGACTGTGAAGCCGGTGGCGATCAGGACAATCACCATCAGTAGTATCTCCAGGCCCCTCCGCGCCCCGTGGTGTCGTGAGCGGGGCGTGCGCGGCCAGGCGGTATCCGTCCGCATCAGCCCTCCTTCCTTTCCGTGACGCCTCTGGCGTCTCGCTTTGAGGGCTCGGAGACTGGGCCCTCGGACGTTGCTCCATCAGTTCCCGATGACCGTCGGATCACGGGCCGCATGGCGAGGGCGGACACGAATTCCAGATCACGTCATGTGGTGCCTGAGCGGCCCGTGCAGCCGTGGAGCTGAGGGGAGAGCATGCCGCGGGGAGGCCATGGAGGGGAGCGTAGGATTACGTGTTCCGGGGCCCGGGGCCCGAGATAGGTATCTGGGGCTTGGTCCAGGATCGTGGGCACCCGAGTCACTCGGATCTTGAGGCCGGGAGAATGGATGTCTTGTGGTCATGAAGCGTCCGCCGGAGTTCAGGGCGGATGCGGTCTCGTTCTGGGATTCGCGGCAGGAGGCAAGGGGCAGATCGTCCGCCGCCGGCCTGGGGGGATCCGGAGACGTCGCGGAGCCGGTCCGGGCGGCCGGACGTCGACGAGGCGGTCCTCTCACTGAGCCTGCTCGACGGCACCCGCGCCGAGTGCGACCGGGTCGGCGACGGCCGGGTCGACTGTTCCCACGAACACCGGCGCCACGGCGTGAACGTGCAGGTCGTCACCGATACCGGCGGCCGGCTGCCGTGGCTGCCCCTCCGCCTTGCCGGGCCGCACCCACGCCCTGACCGCGGCTCGCACCCGCCGCTTCATCCGCATCTGCGAGCGCCAAGGTGTTCCCATCGTGGCCTTGTCTCGCCCACCAGGGCGCCGGCCCGTGGGATCCGGGGCATGTGCGGGCCCGCCTCGAATGGAAGGTGGCTCCGGTGACCGGACCGACCGCGCTGGTCAACGATGACGCGGGCTTCCTGAGGAGGTGGGAAACCTGTCCTGGGCATGATCCACGAGCTCCGGTCCCGGGGCGTCGATGTCCTGGTCGTGACCGACGGCGCCTACGGAGACCGCCGCGTCCGGCTCGGCCCGGAAGGCCACGGTCCCCGCACCGGGGAACTCCCGAGCCGTCCCGACAGAGGCAAGCCGGGCCCTCGCCACCGATGTACGGGCATCGCCTGGTGGGCCGGGCGCACATCCTGACCGGCTTCAGCGCAGCGAGCCCTGGTATGCGATCGGCGTCGGCGCCCCCGGACACCCGTCGGCGCTGCCCTGAGCACGCCAGCGCTGACCTCGCAGACGATACAGGGCATCCCCGCGTCATGCTGCGCCGAGTCATGTGCCACCTGGTCTGCGAGAGCGCGCTGTCGCACAGCGCACCGATGCATTGGCCGGCGTCATCGGGCCCGGGCCTGCTGGGTGGCCGGTTCTCCGACATGATCGGCACCGCACGCCTGACCAAGCACGCCTGCCCGGTACGCGCGGGCAGACATGCCGAGCACCGGTGCCAGGATGCTGCGCCGACGACCAGTCCCCGTCAAGCGTTGGAACTTCGTTGAGTGGTGGGCCGGCGAGGGGTCGCCCACTGCCGAGATCGAGTGCGGCCTTGACCTGCCCGTCCAGCCGCACCGGCCGGACGCGAGCGCGTCCTGCCCTCTCGGGGACGCTTGGTCGGGGAGGCCGGGGCTGCGCCGATCCGGGCGGCCGACGCCGACGTGGCGCCTCGATGGTGGTGGCGTTGCTGTCCGGCCGACGGGTGCCTACGGTTGAGAACGTGGACGGTGTCCACGGGGCCGGACCGCAAGTGAGCGGTCTGCCCCCAGAACTGACGAGCTTCGTCGGCCGTCGTCGCGAGACCGAGGAAGTCAAGGCACTGCTGTCCACGGCTCGTCTCGTCACCCTCACGGGGCCCGGCGGAGTGGGTAAGACGCGGCTGGCACTGAGGGTTGCACGGCGGGTACGCAGAGCGTTCACGGACGGAGTGGCCTTCGTGGAACTGGCCCCCGTCTCGGAAGGCACGCTGGTGGCCTACTCGGTGGCCGAAGCCCTGGGCTTCGACGCTGCCCACTATCGCGGCGATCCCCTTGCGGTCGTGACAGCTCTGTTGGCGGACTGTCAAACCCTGGTGATCCTGGACAACTGTGAGCACGTGGTCGAGGCGTGCGCGACCCTCGTCGACGCCGTACTTCGCGCGGGTGCACAGGTGCACTTCCTGGCGACCAGCCGTCAGCTGCTCGGGGTGGCCGGGGAATACGTGAGTGTGGTCGGGGCGCTGCCGGTTCCCGGCCCATGCACGCCGGATCGCATGTCCGCGGCGGCCATCAGGGCGGAATTCCCGGCGGTGGCGCTTTTCGCAGAACGAGCCGGTGCCGTGGCGGGATTCGAGCTGACGGACGACAACTGTGCTGAAGTTGCACGGCTGTGCCACCGCCTCGATGGGCTGCCGCTGGCCATCGAGCTCGCGGCGGTACGGACCCGCGTCCTGGCACCCGGTCAGATTCTGAAGCAACTGGAAAGCCGCATCGGGCTACTGGACACGGTGGACAGACAGGCACCTGAACGTCACCGGACACTGAACGCGGCCATGGACTGGAGCTACGAGCTGTGCTCCCCCTCCGAACGCGTGCTGTGGGCCAGGGCCTCCGTGTTCGCGAGCAGCTTCGAGCTGGAGGCGGCCCAGCACGTGTGCGGCGGAGACGGGTTGCCGGTCGACGCGGTCCTCGACGCGGTGACCGGGCTTGTGGACAAGTCGGTCCTGGTCCGGGAGGAACACCGCGGGCAGGCGCGTTACCGGATGCTGGCGACGCTCGCCCAGTACGGCACGGAGCGGCTTGCGGAGAGCGGGGAGTCGCAGGAACTGGCCCAGCGGCACCGGGACTGGTTCCTGAGCCTGGCGGAGGAGATGGTGAACTCCTGGTGGGGTCCGGGACAACTCCAATGGTCGGAGCGGATGCGTGGCGTGCACGACGATGTACGCGCTGCACTGCGATTTTGCCTTGACACACCTGGTGAGCAGCAGGCCGGGCTCGTGCTGGCCACGTCACTGCACTTCTACTGGTTCTGCTGCGGACATCTGACGGAGGGTCGGCTGTGGCTGGGGCGCTTCCTGGCCGACGAGACGGCTCCACCTCTCGTCCGTGCCAGAGCCCTTCGGGTGTTTGCGGTCCTCGCGGCGGTGCAGGCCGACAGCGAGGTGGCCACGGTCGCCGTGTCCGAGTGCCGGGCGCTCGAACGGCACCACTGCGATCCGTTCCTCGGCGCGGCTGCGGACTGCGCCGATGCTGTGGCCGCAATGGGCCAGGGGCTGCTTCGCGAGGCCGCCGCGCGGGCGGACCGAGCTCTGGCCTGCCCGGCGTACGCGCGCCATCCCGAGCGCAGCCACGCCCTGTCCGTTGCCGTCTGCGCCCGTGCGCTGCTGGGCGAGCGTGAGCAGGCCGCGCCTCTCGCGGTGGAGCTGAGCCGTTGCGCGGAGGAGTACCGAGCCGACTGGATCCGTTCCCGGGCACTGCTCGGGAAGGTGCTGACCCGACCGGGCCCCGTCGACGCGGCCGAGAAGCAACGGCTGTGCTGCGAGGCACTGGTACTCGCACGGGCCCTTGACGATGCCCTGGCCATGAGCCTGGCGTTGATGTTGATCGCTGAGGCGGCACTCGACTCAGGTTCACCGCAGCGGGGTGCGGTCATCCTGGGCATCTGTCGACGGTTCTGGCGCTTGGTGGGGTTGGAGGCGAGCTTCGCCGTCTTCGGGTACGAGCAACTCGAGACCCGAACCCGTCAGGAGCTGGGCGAGGCCGCCTTCCGGTCGGCCGTGGCACGGGGCGGTCAGTTCGCCACGGGGGCCGGCTTCGCCTATGCCCTCGGAGGGGCCGACGCCGCTCGGGAGCCCGAGGCAGCGGTCAATGGGGGCAACGCTCCGCGGAAGGGCAGGGGCAGCGGTCCGCTGACCGTCCGTGAGCACCAGGTCGCGCAACTGGTGGCTCAGGGGCTGTCGAACAAGCAGATCGCGGCCCGGCTGGTGATCTCCCCGAGGACTGCCGACGGTCACGTCGTGCACATCCTGAGCAAGCTGGGGTTCACCTCCCGCGCGCAGATCGCGGCTTGGGCGGCGGAGCGAAAGGACGCCTGACCGCGCCTCCTCGGCCGCGCGGATGTGCAACGACATTCAGGTAGATCGTCTGTGACGCTACGGATCCCACTCGGATCCACCGACTTCGTGCCCGGATCAACCGCATCGGTCGGCGCGGTGTTGCGCACCGTTTCGGCTCCGCTGCGGTCCCGAGCGGCCGATGTCTGCGGCAGTCGCGCCGGCCTCGTGTGCGCGGCTGTCGGTGACGTGGCGTTCACGACGGGACACCCTCCGCGAGTGATCCGCGTCTCGTCCCTCGCAACGTGCGCAGGTGTAGGTAGCTATATGCGCGGTTTGCGCGTTCCGGGGCGGTGTGGTCGAGCGCGACGCTGGCATGACGCCGACCTCGTCACGGAAGCGACATTCGACCGCCATGTTCCAGTGGATGCACTCCGATCACCTTTCCCCCCGCCGCATCACGGCCGAGCAGGACGCCCAGCAGCTGCGACCTGCCATATACCTGCGCTGCTACCCCCATGACCGATGGCAGATGATGACCCTGCGACACGCGCTCCTGCGCCACGCCGACCGGCTGGGCGCGCTCTCGCCCACGGTCTACTTCGACAACGGGCGCCGCGCGCGCGAGACCCGACCGGAGCTGGAGCACATGATCGAGAACATCACCCAGGGCCAGCACCGCCTGGTGCTGGTGCCGGGCCCGTGGGTGTTCGCCCTCGATTCCGCCGAGGCGCAGTCGATCGCCCAGCGCATCACCCAGGCCGGAGGCCGGATCATGGAAGTCCCGTCACCCCGCGCGTCCGCGTCGGGGCGTCGGTCGTCCTCCGCCGACCGACGGCCCCCGCTCAACGGCTGAAGCCCTCAGCATGCGCGGACGGAGCGCGCGCCACCCGCGTCGGACCGGCAGGGGCCCTGACCGAGCCCCGGCCGGATCGATTGCCGACCCTCACCAGCGCGATGCGCGCAAGAGCATGAGCATGAGGAGTTCAGCTGCGGTGAGCGACCGGTCGTGGCAGTAGGTGAGGACCACACGCCGTGCCTGGGGCACGGGGCGCACATCCAGGACCGACAGTCGTCCTTCTCGCAGTTCCTGAGCCACCGCATAGCGTGACATCAGGGATACGCCGAGCCCAATTCGGACCGCCTGCTTGATCGTTTCAGCGCCCCATATCTCGATGCGCCGAACCGATCCGAGGCCCCACTGCCGCAGCGACTCCTGTGTGTGCGCATGGGTACCGGAGCCCGGTTCGCGCAGCAAGAAGGTCTCTGATGCCAGATCCGCAGCATTGAGCCTACGTCCGCTCAGTGGATGATCCGCCCACCCCACCACCACCAGCGGGTCCGGCGCCAGGTCCTCCGTGACGAATTCGCCGTCTGGCAGGGACCCGCTGGACACTCCGATGCCCACCTCTCCCGCCATGAGTCTTCCCGCCAGGTCGCCGGAGTTGCTCACGACGAGTGTGCAGCCCAGTGTGGGAAAGCGTCGCTGAAACTGTTGCACCAGAGGCGGCAGCATGTACGTGCCGAACGAGGGGGTCCCCCCGACGACGAGCCGGGACTGCTGCAAGCCGGATACCTGCCGCACGGCACCAACCGCCCGTTCGGCCATCGCCAGGATCTCGCGCGCCTGCCCGAGCAGGACCTCACCCGCCGGCGTCGCCCGGGCCGTGGGGCCCGACCGATCCACGAGCGTCGTGTGGAGTGAGGTCTCCAGCTTCTTAATCTGCTTGGAAACCGTCGATTGGCTCATGAAGAGCCGTTGAGCGGCTGCCGAGAAGCCACCGCAGTCGATGACCTGGGTGAAGATCACCAACTGATTGAGGTTCAGCGTCATCCAGGCACTCCGCAACAGCCCTGGG
Source organism: Streptomyces sp. NPDC049887 (assembly GCF_040656535.1). Lineage (NCBI taxonomy): Bacteria > Bacillati > Actinomycetota > Actinomycetes > Kitasatosporales > Streptomycetaceae > Streptomyces > Streptomyces sp. NPDC049887. The sequence goes on along the minus strand of NZ_JBFAMM010000019.1, from coordinate 58,295 downwards.
CAGGGCGACGAACATTCAAGGGGGAGACGGGGCGGGACCGGCGTGTCGGGGCCCGGCCCGTGCGCCTCAGGATGGACGAGGCGCGGGCGCGTCGACACGGCGAATCCACCTGTTCCGTTACCTACAAGCACTACCTACATGTCGGCGTCCGTGATTGGGCCGATCCGCGTCATCCGTGTCGACTGAGGGAGGCGCGGCAGTGGCTGCGGATTCTCGGTCTTCCAGGAACGGGATGAACACCATTCGGTGCAGGAGGCACCTGGCGTCATTCACACCTGCATCCCCCCACGAAGCGCAAAAGGAAATCCGATCCCCGGAACGGCATGCACCGACGGAGGGAGAGCCGCCCGGAGGAGCGCCGGGCGGCTCAGCCGTCCGACGCCCCTTGGGGAGTTGGCCAGACGGGCGTACCGACGGACTGCGGTCAAGATTATCCCGCCCACGCCCGCGGGAGCAGGAATCCTGCGGGACATGCCAAATCGTCATGGCTGTTGCCGGCTTGGCGGGGGATTTTCCAAGCCGGAGGGTAAACGGTGACCTGGCGCCGGCGAAGCGCTTCCTCCCGGCGGCGACGAAAGCAATGACACCGATACTTGACACCGTCGCGTCCATTTCAGGACTCTGTGGAACTCGTTTGATTGAACCCCTTTCATGATGAGGCGGGGTTCGATGGGGCGTGAGAGTCGTCGGGGCGGAGCCCGGGCGGGTTACGGCCGGACGCGCGTGAGTCGGCGGCCCATTGCCGTCCAGCGGACAACGTCCCGGAGTGTGCGGACCGCTGTTCGTGGTCGCGGGCGAGGCGGCGGTGGATGGCGGGGCGGGTTCGCAGCAGCGGGCACCTGCCCCAACCACGGTCCTGGATTCGACGGCGACGGCTGGGCGGCCAGGAGCAGGCCGAGGGCATCGGTGACGGTGAACCGCTTGCGGTCCCTGACTTCCCTGCCCTCGTCGAGGCCCCGGTCCCAACGGGGCGGTGTCGTCCGTCGGTGCAGACGGCGAGTCGATCAGTCCGCTACCCCGTCCCGGGGGCGCGTCCCTCGGGCCCCGGGCCCGGTCACTCGGGGCCGGCGCATGGTCCGGCGGGCCTGGCCCCTGACGGCGAGCTCACGTCTGCGTTGTCTCTATGACGGGTGCGGTGCACGTTCGACCGGCACCCTGCAGGTACTGTCCGTGAGCAGAGCCTCGTCATACGCTCACAGACAGTGGCGATGCTTGGGCGTGTACGGCGGTGACCGTCGCACCCGGCGGCTGTGCCTCTGCCGGGGCCCTCGGCTGCTGTGGTGACCCCATCACAGTCGGGCGAGCCCGTCCCGCAGTCTGCGCAGGAGGTCGATCCCGGCGCTCCGCGGCATGCTGACGGGCGGGTGAGCGGTGATCAGGCTTTCGTCCAAAAGGTCTGACAGCATGATGGCGATCACTGACACAGGCAGGTCGAGGTGAGCGGCAACCTCCGCCACCGCCCTCGGCTCCGCGCACAGCCGGAGGATCTGACGGTGTTCAGGGGAGAGCGCGCGAACCTGGCGGGCTTCTGGGACCTTGGTCGCGGTGATGAGGGTGATAAGAGAGAAAACATCCAGTTTTGGACGGGTTCGTCCGCCGATGAGGGTGAAGGGACGTACCAGGCGACCGCTGGTGTGGGCTGTCGCGTCTCCGGGCTGGGCACTGTGCCGGCTCATGGTCGGGAGCAGGTCGCGGAGCGCGGGTCAGGAGGCCGGCTCGATGCGCGGCGCCGCGCCGAGATGAGCGCCGATCTTTTTCACGAGCATGTTCATCTCGAAGGCGACGACGCCGATGTCCGCCTTGGAAGCGGCCAGGACAGCCAGGTGCGTACCTCGTCCGGCCGATGTGAGAACGAGGAACCCGTCCCGCATCTCGATCAGTACCTGGAGCACGCCGCCGCCGCCGGCATCGGCGCAGATCGCACTGCCCAGGCTCATCAGGGCGGAGGCTGTGGCCGCGAGGCGTTCCGAGCCGGTACGGTCGAGCGAGGTCGACCTGCTGATCACCAGTCCGTCCTCGGACAGGACTATGGCGTGCCGCAGGTCTGCGACGCGGTCGACGAGACTGGTCAGCAGAAGGCTGAGCCGGCTGTCGTTCACCGGGGGCTGTTCAGGACGAGATTGCATCAGGGGCCCTTCGTCGGGTCAGTCGCGGGCCGTGGGTCGGGGCCGCCGAAGTCGCGTGCGTGTTCCGTTCCGCGCTGGAACGCGGACATGGTCGTGGCCAGAGTCTCCGGGGCAGGGGGCGACTCCGGACGCCCCTCCGGCCGCGAGACGTGAGCCCCGCCGCTGCCGAGCCGCATGTGCGGGCTCGCCTGCGGAACGCGTCGAGGCAGCTGCGGGGGCAGGCTGTCCGTGCGGTGGTTCGGCTGAGTGAGTGGTGCCGTGTCCGGACGCGCGTACGGCGGGCACGAAGACAGCCGGGCCGACTCGCTGACGTCCGCCGCGGCCTCGGGATGGTCGATGCGGGGGTCGGGCGGTTCGGTCACGGGCGCCTTCCGAGCGCTGCCGCGAGCGTCCTCGGGTTCCGGCGCATCGACTACCAGCCGGGCCGGGACGAGGACCAGCGCCGTGGTCCCGCCGAACGGCGAGGCCCGCAGTGTGATCCTTATCCGGTGCTTGGCCGCGAGTCTGGCGACCACGAAGAGGCCGAGCCGAGCGTCGTCGGCCAGCGAGAAGACGTTGAAGGGCTGCGGCTCCGCCAGTTTCTCGGTCGCCTCTGCGTAGTCGTCGTCGCTCATGCCGAAGCCGCGATCCTCGATCTCGATCACGATCCCCTTGCTGACCCGCTCGACGCTGATCGACACGAGGAAGAGCGGGGGGGAGAAACTCGTGGCGTTGTCGACGAGTTCGGTCAGTAGGTGGATGACGTCGGCGACGGCGTGTCCCTCAAGCCCGAGCGCATCATCGGCATGTACGGACACGCGGTGGTAGTCGGCGACGTCGCTGACCGCGCTTCGGAGCACATCGACGACACGGACCGGTTCGGTGAAGCGGCGTCCGGGTTGTGCACCGGCCATGATCGCCAGGTTTTCCTGGTAGCGGCGCATCTGGCACGCCTGTGAGTCCAGCTGGTAGAGCTTCGTGAGCACCTCGGGGTCCCGGTGCTCCGCCTCCAGCGTGTCCAGCAGGGCGATGTGGCGGTTCACCAGGTTCTGGGTGCGCCGGGCGATGCCGAGAATCGCCTTCTCCAGGCCGTGGCGAGTGTCGGACAGGGCCACGGCGCCGCGGACGGCGGTACGCTGGGCGGCGTTGAATGCCTTGACCACCTGGCCCAACTCGTCGTTCCCGTAGTCGAGTTCGGGGGCCTCCTCGCTGAGGTCGACCGGCTCGTCACGGTTCAGCCGGTCTACCAGCGTGGGAAGGCGGCCCTCTGCCAGCTCCAGCGTGGACACCCTCAGGCCTGCCATCCTGTGCAGGAGCGACCGGGCGACGCTCGACGACAGCAGGGTCACGACAGCCACCGCGGCGAGACCTATGGCGCTGACTGCCAGGGCGTCTCGCATGAGGTCACTTCCCCGCGCCCTCTGGAGCCGCAGCAGGTCTTGGGCCAGGTCCTGGGTGAACCGTTCAAGATCGATGCTCACCTGGTGAAGTGCCGCGCCCCACCGGTCGCCCGACGCCGGCAGGGGAACGGACGCACCGACTCTCCGAGCGCTGGAGCCACTGGAGGAGGTCTGCCGAAGCACCTCGTTCTCGATGGACTCCATGGTCCTCCAGTCGGCGCTGCTGGTGATTTCTGCGAGCGCCGATCGCCGTTCGGCGGGGATCTGGGCCGACAGTCCCGCCAGAAGGAAGCGCCGGGTACCCGCAGCCATGATGAATCGTGCACGAGCGTCGGCGGTAAGCGTGCCGGAGGCGAGAGCTGGTGCAAGCACGGTGTCCTGCAACCCGATCTGCTCGGCGCCGTTGACCAGGAATCCGAGCGGTGTCGCTGCGGACACCAGGGCACCGTCGTCCACCTGGGCGCTCACCTCTCCCACCACCTTCGTCTCCAGGGCGATGAGCCGGCTGAACGAGTCAATGACCTGCTCGGGTTCGACCGACCGAGTGTCCACCGCTGTCCGCAACGCCGGAAGCGGGAACCGGTGGAGTGCGTCCGCGAGAGGCTGGAAAGAGGTGCGGGCCCGTGGCGGCGCCTCCTTCAACGCCTCTTCCATACGGGTCATGGTGGCCAGGGCGGCGTCTGTCAAGGGGCGTTGGGAGTCCAGCGCCGCATGCGACGCCTGGGGGTCGGCCAGCCAGACCGCGGTCAGGGCACGCTCACGCTGAAGGCCGTAGAACATCTTGATGGCGGGCGACTGCAGTAGCCTGCCGGCCTTGGAACCGTTGCGGAGATCCAGCCCTTCTCCGAGTACCTGACTGGTCGTCACACCCCAGAAGCCGGCAAGTACGAGGCAGGGGACCAGGGCCAGGAGAAGCAAGGAAGCCCGTATCGACTGCCGTCGGCCACGTGCGCGGGCGGGGGTGCGGGCGGGAGACATCTTCCTCACGGGAGACCAAAACCGGCGTATGCGTGATGAGGTCGCCGATGAAGACCCCTTCGCTGCTCGGCTCCTGGGCATGCACATCACTCCTCTGTTCCTGCTGAGCGTTCCGCGGCGGTCAGCACTGCCCGTGGTGCCCCGGCACACCTCCTTCACCGGCCCGATAGGAGACCTCCCGCGGAACCCCCGCCCTGGTACGCCGTAGTGGCTTGGTCGTTCACACGTCCTTCTCGTCCATCCACGGAGCCGACAAGCGATTCCTCCGTCAGTCGGTGGCACACCGTAGACGAGATGGGGCGGCCTCCAGTACGGAGTTCGTGGGATCATGCGGATCCTTCATGGGCCGTCGTGCCAATGCTGTGCCGTGCGGACCGCCCGAATGCGCTGGTCGGCGCGGTGGGGCACCTCACGCGTCGGGGTCGCCCACAACATCTGCGCGGACAAGCGGGACTCGACGTCTTGGCATAACTGGTGCGACGCGCACTGCGATTGGACGCCACCCTGCCCGTGGGGTTGTCCGGGGAAGTGGTGTACGGGTTCGACCTGATCCGGGGGTCTGCTCCGGCCTCGGATGGTGCCCCATGGACGAACGGCGTGACCGGTCATGGAACGTCCACTGAACCTCGGCAAATTGATGCGGCAGCCTCATGGGGTAGGGCCGGCACAGGCCGATGCTCGGTTCGCTCACGCGGTACGGGGCCTTGAACAGTCCGTCAGCTCCGACAGCGACGAGGCGCGCTCATGGGCTGCGTCGGGTGAGCCAGGTCAGGTTCGCCGGCAGGCGTCCATTCCATATTCGCAACAGGTCCGCCGCAGCTTGACGCAGCAGAGCGGAGAGATCCAATATCTGGTGCCCACGGGGGTCTGCGACGGAAGGACCCGCCCCTTACCTGCCGAGAAGCGGAACTGCTGGCGGCATCGCCACACGATGTCGGCAGCCACAGTGGCAATGCTTCGCATTGGTCAGTGTGCGACACCGGCTGCAGTTTCACCGGGCGAGTCATTCCGACCAGGCGGCCCGCGAACCACCTGGCATTCACACCATTGCAAGGGGACCCACGTGCCGGAGCGAGCAGTTGCCGGAGTTTCGGATGCCGAACTGACCGGACGCATACGCGTCGGCGACGACGGTTGGGAGCCGGCGGAAATCGAACTCGTACGCCGCCACCGGATGGTCGTATTGCGCTATGCCCGTCTGTGCTGCGGCGCTCCGGAGGCGGCCGAGGACCTCACCGACGAGGCCTTCGCCCGCGCCTTCGAGGCAGTCCGCGCCGGCCGCGGTCCCAGGCGTGCGTGGAGACCGTACCTGATAGCCGCGGTGCGCCACGCCGCGACCGCATGGGCCGCCTCCGGCCGGCGGCTGGATCTGTCCCCAGGCTTCGCCGCATGGCTCGACGGACTGCCCGACGAGGTCCACCAGGAGCGCGCCACCACAGCCGCGGAGGAGAACTCCGCCATGCTGCGGGCCTTCTGGACGCTACCGGAACTCCAGCAGGCGGCTCTGTGGAGCACCGTGATGGACTCCGTTGAGCCGGGGGAGTCATCGACGGAGCCGAGTACCGCCCCCACGGAGACCGAAGCCGCCCGGCGCAACTTGTACGAGGCGTACCTCCAGGCCTACGCGGCTCAGGCTTCCAGTCGTGCCTGTCGTCACCTCGTCGCCGTCATGGACGACACCGTGCGACGAGGCGTGCCCAGCCGTACCCAGGAACTCGAGCGGCATACGGAGACCTGCGGGAACTGTTCGCGTGCGCGGGCCGAACTCCTGGCCGTCCATGACGGCCAGGATGCCGTCCTCGCCGACGCGCTGCTGCTGTGGACCGTGGGCCGCCCGCCCGTGAGGAGTTCCACCGTGGCGGCAGGGGAACTGCCACCGGGGACGGTCCCCAGCGCCCCCACCCCGCCACGAACGAATTCGCACCGGTCCCGCCGAGGGGGCTTCATCCTCTCCGCCTCACCAGCGGGCGTCGCAGCGATGCTGGTGGTGATTTGCGCGGCGGTCACGGTGGTCGTCACCACTGCGATGCCGACAGGCAGGGGCGAGGACATGCGTGGGCACTCGCAGTTCACTGCCGCCCATGCCACCACAACGGTCACCGCGACCGCGACCGCGACAGCTACCGCAACGGCGACCCCGACCCCGACCGCGACCGCGACGGCCGGCCGCAGGCCGGCTCTCCGCCCGACGGCCTCGCAACCGGCCCGACGCACCACCAGGTCGAGCACCCCGCCGAAGACCAGCCCCTCGCAGTACACCACGGCCAGTCCATCCACCGAGTCGCCGGCTGGGTTCCAGCTCGTCAACAAGAAGTCTGGGCTGTGCGTGGGCATCAGGAGCAACAGCATGACCGACGGGGCCCTGGTGCAGTTGCAGCGCTGCAGTAGTGCGTCTACCCAGCGCTGGGAGCGTGTGGCGGCCGGTCAGGACTACCGACTTCGCAACATGGGCACGGGCAAGTGCCTGGACGGGGCCGGCCGTGGAGACAGCGTCAGGCTCATGCAGTGGGACTGCCACAGCCTGACGGACGACTGGGAGGCTGATCAGAGGTGGAGATTCGCCCCTGCGGGAGACGCATCCTCGTACCTCTTGGAGTTCGTGCCGCCGGTTGACGACAGTGCCTACGCGTGGCACGTGCTGGGCCCGGAGGACTGGACGAGCGGCAATCCGCCTCACGAGGGCACCTATCTGGCCCACTTGCCCAACTACTACTCCTCAGACAGTTTCGTCTTCGAGTGCGTCGGCAGACTGTGAAACCGCCCCGTGCTCGTTGGAAAGCCCGGCTGGTGGACTCGGTCGCGGACGTCGTCTGGTTGTCGCCGGGCAGGCTGATCGGTCGAGCATGGCTCCTGTGTGACTGATCGAACACGGCATCCAGTCGGCCCCAGCAGACAAGGCCGACGTCGGTAGGAGCATCGATGGTGCCGTGGACGGCGTCGGACACATCGGGCGACGCCCACAGCAGGCGGCCGAAGGGATCGGAGAGGACCTGCACGTTCATCCCGTGTTTCTTGTGCTTCCCGGAATAGAACGGGCGGTCGGCGGCGATCCGGTCGGTCGCCAGCAGTGTTCCGGCCAGGATCACGAACGCCTTGCGGGATGCGGCATTGACCGCACTCGCCAGGTTCGTGGCGACGAGCACGGCCAGGACCTCGACGGCCTCGGCGATGTACCGGTAGACGGTGGTGATGCCTACGCCGAAGCCGGCCGCAAGTTGGGCATGGATGTGCCCGCACAGCAGGTGGGCCAGGGCCAACACGGCCTGGCGGCCTGTGGTCAGCCGTCGCCAGCGGGTGCCACGCTGGCGGCGATGGGTACGCAGCTGTGCGGACAGGAAACGCAGAGCGGAACTCGACACGTCGATCCCTGACGTGCAGACAAGCATGTGAAGCCCCTGATAAAGACGGTTTTCTCGACCGAGAACCCATCTGCCAGGGGCTTCGTGCTGTCAGCCCAGCTTACGTCATGGACGAGGACTCGCTGGTAGCCGCGGTGAACGGAGCAGTGAGCATGCTTTCCCACAGCCCTTTGCTGGTCAGCGGGGGCGGTCCGGCGGAGGCGTGCTTTACACCACACAGCCGATGGGGCCGCGACGGAGCCGCTGTGCCCCCACAGGAAGCGATACAGGTAAAAGTACGCTTTCCGGCACGGACGCCAGTCCTTCACTGTTCTTGCCCACGGGCCAGCAGACCTCCGGCCTCGAGCGCCGGACCGGGTGTCCGACGACCGCCCAGAAATATGCGGGCCCATGTTCCTCCGAAATGGCAAAGGAGCGTACTCGCATGGGCACTTTCGTTGTGCTGCGTCGCCGGGGGCGACACGTCCGTCGCCGAAACGTGATCACCCTCGTCCTGGTGCTGTGCGCCGCGGCGATCGGCGTGAGTCTCTCACCTCTGAACCAACGATCGGGCCATGCGGCCGTGACGGACCCGAGCCGTTACGTGGACCCGTTCATCGGCACTGCTGACAGCGCGTCGCCCGACCCTGTGCCGGGTGGGGCGGGAGGCGCCACCTACCCCGGAGCCATGTATCCGTTCGGAATGGCGCAATTCAGCCCGGACACCTCCAAGGCGGCGAGCAAACCGGGCGAGCGGACGTCTGGGTACCACCGGGAAGACGAGAAGATCGACCAGTTCAGCCTGACCCACTTCAGCGGGGCGGGTTGTCCGAACGGCGAGAACATCGCCATCATGCCCTCCACCACCGCTTCGTTCGACAAGCAGAACTCGCCTGGAAATCACTGGAGTAGCTACGCGGCCACGAAGGGCGACGAGGAGGCGAAGCCCGGCTACTACAAGGTGACGCTGAAAGAGACGACGACGCAGACCGCAGCCATAACCGCGGAGCTCGGCGCCACCCAGCGCACTGCGGCGGCGCGGCTGACATTCCCGAAGACCGCCACCGCGCAGGTTTTGGTCAACCCGTCCACCGACGCACACGGCAACAGCACAGGCGGGGAGATCGCCGTGGACGGAGACGAGATCTCGGGGAAGACCTATGGAGGTGACTTCTGCACACGGCCGGGCGCCCAGCGGAACGTCTTCCCGATCTACTTCGTGCTCCGGTTCGACCGCACACCCACGGCCTCCGGCACATGGAAGGGCGATGAGGTCAGAGCCGGAGGCGCCGCAGTGCAAGGCCAGCAGACGGGCGCCTACGTCACGTTCGACACCACGGGCGACCAGACGGTCACCGTCGCGGTGGGTCTGTCCTTCGTCAGTGCAGAGGGCGCCCGCCAGAACCTGGCCAAGGAGCAGCCTGCCGATTCGACCTTTGACAAGGTGAGGGACGCGGCTGATCGCGCCTGGGACACAAGACTGAACTCGGTCCAGGTCAACGGTGGTTCAGACGACGACCTGACGAAGTTTTACACGGCTCTGTATCACACGATGTTGGCCCCCAACGTCTCCAGCGACGTCTCGTACGTCAAGGACGGAGAGAAAGTCGATGCCAAATACGCTGGCTTCGACAACGGCATACACACAGTACCTGACGGCATGAGCGCGGTGTACCAGAACTTCTCCGGTTGGGACATCTACCGTTCGTGGGCCGCCCTTGCGGCGCTGGTGGTGCCCGACGTCATGACGGACGTGGTGAGATCGATGATAATCGACGGGGAACAGGGATACCTGCTGCCCAACTGGTCACAGCAGAACACCGAGACGTACGCCATGAAGGACAGCGACCCCGGCCCGATCGTCGTCTCGAGCGCCTACGCTTTCGGGATCCGGGACTTCGACACGGCGAAGGCGCTGAAACTGATGAAGAGGAACGCCTCCGGCGAGTCGTATGCCTCGGGGGACAGCAAATTCGATGCGGACTCCGGCTTCGACCGGAAGCCGATCCGGGACGAGCACGGAAGCTACAACGAGTACGGCTATGTGAAGGGCCGGCCGTCGACGACTCTGGAGTACGCGGCCTCGGACTTCGCCATCGCCGCATTCGCGCAGGCGTTGAACGACGATGATTCCGGCGCCTTCATGCAGCGCGCACAGAACTGGGCCAGGGTGTTCAACTCCACGTCCGGCTACATCCAGCCGCGTTGGGAAAAGGAGGAGTGGAAATCGCCGCTCGACCCTGCGGACCACCGGAACTTCAATGAGGGAAACGCCTCGCAGTACACCTGGATGGTTCCATTCAACTACCAGTCGCTGTTCGACCTGATGGGCGGTCCGGCGACCGGCGTCCAGCGGCTCGACCAGCACTTCACGCGTCTCAACGTCGGCATTGGGCAGGCGGGCTTCTACATCGGCAATGAGCCCGGGCACAACGTGCCGTGGGCGTACAACTTCGCCGCCGCCCCCGCCAAGACCAGTGAGGTGGTGCGGCGGATCATGAACGAGTTCACCACCGACGCAGGCGGCCTGCCCGGAAACGACGACCTCGGCTCCACTTCAGCCTGGTACGTCTGGGCCGCCATGGGCATGTACCCGGTCACCCCGGGCGCCGACACCCTCGCCCTGCACGGCCCGCTTTTCCCCTCGGTGCTCATCCAGCCCCCCGGGGAGCGGAAGAGCATTCAGATAACAGGCAGTGGCGCCGAACCGAACGCACCGTATGTGCACAGCCTGTCCGTCAATGGCGCCACGACGACCGACAACTTCATCCGCTACCAGGACATCGCTGGCGGAGGCACTTTGGCCTTCACGATGAGCTCGTCGCCCAGCACCGTCTGGGGAACGGCTGCCGGCGACGTGCCCCCCTCGTTCACCGACGGCTTCACCAAAGACAACCCCCGGCCGACTGCCGCCGAGGACCTCGGTCCGAATCTGGCCCAGGGACGGACGACCAGCGGTTCCGCGTCCTGCGACGCGAGCCACACGCCGACGGAGGCCGTCGATGGCTCCCTTGACAGCTCCTGGTGCTCGCCCGCGTCTTCGAGCTACCTGCAGGTCGACCTCGGCTCGGTCAGGACCGTGTCATCGTTCGTGGTCAAGCACGCAGGGCTCGGTGGACAGAGCACCGTACGGAATACGAACGCCTTCACCATCCAGACGAGCACCGACGGTACGAACTTCGACACCTCCGTGACAGTGTCCGGATCGAGCGCCAGCCGCACCCACCACCCCCTCAAGACGCCGGTGTCAGCCCGCTACGTCAAGCTGACCGTCTCACAGCCGACCCAGCCGACCCAGCCGAACCAGAACGAAGCGGACGGGACCTCACGCATCCAGGAGCTGGAGGTGTACGCGCCGTTGCCATCGACTCCCCCTCACCCACCGACCCCCACTACCACCACAGCCGGCCCGACCCCAACGCCGAATCCCACCACAGCCAGGCGGACCCCGCCCTCCTCTCCTGCCAAGGGTGACGGCGCCCAGTACCTGCTGATGAACCGGACGTGGAACAAGTGCATCAACGCCGCGTTCGACCAGCGAGGCTCGAACGCTGAGGTCTCCTCCTGCAACCGCCTGCGCCCGTCCAACCAGTTGTGGGCCTACACCTCACGCATGGAACTCCAGAACGGTACCCAGTGCCTGGAAGCATCCCGCAGCAGGCAGAGCACCGCCGTCATCCTGGGCGACTGCGGCCGTTCAGAGCAGCAGTGGACGTTCGAATCAGATGGGACCATCCGAAGCCAGCAACTCGGCTTGTGCCTGGATCTGAACGCGCAGGCCGCGGGCGGCGACCGTATCCCGGTCGTGCTCAAGCCCTGCGATCCGCGCAACTTCTTCGCCAGCCAGCAATGGGCCGTCAGCTGACGCACCCGCACGCGGGCCCAGCGGCCTCCGTCAGACGGCGGAGGCCGCTCCACTCAACAGCCAGTATCAGCCGTCAGGCCGCACACCCCGTTATTTTTTTCGTGGTCCTGCAAGAGGGCCGTTGCAGCATGACCAGCCCGGGCTTTGGCGAAGGACATAGAGGCACCCGCCCAGATGCCGGGTGTGTCGGATGACGGGGAGAGCGTCGGCGACCAACCGGCGCCTTCTGCGGAGCCGGCCTTCGACCCGGCCGGACGCATCAGCCGTGTGACCCGGCGACGGCCGTACCGGTCGTCTTCCCTCTGGAGAGCAGTGTGGACACCTGGGTCTCCGCAGCTGCCGTGTGAGCTCGCATGAGCCGTCGGTTCTCTCGCAGCAGCCGCGAGAGTTCTCGCACTCGTCGCCGGTCGGGCCGTGACGTTCTCTGGCGTCGTCAACCTGGATCCTGCACACCCGGTTCCGCGTCGCGGTCTCGGCCCGACCGAAGTCCTTGGCGACCTGACCGGTGGATCGGTCACCACGTCGGTACGACCGGGGATCCCGCCCTTGAACTCCGGCGTGAAGGGACGGTGGGGCGAGGCTTCTTCTTCCTTGCGCTCTCCATGAACTGGACGTCCGCCGGAGCGAACCAGCCAGGACTCCTGCCCGAAGCGTGTGCCGCATGTGTTCCGAGAAGCCGGCAACCACGTCTACCCCCACCTGCCGAGCCGCCCTGCGTATGACAGAACGGAATGGTCCGGGACTGGCTCAGCGAGAACCGCCCCTCATACATTGCGTTCACTCAAGAACGATTCACAGCCGCCACGGACTCGGCCCTTGCTGGGGCCAGACGCCCGGGACGGTCCGTGCGGCATGCCCTCTGGCGTGACGCGACCCTAAGGAACCCGTACGCATGCCCTCTCCGACGCATAGCGCATTCGTCCCGCAGGTGTTCACTCCCGGCCGCCATCCGGTCAGGGCCGCCGTCCCAGAAAATGCTCAAGCAGCGTTCCACCCGGTGATGCAGAGAATTCGGAGACCCTCCGGAATCCCCAGCTTCCAGGTGGCGGATCCGCCGGATCGAGTGTTCGCCCCGGCGCGTCGGGTTGTTTGGCGGGCAGCCGCCACCGCGGTGACGGCATGGCCCTCGCGCCGGACCGCGCACCACGAGATCTCCCCGAGGGGCCGGCGTCCGAGCGCAGTGGCATCAGCAGGTCTGACCGGGAGCCATGAGATGCACCATCGGCCCGGGGCGCGACACGGGCGCACCACGGGACCCGGTTGAGTCCGGCGGGCGAATGAGGGCGCATCCGACTGCCCCCGATGCACGCTCCGCACTGTCGCCGCGGTGGCCGTATGGCCCACGGTTCCCGCGCGGCGCCTCGGATCGTTGCAGCGCTTGGCCGCTTCTGGTGACCACGGCCGCACCTCCACCGGTTCCACCGTCAACCGCAGACACCCAATGGAGTCCATATGAATGGTATGCACCATTTTCAGACCGGATGGCTGGCGCCAGTCATTGCGTACGTGACGGCCTGTCTTGGTGCAGCGATGGGACTCCGGTGCACAGCCCGGTCACTCGTCGCCACCGGGCGTTCGCGGCTCAACTGGCTTCTGATCGCCGCGGCCTGCATCGGATCCGGAATCTGGACCATGCACTTCATCGGGATGCTCGGTTGCAGTGTTCCCAGTTCGGAAATCAGATACGACGTACCGCTCACCCTTGTAAGCCTGCTGGTCGCCATGGTCGTCGTCGGGCTGGGGCTCCTCGTGGTCGCTTATGGGCGCTTTCGAACTCGCTCCGTACTTCTGGCGGGCCCTTGCACGGGGCTCGGCGTTGCGGCAATGCATTACCTGGGAATGGCCGCCCTGCAACTTCACGGGGAGATCGTCTACGACCGGCTCCTGGTCGCAGCGTCCGTGCTGATCGCCGTGGTCGCCGCCACCGCAGCGCTGTGGGCCGCTGTCATGATCAAGGGGAGTTGGGGAACGCTGGTCGCCTCGTTGGTCATGGGCCTGACGATCGCCAGCATGCACTACACGGCCATGACCGCGGCGCAAGTGCACCCCACGCCCGTTCGCACCGTGCTGCCTGGCGCCAGCCCCATTGAGTTCATCTTCCCGATCATCGTGGCTGTGGGCTCGTTTCTCTTCGTCACCTGCGGATTCGTCGCCCTGTCACCGACAGTGCAGGAGATGGAGGAGCCCGTATCGGCCGCCATGTCCTACGGCGCCTCGGTCCCGAGTGAGTGACCGTGCCGACCAGACGTACCGCACGGCGCCGGCTGTCGTCCGGCCACGGTCCCGTCCCGGTGTGGTGGTGCCTGCCCCGTGCCTAGCCGCCCCCGCCTCCGCCAGAGGAAGTAATCATGGTAGGTCAGACAACACCTCCCCGGGGATCGCACGATCACGGGCCGAGGCTCGAGAGCACGTCCTTGCGCGCGTGGGAACGCTTCCGCTCAGGTACGGCAAAAGGGCTGCCAGTCAACCTGATTCGGCCACGCGCGATGTCGTTGCGAACCAGGGTGATCGCCCTGCTCATCCCGCCCGTGCTGTCACTGATGGTGCTGGTGGCCCTGGCTTCGGTCACCAGTGCACGGCACTTCTCGGATGTGGCGCGGCTCAGAGAAGTGGATGCCACATTGCTGGTCCCTCTCCACGGTGTTGTCACCGCGGCACAGGCGGAACGCACCGCGGCGTCGCGATACATGACGGCACCCACCGCCGGAAACACGCGTCTGTTCAGTACTCAGGTGAACCGCACGAATTCCATGATCGACGCGCTGCGTGAGGCTGCCGGCGCGCGCAGGACCGAAACCGCGGCACTCTCCAAGCACCTGTCCCCACGTATCGAAGCGTTGCTGGAGGAGTCGAAGAAACTGCCGACGCTGCGCGGCCTGATACACAACCGCGCCGCCGGCTGGCACAGGGTCTTCTCGGACTACTCCGAGATCATCGAACATGCCTCGGCAGTCGACCACGCACTGGCAGACGTGCAGGACGCAGTTGTGTTCCCGGATGCCCGTGGTCTTGCCCTGCTCTCCCTGGTCAAAGAGATGGTCACCAGGGAGGACGCCGTGGCAGTTGCCGTCCAGGCGTCCGGGCGGTTCACCGTGGAGCAGCACCGGGTGTTCCTGGCCGCAGCGCACACGCGCCAGGCACTGGTCGCTTCACGTGCGGTGCATCTACGCCCTGAGGCCGAAGCCGCCTACGAGAACGCCGTGACGAGCACGTCCCATCGGGCCATGAGGTCGGTGGAGAGAGACGTCGAGGCGGTGCATGCCGGTGCCGGTGCGGCCCGCGCGGTCTCCACTGCGAAGTGGAAATCGGCCGAATCGTTTCTGCAGCAACTGGGCGAGGTGGAGGCAAAGGTCGGCCTTCCACAGAGGTCCGACCCCGACCATTTCGGGTTGGACCTGATCGACACATCCGGCATCGCGATCGCGGTAGGTCTGGCTGGCGTACTGCTGTCACTTCTTGCCTCGATGCGCATCGGACGTGGACTCGTGGCCGATCTGGTCGATCTGCGCAGCGCCACCCTGGACCTCGCCCGACACAGGCTCCCTCGGGATCTGGACAGAATCGAGGCAGGGATGCAGGTGACCATCATCTCCGAGGTGCCACCGGAATCCAGGAGCAACGACACGATCGGGCAGGTGCGTGCGGCCGTCGATACGCTTCACCGAGCCGTTCTCGTTGGTGCCGTAGAGCGCGCGAAGCTCCGGGCGGGTATGGAGCGGGCCGCGATGCTCAGCGAGATCTCCGGCGTCTACGTGAAACTGGCGCGCAGAAGTCAGGTACTGCTCCATCGCCAATTGTCCCTGCTGGATGAGATGGAACGGCGGGTGGACGATCCCGCCCTGCTCGAGGACCTCTTCCGCCTCGACCATCTCACGAATCGTATGCGCCGCCATGCCGAAAGCCTCATCATTCTGTCCGGTGCCCTGCCGGCCCGGGGCTGGAGAAGATCCGTGCCCTTCCTCGACGTGGTACGGGCCGCCGTGTCCGAAGTCGAGGACTACCCTCGCGTCGAGGTCCGCGCCATACCGGAAGTTCGGTTGAAGGGCCCGGCTGTCGCCGACATCACACACCTGATCGCCGAACTGGCAGAGAACGCCGTGACCTTCTCCCCGCCGCAAACCAGGGTGATCGTCCGAGGCGAGAGAGTGGGCAAGGGACTGGCCCTCGAGGTCGAGGACCGGGGGCTGGGTATGGGTGACGACGCGATGGCCGAGGCCAATCGCCGGATACGGCAAACAGAGATCAATCTGCGAGAGACCCGACAAATAGGTCTGTTCGTGGTCAACCGGCTGTCACGGAGACATGATGTGACGGTCACGCTCCAGAGGTCGCCCTACCACGGAGTGCTGGCGATCATCCTGGTCCCCGAAGCTCTGCTGGATGCGGCATCCTCCTATCAGGAGATGTCCGAACGGGACGAACCGCCCTTGAAGGGCCGTCCCATCCAGCTACTAGACCCGCACCGCGAGGGGGAACCCGCCGCGCCCAGTCCTGCGCCCCTCGGCCCACCGCAAGTTCGGCGGTCCGCCCCGGTCGGGGACTCCTCAGCCGCCGACAGGAGAACCGGCGCAGGAGAAGCCCCCCAACTGCCCTCCGGACTTCCGCGCCGTGTCCGACGGCCTAACACGGCGCGCCAGTGGGGCAAGGCGCCTGAGCAGGAGCGCACTCCGATCCCTCAGGATCCGACAGCCCCAGCTACCTCGCAGCGGCCGGTCTCCGCCAGGCCGTCGCCCGACGATGCGCGGGCCGTCATGCACGCCATGCGTACCGGATGGCTGCGAGGCCGGAACGCGACCACCGACCACAGCACCGCCGAGAACCCGTCACCCGGAGAAGAATCATGAACAACACCACCCACAAACCGGGTGAAATCGACTGGCTGCTGGATGATCTGGTCTCCCGTGTACCTCAGATCCGACACGCAGTAGTGCTCTCCAGCGATGGCTTGGTGGTCGGGGCCTGTGGGAGCGTTTCCCAAGAGGACGCAGAGGTTTTCGCTGCCATCTCTTCGGGATTTCACAGCCTGGCCAAGGGAGCCGGCCGCCACTTCGAGGCCGGCGATGTAGTCCAAACCGTGGCCGAGCTCGAGGGCGGCATGCTTTTCGTCGTGGCGGCGGGAGAGGGCTCATGTCTGGCGGTCCTCAGCAGCACCGGCGCCGACGTGGGCGTGGTGGCCTACGAGATGGCCACACTCGTGAGACGGGTGGGAGAGCATCTGACCACACCTGCGCGTGCGGTCGATGACACCGTGGAGGGCGGAGTGGCCGCACCATGACCGACTCCCGGCGATGGTACGACGACGAAGCAGGACCGATGGTGCGACTGTACGCGGTGACTGCGGGTCGCGCCCACCCCACGAGCAGTGAATTCGACCTGCTGGCAGTCATCCACGTTGAGCGAGAGCAGGTGGGGGATCTGACGCTCACACCCGAACAACTCTCCATTCTTCAATTCTGCTGGGACGAGAGCCGAGTGGTCGTGGATATTGCATCGGGTTGCGACCTGCCGGTGAGCGTGCTGCGAGTCCTGCTGGGAGATCTGCTGCGGGCCGGCCACATCCGTGTGAGGCCTCCGGCACCACCAGCCCAACTGGTGGACGTGCGCCTGCTCAGGGGAGTGATCGATGGTCTGCGCGCACTGTGACGGTGTCCCCACACGCTTACAGGGAATCGAGGTGTTGCTTTCCGTGCTGGGGCTCGTTGGCCTGGCATGCGCCGCTCTGACGAGGTTCGTGACCAGCTCTCCGTGAAGTTCGCGGCGCTGTTCCCGCATCTGGACGAGCGGTAGCGTCGGCTGTTGGTGGCTGCCGAGGCCTGTGTCCTGGGGCACGGTGAGGTTCGGGCCGTAGCCCGGGCGGCCGCGTCCAGGAAGCGTTTTGGGTCGGGTTCCGGTTCGCGCCTCGCCCCGTGATGATCACGGTGTGGGGCGTGGGGATCTTTCTGAAGAGGAGTGGTCGGTACTGGAGTCCTTGTTGCCTGCGGCGGGTGTGGGTCGCAGGTCGCCGGGTCGGCGGCGGCTGGTGGACGGTGTGCGGTGTCGGGTGCGGACCGGGGTTCCGTGGCGTGACCTGCCAACCGAGTACGGACCCTGGCAGACCGTCTACGGACTGTTCCGGCGCTGGCGGCGGCAGGGCGTGTGGGTCCGGCTGCTGACGGTGCTGCAGGCAAGAGCCGACGCGGCCGGGCTGATCACTTGGGAGGTCAACATCGACTCCAGAATCTGCCGGGCCCACCAGCACGCGGCCGGTGCCCGCCGTGACGGCAACAGGCAGAAGGAGCCGTCTGGCCCGCTCACCGCCCAGCCGGACGACCACGGGCTGGGCAGGTCGCGCGGCGAGTTCACCACGAAGATCCAACTGGCGTGCGAGCAGGACTCTCAGAGGGCATTTGATCTAGGTGTATTGCCCTGTATACCCTAGTGGGTTCCTCGTCAGGTTGGCGTGGTCTCGTCCGTTATGCGCTTGGCGAGGTTGTCGATCGAGGCGATGTGGATCATCGCCTCGGAGCTGGCGGTGAGTGTCTCGTAGTCGCGGGCGGGCCAAAGGTTGTCCCGCAACTGGTGTGGTAGCTGGGGCGTTGGCTGAGCATGGGTGGGGTGATCTCAGCGGATGATCCGAAGTGGATCGAGCCGTTCTCCGGGTTGAGCCAGTCGCAGCTATAGAAGTTGGTGGCGCTGCTGATCCTCTTCCGAGCGTTCTTGCTGATCGACGGCTCGAATGACGCCACCGCGCCCGCGATCCTACGAATGACCAGCCGAGACCGGCGCTGGGAAAGCAGAAACAGGCTGAGTCCCCGCCAGGGAACTGGCGGGGACTCAGGTGCGTGAGGCGGTTGCCTCACGTGAAACTCCCTCGGCGGTTCACCGCTTAGGGCACGGTACTACCTTTGTGCTACCGGCATGGCAGTCACTGTTCGTGTGGCTCCTTTTTCCAGGAAAGCGCGCGTCTCCCGGCGTCGAGGAGGAACGAAACGGCGCCTGTAGCGAAAAGACCAAGGAACAACGGCTCGCTTGTCCCCATGAAAGCTGCCATGGCGGCCAGTACGAGGACCGCAGTCACTTCTCCAGCGAAGGCGGCAGTTTGAGCCTTCGTCCTTTTAGTCGACATCACCATCCTCCCCTCGGCCATACAGTGGGAACCCCTGTGTGAAGGAATGGAACTGTGACTAGATAGCTGTAGATCACGACTCCCTTTCCTCTCTTCCAGGCGTAGCCTGACACTGTGGCGATGTACCACATGTAGTACCGAAGAATCTTGATGGCGAGCTAGCCTGCTTCACTGCGTGTGGTGTAGATCTTGACGTGCCTGTACGGTGACCACCAGGCGCTCCAGGTGCTGTATGACCATTCTCCGCTCAGGTCGGTGCAGTTTACCGGGTCGCCGTGGCAGTACTCGCAGGGGTTGGCATTGCCTCCGAAGAGCCGCTGGCCGACGTCACCCACAACTCCGACGGCTCCCCGGTCACCGCCTGGCCGCTGGCCGCGCCCAACGGTGCGCCGCCCGCACTCGTCTGGAACATCACCAGCACCTTCGCCGAGGACGGCCCCATCGACGTACGGGCCGAGTTCACCGACGGCACCACCACCGGCTACTCCCAGCCGGTGACCGCCACCGTCGACCGCGACGCCGGAACCGCGCCAGCCGAAGCGGCCGGCCCCGGTAGCGTGAATACCCTCACCGGCGACTACACCCTCTCCCAGACCGACGCCTCCGCGTTCGACATGAGCGTGACCCGTACCGCCTCCTCACGCCGCCCTGATGCAGGGGCGAAGCAGGAGGGCCAGGCACCGATCTTCGGCCCGCAGTGGACCTCCGGCACGGTCGCGGAGCTCACCGAATCCGACTGGGTGTACGTGAAGCAGACCTCGGCCACCTCGGTTGCCCTGGTCGACGTCGACGGTGAGGAAACCGGCTTCACCGCCACCACCGGCGGCGGCTGGAAGAGCGAGCCCGGTGCCGAGGACCTGACCCTGACCGGTTCGCTGACCGGCTCCTTTACCCTGAAGGACACCGAGGGCACCACCACGACCTTCACCAAGGCCGACGCCGCGGTGACCACCTGGACGGTCTCCTCGACCTACCTGCCGACAACCAACTCCACCACCAAGGTCATCTCCCAGACGACCACGGTGGACGGCAAGACCGATGATCGCCCCCACCACCGCGGTATCCACCGCGACCTGTGAGACGACCCCGTCGACCAAGGGCTGCCGGATGCTGGAGTTCGTCTACGCGACCTCCACCACGGCGACCGCCACGTCCTTTGGCGACTATGCCGGCCGGGTCCAGCAGGTCCGCCTGTGGTCCACGGCCCCCGGCGCGACCAGCTCCACCGCGGCGTCCATCGCCGAATACACCTACGACGACTCCGGCCGTCTGCGCGAGGTGTGGGACCCCAGGGTCTCCCCGGCGCTGAAGACCGCCTACGACTACGACACCGCTGGCCGCGTCATCACACTGACCCCTCCCGGCGAACTGCCGTGGACCTTCACCTACGGCACGGCCGGCAACGCGGCCACTGCCGGGGCGGGCATGCTGTTGAAGGCATCCCGACCCGGTCTGCAGCAGGGCAGCGCCGACATCACCGAGGGCACCGCAGCCACCAGCGTCGTCTACGACGTCCCGCTGACCGGCACCACCGCCCCGTATGCGATGGGCGCCGCAAATGTGCAGGCATGGGGCCAGATTGATGTCCCCACCGACGCTACCGCCGTCTTCCCTGCGGACGTCACTCCGGCCGGCCACGCCGGTTCCAGCCTGACGGCCGCGGACTACACGCGCGCGTCGATCACCTACACCAATGCCTCCGGCCGCGAGGTCAACAGCATCACCCCCGGCGGCCACATCACCACCACCGAGTACGACCGGTTCGGCAACACCGTGCGAGAACTGAGCGCGGC
The DNA here is from genome assembly GCF_040656535.1 of Streptomyces sp. NPDC049887. NCBI lineage: Bacteria > Bacillati > Actinomycetota > Actinomycetes > Kitasatosporales > Streptomycetaceae > Streptomyces > Streptomyces sp. NPDC049887. Next base: position 37,711 of record NZ_JBFAMM010000019.1, on the reverse strand, counting down.
AAACCGAGCTGTCGCTCTCGGCCTCACCGCCAGTGACACCGCAGTTCAGGCCAGCCTGGGCATCACTCAGCACTCCAGCGCCGACCTGCTCTCCACCCGCTCCGTCTACAACGCCACCGGAACCCGGGAGTCGGAGGAGTTCGGCCCGCTGCGCCGAGTAGAGTTGACCAAGGATCTGGTCTCCGGCGGCACGACGCTGCTGCAGTCCGGCGCCTCCGTGGCCGCCCGCACCTGGACGGTCAACGAATACGACACCGGCCGCCCCACTGACGGCACCGCCACTATCCAGGACCAGGTCACCAAGAGCACCACCGGCGCCCAGATCCTGGACTTCCCCACCATCCACGCCGAGACCCGTCCCACCCAGACCGACTACGACTGGGTCAAGGGCCTGCCGATCAAGACCATCCAGGACCCCGTCGGCCTCGCCCTCACCACAGCGAAGGAGTACGACTCCCAGGGCCGCGAGACCAAGACGCTCCTGCCCGGCAGCACCGGGACCGATGCGGCGGCCCGCGTGACGACGTACTGGTCCGCCACTGGCACCGGCACCTGTAACGGCCGTCCGGAATGGGCCGACCTGGTCTGCTCCACGGGCCCCGCGGGTGCGATCACCGGCGGCGGCGCCAACCCGAGCCAGCTGCCCACGTCCACCACCGAGTACGACCGGTGGGGCAACCCCACCACCGTCACCGACACCGCCAACGGCACCACCCGCACCACCACCAAGACCTACGACGCGGCGGGCCGCCCAACAACGGTCACGGTCACCGGCGGCCTCGGCCAGGCGGTACCGGAGTCCACCACCGAGTACGACCCGGCAACCGGCAAGGCGATCAAGACCGTCTCGCCCACCGGCGGGACGATCACCAAGGCGTACGACAAGCTCGGCCGCCAGATCTCCTACACCGACGCCGACGGGGGCACGACCACTACCGAGTATGACCTGCTCGACCGCCCGGTCAAGGTCACCGACACCGTCCCGTCCACCACCACCTACACCTACGACCACACCGCCGAACCACGCGGCATGGCCACGAAGACCACCGACTCCATCGCCGGAGCCTTCGAAGCCACCTACGACGCTGACGGGTCTGTCGCCACGGAGAAGCTGCCCGGCGGCTACACCCTCACCGTCACCGAGGACACCGCCGGCGCCACGACATCGCGCATCTGCACGCGAGACAGCGACGGCGTGATCGCCGCCTCCGACACGGTCACCGAGTCCATCAACGGCCAGGTGACCGCCCACACCGGCTGGTCCAGCCAGAACTACCAGTACGACAACACCGGCCGCCTGGCCACGTCGACGACACCGTCAGCGACGTGTGCACCCGTCGGTCCTACACCTTCGACCAGCGCACCAACCGCACCGCACTGAGCAAGGCCACCGCCGCTCCCAGCGCGGCATGCCCCACCACGGGAGGCACCACCACCAGCCACACCTACGACAGCGCCGACCGCCTCGTCGACACCGGCTACACCTACGACGCCTTCGGCCGCACCACCGCCCTGCCCGGCAGCACCCTCGGCTACTACACCAACGACCTCGCGCACCAGCAGACCGCGAACGGCAAGCGCCAGACCTGGCAGCTCGACGCCAACCTGCGCTTCCGCTCCTGGACGGTCGAAACCGACAGCGGCGGCACCTGGACGCAGACCGCTTCCAAGCGCAACCACTACGACAGCGACAGCGACAACCCCCGCTGGATCATCGAGGACACCACCACCGGCGCACTGACCCGCAACGTGGACTCGGTCGGCGGTGACCTCGCCGCCACCACCAGCAAGACCGGCGACACCGTCCTCCAGCTCACCTCCATTCACGGCGACGTGACCCTCCAGCTCCCGCTGGACACGACAAAGGGCCCCGTCGTCCTGGACAGCGACGAGTACGGCAACCCCCGCACCGGCCAAGTAGCCACCCGCTACAACTGGCTCGGCGCCAAACAACGCTCCACCGAGATCCTCACCGGCCTCACTCTCATGGGCGTCCGCCTCTACAACCCCGCGACCGGACGATTCCTGCAATCCGACCCCGTGTATGGAGGCAATGCCAACGCCTATGAATACGTCAACGCTGACCCGATCAACCGCTATGACCTGGACGGCAGATGGGGCTGGTTCAAGAGAGCCAAGCGTTGGGCCTGGCGCAACAAGTGGGACATCGCGCTGACAGCTGCGAGCTTCGTGCCCGGCCTGGGCGCGGCTGCCTGGGCCTACCGGGCATACAGGATCGTGCGCATCGCGCGCGCCGCGAGGGGTATGGACGGTGGCATTCGCGCCAGCCGTGCCACGTCGTGGCTGGCGGGGCGCATGTGGGTCGGTCGCGGCTCCAGGAGCTTCGGCAACGGCTTGGGCCGGATCTCCCGCAGCGGTCTGCGGCAGTGGCGGCGCCCCCAGCGCAAGGCGGATGGCCACTGGAAGTCCATCTACCAGTACCGGCGTTCACCGAAGGGCAAGTGGAAGAATAACTACCACGTGTACCACCGCCGCTGGTGGTGACCCGCTCCCATGAGAAAGGCACGCATAATGAGCCAGGAATACTCGGCTCTGGACGGGCTCCTGGGCATCGGCCGGGACGCCCAGGGACGCGAGTTCTACCTGCGCGTCGCCGCCGGTCGACTCACCTACGACCGCGGAGGGGAGATCATGGACTACATCCAGGTCTACTTCTTCCAGACGGCGGCACCCGGCCAGCCCGCGGACGCGAACGACATGTTCGAGACCGACGAGCTGGACGAGCTGGCCGCCGAACTCCGCAGCGGCGTGCTCGACTGGTATGGCGAGCGGATTGAGTTCCGCACGCCCACCCCTGAGGAGTGCGAACTGATCCGCACCACCACCGGCTGGAAATAGCCCCAGTCACAGCAAGACAGTGGCCCCCGGCACCCCACGCCGGGACCGCTGCCATTCCTGTGATGTCCGCCGTGTCTGGGGAAGCTACCGGAGGTACGGGTTCCACAGCATGTGGAACAGGTACTCCCGCTGGAACCGAGGTCGCTGGTAATGGCACGCGCTCGACTTCGTGAAACCGCGCAGTGGTGGTGTGCGCGCCACCCCTTCTTGGCAGGACTGTCTCTCGGCAGTGTCTGGCCCCTGTTGTTCCTGACAGTGGCCAACCCATCCCTTGGTGAAACGCTGGTTACCTACGCCGCGTTCGCCGCTTTGAGTACGACCCGGCCACGACGACGCTGACCAGCCGCCGGTTGGCGAAGGTCGCCGAGCTAGGGGCCATGGACCGGCGTGAGGCGAAGCTGCTGGGGCTGGACCGGGTCAGCTATCGCACGCTGATCCGCTGGGACCAGAAGCGGGAGGAGCACGGCCTGGTCGGATGCGCGGATGACCGCTGGCTGCGTGAGAGCGGCGGTCATCCGAGCATCACCGAGGAAGTCCGTGAAGCGATCTTCGCTGTCCGGCAGGAGACGCTGCACCGGTCGAAGGTGACCATGCGAACACGCGAGCGCATGATCCACCAGTACGTCCGCGAGACATTCCGCGACCGGGAAGTCGAGGTCCCCTGCTACAACACTCTGAGGACGGTCTGGCACGAGTGGTTCGGGCCGGGTGGCTCTCGCCAGCGTTACGTCCGCTCCGGCGAACTGCCGGAGAAGAACGGGCACGTGCTGGTGCACCGTCCGGGTCAGGTGGTGGCGTTGGACACCACGGTGCTGCCGGTCATGGTTCGGGAGAGCGTGTTCGGTGAACCGGTGAAGGTCCACCTCACACTGGCGATGGATGTCCACACGCACTCGCTCTGCGCGTTCCGGCTCACGCTGGTGTCCGACACCTCGGTCGACGTCGCGATGCTGCTGCGGGATGTGATGCCGCCGTTGCCGATGCGGGACGACTGGGGCGAGGACCTGGAGTGGCCCTACCCGGGCTTGCCGGCGGCGGTGGTCGCCGAGTTCGCCGGCCACAAGGTCGCGGGCCTGCCGTTCTTCGCACCCGAGACGGAGACGACGGATCACGGCTCGGTCTACCGCAACCACCACCTGGTCGAGGTCGAGCGGGTGGTGGGCTGCAATATCCTCCCGGCCCGGGTGCTGCGGCCGACGGACAGGCAGACCGTCGAGCGGGCTTTCGGCTCGATCCGTTCACTGCTGTTCGAGCAGCTGCCCGGCTACACCGGTATTGACGCGGCCGACCGGGGCGCCGATCCGGAAGGTGACCGGTGCTGACCATCGACGAGATGGAGCACCTGATCGCGACGTGGATCGTGGCGGTCTGGCAGAGGCGGCGGCTGGGGGAGTACGCACCGAGCTGGGATCCCGGCGGGGACCACAGCCCGAACACCCTGTTCGCGGCGTCCTTCGCGCAGGCCGGGTTGGCGATGGGCATCCCGTCGCCGGAGCTGTTCTACGAATTGCTGCCGGCCCACTACGTCGGCATCGACGCCCGGCGCGGGGTGAAGATCCGTGACCTTTGGTATGACGGCCCGGCCCTGGCGGACTACCGCGGCCAGCGGTCCACCCGTGGTGGCCAGCACAAGGGCAAGTGGGTGATCCGCCGCGATCCCCGGGACCGCCGACGGGCTTTCTTCCAGGACCCGCTCACCCACTACTGGCACCCGCTGGAGTGGACCGGGCTGCCGCCGGATGGCCAGGCCCCGGCCTTTGGGGACGCACGGGTACGCGAGCTGATGGCCAAGGTCCGTGCCAGCGGGATGTAGCCGAAGTCTGACCAGGAGCTGCTGCCGGTACTACTGGAGCTGATCGGGCTGCGGGCCCCGGTCAGCGGTTGGAAGAGCCTTCGGAAGACGGAGCGGACCGAGCATGCCCGCGAGATCACCCAGGCCGCTGCGGCTCAAGCTGATCGGCCGCCGCAGGAGCCCGCTGCTGACCGGACCGCGGATGTCCTGGAAGCCGGCGCGGTGGTGACGTCGTTGCGCTGGAGCCAGCGTGCCAGACAGGCCGAGCACAGCATCGACACCCAGCGTCGGCACCGGCGCGAGCAGGCCGTCCGCCGCCGTCCGACGCCGCCGCCCGCCCTGGGTGAGTCGTCGGCAGACGGGATCTTTTCCTCCTCCCGGAGGACGACGAGGAGGAGCCGCATGGCGGACCACACGCAGGATGAGAGCGGCATCGTCCCCTTCCTCCGGTCCGGGCCGCCGCCGGATTGCACCACCTGGGAGGGCTGGCAGCAGTGGCAGCGTCAGCGCGGCACGTTCGTTGCGGCGCCGCGGCTGTCCTTGGAGCAGTACGCGGCGCTGAGCCCCAGGCGGAGGGCCCTGAACGATCTGCACCGCACGGCTACCCACGTCAACATGGGACTGCTGGAGACCCCGATGAGCGCGAGGGTCACCAAACTGATGCGGGGCCGGCTGCGGAACAACGCGCTGAACTTCGAGCCGGGCACCCGAGACGGCCTCATGATCAGCGGTGGCGGTTTCCTCGGGAAGACCGAGACGGCCTGCGCAGCCGCCGCGGCCTTCACCGGCAGCTTCTGCCCGGCCCGGTTCCCGGCACCCGCGACCTGTTACTGAGGTTTTCGGGTTGTCGTCGGGTAGTGACGGGTCGTGATCCCTGCGGCATGCCGTTGGTATGCGTGATCCGGAGGGTGGGGGCCTGACCGCTGAGCGTCGGGCTTTTCGGGAGAAGATCCGGCTGCAGGCCGGGGCCCGGTTCGCGGCGGGTGAGAAGACTGCGGTGATCGCGAAGGATCTGCGGGTGAGTGTGCGCTCGGTGGAGCGCTGGCGCCGGGCCTGGCGTGAGGGCGGGATGGAGGCCTTGCGCTCGGCAGGTCCGGCGAACTCCCCGACCGTCACCGATGCCCAGTTCGCCGTACTCGAGGAGGAACTCGGCGAGGGCCCGGTCGCGCACGGCTTCGAGGATGAGCGGTGGACTCTGGCCCGGGTCCAGACGGTGATCCGCCGCCGGTTCCGGCTGACGTTGTCGGTGGCGACGGTTTGGCGGCTGCTCAAGCGGCACGGCTGGTCCTGGCAGGCGCCCGCCCGCCGGGCCCTGGGGCGTGATGAGCACGCCAAGGGGGGCGGTCGCGCCGAGCGCGTCGAGAACGTGAACGGCCCCGCCGGTGGGCGGGGCCGTTTCGTCGGGCCGACTCAGTGTGCGTCCCAGTCGGTGCGGCGGCGCTGGGGGCGGGGCGGCTCGCTGCCGGTGCGCAGCGCCCGCTTGAGCGCCGCACGGGCCCGCTTGTGCGCCGCCCTCTCAGGACTGCAAGGCCCGGCACGCGGTCGAGTGCGGGATCAGCCGCCTCAAGCAGGACCGGGCGGTCGCCACCCGCTATGACAAGCTCGCGGTTCGGTTCGAGACGGCCGTCCACGTCGCATCGATTCATCAGTGGCTGTGATCCACTCGCCGCCACGCGGGTCGTGCGGTGCTGGTCACCGATTCGACCACCACATGGGGAGGGTTCATGGCGCCGACTACTACTGCGCGGACAGCGAGGGGGAGTTGTTTCCACTGGTACGACAACGTCGTGGGGACGAAAGGAGTGATCCGCGTCACCCAACCCTAAACCTATGTTAAGAGCACAGGCCTCCCCTGTTGCAGGCACGTGACCGACTGCCACGGTCTGGGGCACAGCGAAGCACCTAGCCCCAGGAGATGGCCGAGATGAGCATGGCAACGGCGCCGTCCGAGCCGCGACAGCGAACAGCTGAGGAACTGGTGGCCGAGTTCGACCAGGAACGGCCGGCCCGCAAACTCTCCCCCCGGGTGTCGGGGGCTGTGTCCCTGGTGTGCGCGGTTGTGTCGGTCTTCGTGCTCTACTCGATCTTCCTTCCGCTGGCCAAGGGCACCCAGTACTACCTGACGATCTTCCTTGCCGCGACGCTGCCGCTGGTCTTCGTGACCTACCGCGGGACGGTGAAGGTACCGGCGGTGCTTCTTCCCCGGCGGCGCGGGGCCCGGGCCCAGGGGGAGACCGGCGACAGGCCCGCACGGCGCGACGACCCCGGCTGGTTCGACTGGCTGCTCGCCGCGGCCGCGCTCGCCGTGTGCCTCTACCCGCTGCTGGAGTTCGACCCCTTCATCGAGCGGCGGCAGCTGCCCACCTCCCTCGACGTCCTGGCCGGTCTCGTCCTCATCGTGCTCGTCCTGGAGGCTTGCCGCCGTACCACCGGCTGGGTCCTGCCGGCGTTCTGCGCGGCCTTCCTGTTCTACGCCTACTACGGGGGGCTGCTGCCGTACGACTGGTCCCTGGCGCACGGTGGGTTCGACATCGACGCGATCGCGGCCCACTTCTTCATGGGCACCGACGGGGTCTACGGCGTGCCGCTGAACGTGGCCGGCACGTACATCGTGCTGTTCACCATCTTCGGCGCGGTCCTCGACATCTCCGGCGCGGGCAAGTTCTTCATCGATCTGTCCTTCGCGGCCTTTCGCGGCTCCCGCAGCGCCCCCGGCCGCACGGTGACCACGGCGGGTTTTCTGCTCGGCACCGTTTCCGGGTCCGGCACCGCGACCGCGGTCAGTCTCGGATCGGTCGCCTGGCCCGTGCTGCGCCGGGCCGGCTACAGCAAGGAGCAGGGCGGCGGCGTGCTGGCGGCGGCCGGCATCGGCGCCATCCTCTCGCCGCCCACCCTCGGCGCCGCGGCGTTCATCATCGCCGAGTACCTACGGGAGAGTTACCTCACCGTCCTGCTGTACGCCCTGGTGCCCACGCTCCTGTACTACCTGGGCATCCTCCTCGCGGTGGAGATCGACGCCCGCAAGCACCAGGCGCAGCCCGTCGTGGGCGAGAAGGGCACGTCGGCGCTGAGGCTGCTGGGCCGGTTCGGCTACCACTTCCTTTCCCTCTTCATGATTGTCGGCTTCATGGCGGCGGGCCTGCCCCCTTTCAAGGCCGTGGTCTACGCAACGGTCCTGCAATTCCTGCTCTCGTTCCTCGACCCGGAACACCGGATGACGCCGCGGCGGCTGTACGCGGCTCTCGCAGAGGGCTGCCGTTCGGTGCTTCCGGTGGTCGCCACGTGCGCCGCGGCGGGCATCATCGTCGCCGTCGTCACCCAGACAGGGCTCGGCCTCAACCTAGCCTCCGTGATCGTCGACGCCGCCGGACTCTTCGGCGACGACAAGACCCTGAGGCTGATCCTCACAGCCGTCTTCGCGGCGGTCGCGGTCTCCATCCTCGGCCTCGCCGTCCCGGTCACCGCCTCCTTCATCATCGCCGCGGTGATCATCGCGCCGGCGCTGCTCTCGCTCGGGATCGCGACCCATGAGGCCTACATGTTCATCTTCTACTACGCCGTGCTGTCCGAGGTGAGCCCGCCGACTGCGCTCGCCGCGGCGGCCGCTGCCGCCATCACCGGGGGCAACCCGATGCGCACCATGGTGGCGACGTGGAAGTACTCGCTGCCCGCGTTCCTGGTGCCGTTCGCCTTCGTCCTCACCGACAACGGCTCCCAGCTGCTCGGCACGGGAAGCCTTGCGGGCATCGCCTGGACCACCGCGGTCTCCGCCCTCGCTGTCGCCGCGCTGGCCGCTGCTACCGGAGGGTGGCTGCTTGGCCCCGCCGGGCCGGTGGAGCGCGCGCTGTGCGCCGCCGCCGCCCTCTGCCTCCTCTACCTCGAACCCGCCGCGATCACCGCAGGGGTCGTGGCACTCGCTCTCGCCTTCGGCGTCCATCGTCTACGCCGCAGGCACCAGACCCCCGCGGTTCCCACCACCGGTGAGAACTCCCTGGCGGACACCCTCATGGAAGGACACCTCCCCTCATGAAACACCGGATACGTGCCACACGTCTCGCCGTCGCCGCCCTCCTCGCAGCTCTTGCCGCCACCGCATGCGGCGGAGGCAAGCAGACCGACAACGAGGCCGGGAGCGACGTGAAGGGCGGCCGGCTCACGATCGCCACCGGCGCCACCACGGGCGTCTATTACCAGATCGGCGGCGGCCTCGCGGAGCTGATTTCCGACAACCTCGACGGCTACCGGGCGACCGCGACCTCCACCGGCGCCTCGGTGCAGAACATCCAGGGGCTCAAAGCCGGCACCTACGACATCGCGTTCTCACTGATGGACACCGCCGGCGATGCCGTCGAGGGCAGGGAAGCATTCACCGCGCCCCAGGAGATCGAGGCTCTGACCCGCCTGTACCCGAACTACACCCAGGTCCTGGTCCGGGCCGATTCCGGCATCAAGTCCCTCGAGGACTTGAAGGGCAAGAGAGTGTCCACCGGCGCGCCCGGTTCCGGCACAGAAGTGATCGCCAACCGCCTGCTGACGGCCGCCGGGCTGGACCCGGCGAATGACGTCACGGCTGTACGCCTGGCGCTGCCCGAGACCGTCGACGCCATGAAGGACAGCACCATCGATGCCCTGTTCTGGTCCGGCGGACTGCCCACCGGCGGCATCACCGACCTCACGACCACTCTCAAGAAGGACGTCCGCCTCCTCGACGTCACCCCGCAGCTGCCCGCTCTGAACAAGGAGTACGGCGACGTCTACCAGACGGGCTCCATCCCGGCGTCCGTATACAACCAGTCCGAGGACGTGCCGACGATCGTGGTACCGAACGTACTGCTGGTGAACAAGGGTTTCGACCCGGAATTGGCCGCGGACATCGTCAACCTGATCTACGAGAAGAAGAGCGACTTGGAGAAGGTCAACGCGGCCGCGGCGGAGATCGAGGCCGACAACGGAGGCGTGGTCTCGCCCGTTCCGCTCAACCCCGGCGCAGAGAAGGCCCTCAAGGGGCTGGCCGACAAGGCCTGAGCCTGCCCCCAAGAGCAGGGCCGGTCCGGGCGCCCCCCCCACGCCGGACCGGCCCGGGCCTACCTTCCCGAGTCCCTTCCGCTCTTGCCGGTCCTGACCGCCCACCAAGGAATGATCATGACGGATCTTCCGGGACAGACCCTGTTCCACAGCTTCCAGCTCGACCCCGAGGACCCGGCAAGCGTGCCCAAGGCCCGCCGGCTGCTCCTGTCGCTGGTCCGGGACTGGAACCTCCCCCTGGCGCACGAAACGCACGACGACCTCGGGTTGCTGTCGAGCGAAGTGATCAACAACGCGATACGGCACACCAGCGGGCCGTGCTCGGTGACCGTGCGCTGGACGGGGGCCCGGCTGCGGGTGGAGGTGACCGACACAGCTGCGGGCCTGCCTACGCCGCGTGGCCGTGCGCCGTACGCCGAGAGCGGCCGGGGCCTGCTGCTGGTCGCCTCGGTGGCGGCGAGCTGGGGCAGCGCCCGGACCGCCACAGGAAAGGTCGTCTGGTTCGAAGTGGCGCCCGCGGCGCCCACCGCGGACCCCGACCGGCTGGCGTCGTGACGTGGGCGACCGCCGGCCTCTGCCGTATCACCCATCACCCTGAGAGTTCGGATGAAAATGGTCTTGAGGACGTTTGGCTGGTCGTTCGCCGTCACGGCGGCCGGCCTCGCCTTCGCCGCGTGGCAGTGGGGCTGGGAGGCCTTCGGGGTCGTACTGATCCTCTCCATTCTGGAGATCTCGCTGTCCTTCGACAACGCGGTCGTCAACGCCGGGATCCTGAAGAGGATGAACGCCTTCTGGCAGCGGATCTTCCTCACTCTCGGCATTCTGATCGCCGTGTTCGGTATGCGGCTGGTGTTCCCGGTGGTGATCGTCGCCATCAGCGCCAAGGTCGGGCCCGTCGAAGCCGTCCGGCTGGCCCTCGACGAACCGGGGCACTACGAGGACCTGGTCACCGACGCCCATCCGGCGATCGCGGCCTTCGGCGGCATGTTCCTGCTGATGATCTTCCTGGAGTTCATCCTGGAGGACCGCGAGATCAAGTGGCTGGCCTGGCTGGAGCGCCCGCTGGCCAAGCTGAGCAAGATCGACATGCTGTCGGTCTGCATCGCGATGATCGTCCTGCTGATCACCTCGATGACCTTCGCGACCAACGCGCACCAGCACGGCGGCGCGCATGCCGACAAGGCACAGACGGTCCTGATCTCCGGCCTCGCCGGTCTCATCACCTATCTCAGCGTGGGCGGACTCTCAGGCTTCTTCGAGGACAGGCTGGAGGCAGAGGAGGAGCACGACCACGAGGAGGAGAGATCCGGGGCCGAGGGCAGGCAGGTCTCGGCGGTCGCCCTCGCCGGGAAGGCGGCGTTCTTTCTGTTCCTCTACCTGGAGGTGCTGGACGCGTCCTTCTCCTTTGACGGTGTGATCGGCGCCTTCGCCATCACCAACCACATCTTCTGGATGGCGCTCGGCCTGGCCATCGGCGCGATGTACGTCCGGTCACTGACCGTGTACCTGGTCCGTCAGGGCACCCTCGACGACTACGTCTACCTGGAGCACGGCGCCCACTACGCCATCGGCGCTCTCGCCGCGATCCTGCTGATCACTATCCAGCACCAGATCAGCGAGATCATCACCGGCCTGATCGGCGTGGTCCTGATCGCCGCGTCCTTCCTGGCGTCGGTGCGCCGCAACCGGACACTCGCGGTTCCAGAGGACAGAAGCAGAACCCCGGTCTCGGCTTGATCCCACGCCGTTTACGGGCCTTCCGCTCTCCTGCCCGAGGCGTGAACCCCCGGGCCATCGCGTGGTAGTCCGCGCCCCCGGCGTCCAGGCCCGGTTCGCGAAGCGGACGGCCGTCCTCCTGCTCTCCTGCCAGCCTCGTGTCGGCCTCGAAGCGGACGGCTCCCAACTCTCCACTACCGGCGGAGGCAAACCGACAGCGCCAACGCAGCACTCCATGCGACCAGAGCGGGATTCACCAGGCGGCTCATCCCACGGCATGTCATCACCAAGTTGCAGGCGGGGGCGCAGGATGTGCCGGCTGCCGGTTCGGGCAACCTCGTTGCCGACGCTGCTGCCGATCCTCGACAAGGCCATCTCTGCTGTCACCAATGTGATGTGTCGGTCCCGCCAGCAGCCGTACGCCGCTACGCGGGTCCGGGGGACGCAGGGACGCGCGGCGCCCCGGCCCAGCAGCCTCGTCCCCGAGGGCCCGGTGCGGTGCAGTGGCCGTGACTGCAGTAACCCCCCGGTGTCTGCGGTAGTGGGGGAGCGTGGCAGATGCCGGGGCGGGTATCGGGCCCTTCCGGGCGAACGGCCGGGCGATCACTTGCATCCGGCCGTCGAAGGATCATTTCGTGCTGTGCCGAGATTCTCAGCTGCGCGGTTGCCGGTACACGGGGCCGTCCGGCCGGTCGACGTCGAGGGCCGGCACCGCAGGCACCCCCTCGAACCAGATCACTTTGCCGGTGGCGGTACCTGCGCTGCCCCAGCTCGCGGCGATGCGACGAGGGTCAGGCCCCGGCCGCTTTCGGCGCACAGCTCGCGAGCGCGCTGAGTGGGAAGCCGGTCGGCTGTGCCGGCCACCTCCACCCGCAGCCGGGCCCCCGTCCGGCTCACCGTCACCGAGCACGGGCCGGTGGTGTGGAGCACCGCGTTGGCGATGACCTCACCCGACAACAGCGAATGATCGTACGGGACCTCGTCCACGAGTAGAACTCCCCACGCGCGGACCGCTGGCAGCAGCAGCCGACGGGCCCTGGGGACGGCTGCCGGGTCCTTTGCGGGCACCGCGAAGCCGTGCGACAGCGGCCGTGCGCGGATGCCGGTGCGCGGGTGTCGCCGGCTACCCCGCGGGTCCGTGTGCCAGGCCACCGGGGAGGCCGCACCGTCGGTTTCCGCACCGTCAAGAGGGGACATCGGTTGACCGGCTGCTCGCTGCCGCGGCTCGGACGGCACTGCTGTCATGCTCATCGTGGCCATCTTCCGGGGCTGGGGCTCCGCTCTCCCCTGACCGTGCCAGTCGTTACGTACGGGCAACAGGGGATGCCCGTGCTCTTAACGAAGGCTTAGGGTTGGGTGACGTGGATCACTTCTATGCTCGACTCGACGGTCCGGACGTTTGCCGCCCGCATACGTGCCCCAGCGGGGCTTACGGACCCGGCGTGTGAAGCACTGGGAGGCTGGGGTGCGGATACTTCTTGTCGAGGACGACAATCGGGTTGCCGACGCGCTGACGGGTTCGCTGCGTCGTAACGGGTACGAGGTGTGGCGTGCGGCGAGCGCCGCCGACGCGCTGGCCGCTCCCGCCGTTGATCTGGTGCTGCTGGATCTGGGCCTGCCGGACCGGGACGGCATCGAGGTGTGCCGGGAGCTGCGCGCCCGCGGATCGGTCCCGGTCATCGCGGTGACCGCGCGGGGAGGCGGGCCCGACCGGGTACGCGGTCTGCGCAGTGGTGCCGACGACTATGTGGTGAAGCCGTTCAACGCGGCCGAACTGCTCGCCCGAATCGAGGCGGTGCTGCGGCGCAGCATGACCCGGCGCGTCGGGGAGGACCGGCTGGTCGCGGTGGACGGTCTCGAGATCGATCTCGGGCGCCGCGAGGTGACCCTGGACGGGCGGCCGGTGCCGCTGACCCGCAAGGAGTTCGACGTGCTGGCCGTGCTGGTGCGTGCCGAGGGTGCCGCCGTGCCCCGGGACCGCATCATCGTCGAGGTGTGGCAGACGACCTACGAGGGCATGTCGCGCACCCTGGATGTGCATATGGCCAACCTGCGCGGGAAACTGGGGCGGTCGGGAAGCGTGGTGCGGACCGTACGCGGCATCGGCTACCGCCTCGCAACCGCCGCCGAAGGCCCCCCGTACGCGGCTTCGGATACCGGCCCGGAGGTGCCACCGTCCTCGCATCGGGGGCTCTCGTCCCCCGTCTTGCCGCCCACGGCAGTCGGCAGCTGAGCACACGGATCGCCGATGCGCCGCCGGCTCCTCGTCATCGTCTGCGCCCTGGTCGCCGGCCTCATCCTGGCGCTCAGCGTGCCACTGGTACGGACCACTGCAGAGTACACATTCCAAACCTCGTTCATCGGACGCGTCGAGGACGGCGCCTGGTTCGCCGACATGGCCAGTACGGCTCTGGAGTCGGGCCGCACCGACCGCCTGGAAGCGGCGGCCGACCGCTATGCCGCCCTGTACGACTCCCAGGTCGCCGTGGTGGACGCGGACAGAGAGATCGTCATTGCCCCGCGTCCCCTCGACCTGGAGGAACCACAAGTGCAGTCGGCGCTGTTGCGCGCCCTGGCCGACCGGCCCGCACGGCAGCCCGACCTGATGTGGCCGTGGGACGACAGCCCCTTCGTCCTCGCCGAGCCGGTCAAACGCGACGGCCATATGCTGGGTGCCGTCCTCATCGTCTCGCCCACCGAACAGGCCCGCTCCGAGGTCGCCAATCATCTGACCCTCGTCGCCCTGGGCAGCCTCGCCGCCCTCGCCGCCGTGATCATCGCAGTTGCGGCCCCCCTCGTAGGGTGGGTGCTGCGCCCAATACACGAACTGGACCGCGCCACGCACGAGGTCGCCCTCGGCCGGTTGAAGACCAAGGTCTCGGAACGCGTGGGCGCCCCGGAACTGCGCCGCCTCGCAAACAGCTTCAACGTGATGGCAGGCAGCATGCACGCCTCGCAGGAACAGCAGCGCGCGTTCGTGGCACAGGCCTCACACCAGCTGCGTAATCCGCTGACCGCGCTCCGGCTGCGCGTGGAGAACCTCGAAGACTACGTGAATGACCCCCATGGCCTGCACGAACTGCACGCCGCCGCGGAAGAGGCCGACCGGTTCGGTGAGATCCTCGATGGACTGCTCAGCATGGCCAGGGCCGAGGCGTCCGAGGCGGAACGCGTCCTCATCGACGTCACGGCCGTGGTCGCCCACCGAGTCGACGCCTGGCGGACGGCCTACGAGGCGGAGGGCGTCCCGCTCACCACGCACGCTCCGGACGGGGTGAGCGCGCTGTCCCTGCCCGACAGCCTCGACCACGCCCTGGACACCCTGCTCGACAACGCTCTCAAGTTCGGCGACGGCACCCCGGTCAATATCTCGGTCATCCGGGCCCCGGACGGCGACGGCGCTGGTGCGCCGGGAGGGCAGGGCGACGAGGTGGTGGAGGTGACGGTAAGCGACGGCGGCACCGGACTGACCGCCGAGGAACTGGCCCAGGCGGGCGGACGGTTCTGGCGCAGCACACGCCATCAGAACGTCCGCGGCACTGGACTCGGACTCGCCCTGACCCGCTTCGTGGTCGAGGCAGGCGGCGGCGAGCTGCGCCTCACGGCAGCTGAGCCTCATGGCCTCGCGGCGACCGTACGGCTGCCGGCCGCTCCGCCGCCACCGGCCGCCGCGCCCTGACCGCACCACGCGTCAGGGATGGGACTCCTTGTACCAGCGCTCCGCACCCGGATGCAGCTCCAGCGGGTACGTGGCGATCGCAGTACGGCGATCGAGCCTACGGGCCTCAGGGTGGACGCGGATGAGTTCTCGTGTTCCCTGGAACAGCACCCGGGTCAGCCAGTACGCCTCCGCCTCCGGCATGTCCCGACGCACCACCAGGAAGTTCGGCACGCTCACCGTGCTCACCGCACTCTGCTCCCCGTAGACAACGGCCGGCACCGTGGTCTCCGTATACAGCTCACCGTAGGACCGGGTCAGGCCGTCGACCACGTCGCCGAGATCCACCAGGCGGATCGGCGTGGTCCGGCGCAACTGCGTGATCGCCGAGGTGGGCAGGCCGCCGCTCCAGAAGAACGCGTCGATCCGCCCCTCGGCCAAGGCGGACGCCGCAGCACGGACATCGAGCCGCTCTCCGGCCACGTCGCCGTCCAGGGAGAGCCCCGCGACGTCCAGGATCCGCTCGGCGGTGACCGCGGTACCCGAAGCCCCGGCCCCCAAAGAGACCCGTCGCCCTCGCAGATCCGCCACGCTGCGTATCGGGCTGTCGGCGGGGACCACGAGTTGCACGTAGTTGTCGTACAGCGCGGCCAGCGCCACCACGGGTACTGGTTCGGCGAACGGCGCCCGCCCGCCGACTGCGTCCGCGGCGGAGTCAGCGAGCGTGAAGCCCACGCGTGCCTCGCCCGCGCCCACCCGGCGCAGGTTGTCGATGCTGCCGCCCGTGTACAGCACCGGAGCGGTCGCGCCGGGCAGGCCCCGATCGATGAGTTCGGCGTATCCAGCCCCGTACGCCGCGTAGACGCCACCGCGGTTCCCGGTGGCCACGCCGATGTCACCAGTCGGCCGAGGCGGCGCATCGCTCCCGGAACACCCTGTGACCAGCGCCGTCATCAGGGCGACAGCAGCAATGAGCAGACGTGCTACCGGCATGGAGGCCTCCCTGGACACGATGAAGCCGGCCGACTGCGATTCCGCTGCGCGGACGCTCCCACGGCCCACCCGATCAGCGTAATCTAGGACACCCGACGGTTCCCGGCGTCGGTCACGTCCGCTGGAGTGGTGTATCGACAGCCACTCGGCGATCTCGGTTCGAGGCTATGCGGTGAGTTCGGTGGGCAGGACGGTGTCGTTGCTTTCTGCCTCGATCGGGTGGAGTCGGGCCTTGGCCAGCAGGTCGAGCCCCATGTAGCGGCGGGCCTCGGCCCACTCGTCGTTCTGCTCGGCCAGGACCGCCCCGACCAGCCGGATGACGGCGGTGCGGTCGGGGAGGATGCCGACCACGTCGTTGCGGCGGCGGATCTCCTTGTTCAGCCGCTCCTGCGGGTTGTTCGACCAGATCTGCCGCCAGACCTCCCGCGGGAAGGCCGTGAAGGCCAGCAGGTCGTGCTGAGCAGCGTCCAAGCGGGCTGCGGCTTTGGGGAACTTGGCCTCCGGCGCGTCCAGTACGTGCCGCATCTGGGTCGGCGTCCAGGGGCCGGTTGCGGAAGGCGGTGACGTGCTCGTCCAGTGCTTGGCCATCGTGCTGACCTGGGACTTCGACAGCTGGGTGACACCGAGGGACGCGGCGAGCTTGGCGACCCGGCGGGTGGAGTCGCCGAGCAGGTAGGCGGTGGCGACCACCGAGATCAGGGCCTGCTCCACCCGGCGGTGTCGTTCAAGCAGCCGGTGCGGGAAGTAGCTGCCCCGCCGCAGCTTGGGGACGGCGAGCTCTAGGGTCCCGGCGCGGGTGTCCCACTCGCGCGGGCGGTGGCCGTCCCGATGCTTGACGCGTTCCTCGCTGACCTGCCAGTACTCTGCGTTGCAGAGGGCGTCGGCCTCCGCCGACATGAGCGCATCGGCGAACCTCTTGGTCATAGCGCGCAGCAGGTCCGGACTCGCCGAGGCGAGATGTCCTCCGCGAGGGCGTGCAGGGCAGACCGTCGGGTGCGGTCATCGTGCTGATCCCCTTCAAGGACTTGGCCGTCTTGAAAGATCAGCCGGTGGCCGTTCTTAGTCCGGACAATCACTCCGACGCCGGGCCAAACGCCCGGATCAGGTGGGAGCCCGTACACCACTTCCCAAGACGCAACCGGCCCGCCGGGCGAGACGCTGTCCAATAGAACGGAGTGCAGGGCGCCTTGAACGGTCGAAGTCGACCGTCCTGTCCCGGCAACGTACTGCTCTCCCCACTGCCACAAATCGCCTGGCACGGCGGCGCGCGAAAGTACGCGGGATGCGAGGCCGCGCGTCCCGAGGCCGGTGGTCCGCTCCACGCGCCGGGGCCGCACACCCTTTCCGATGATCGGAGGCCGTCGGATGGTGCGAAGTGGCGGCCTGACAGGCCAGTGGCGGTGGTATGGAAGGGTGCCGCGCCCCAGGCCCGTGGACGTGGTGTCCGGACGCCCGCGGTGGTCGGCGGGTGACCCGGGAGAGCCACAACGATCCTCCCGCCCCAACCACGGACCACTCCCCACCCGCCAGGGCTACAGATGAAAAGGGTTCCCGGAAGAACCTCATGAAGGAGTTGCAAGTGAACAGGACGGTGCGACACGACCTGCTGAGCTTCGCTGCGGCAGGGGGGGTGGACCTGATCGTCGCGTCCGAGCTGACGCATCCTTCGAGAGGAAGTGTGCGCTGCGCGGCGGCTCATCCTGTAGCGCAGAGTCTGCGAGAGGCGGGCTGGCGGGTAGGGGTGGAACCGTTGGCGGCGGGGGCCAGCGGCGCAGAAGGCCGCCCCGGCAACGATCCCCTGTCCGTGGTGTCCTACGTCGGCGCGGACGGTACCGCGCGAGGGATAGGCGTGGGGGCGTCCGCAGGGAACCCGGAGGCTGCACGCGCGGCGAGTGCTGCTGTTGCGGAGTGGTCACGCCTACTGAGGACCCGTCGCGTGGTGGTGGCAGAGCGGAGGCGTTGCTGCGCGGCCGTCGCCCCGCTCCCGCATATGTCTGAAGGACAGGAATCAGGTGGGGGGTACCTTCCGATGGAGATGTGTGCCGGCGGAGGGCCGTGGTGTCAGGAGGTACTGACGGGAGAGAGTCTGCCGATGGCAGAGCCGGGGCTGACGGTTGATGGCAAGGGCGGTGCATACCAGGGCATGTGCCCGTCGGGTACCCGGGCGTGCCGGGACGCAGCGGCTTTCGCCAAGGACGGGTGTCGTGTCCTGGTCATCGGGTCGGAGCGCCGTCACTTAGCTGTGTGCGGACTCCTGGCGCGTTTGACACGGGTTGGTTCGGCTCGTGAGGCGCAATGTGTGGACGTGTCCGATGCTGATCAGGCCGCTTATGTACTGGAGCCAGGAGTGGCGGTGACTGATGCTGCGGAAATCGTCAAGGTTCTGCGGAAGCGCTTTCCGGAGCTGCGAGGCCAGCATCCTTCCAGCTGGTGCTATGCGGAGACCGACTCGCGTCTGACGCTTCGCTCTCTGACAGCGGATTGTGACCTGGTTCTCGTCGTCGGGGAACTGGGCGCTGCCGAAACACACAGGGCGGCAGCGGCCGTTACGGCGGAAGCCGAAGGAGTCGTGAAATTGGTGCGGGATGCCGCCGACCTGCGTTCCCGCTGGCTCGCGGAGGTGTCGGCGATAGGGGTCACCGGGACGAGATCTGCTCCCGCCGGAGCGGTCAGCGGTGTGGTGCATGCGCTGTCGGGGTTGGGTCCGCTGAGTGTTCTGCGTCGGCGAGTGACAACTGAGCACACCACACTCGATTCCTGGCCCGACTGCGCCGGAGGTGCGACGTGTGAGCGTGGAGGAAGCGTGTGATGCGATTGCCGACCTCGGCAGCGCATCAGCATGGCCACGGACGTGTCAGGCGTAGCGATGCAAGCGTGTGCGTCGCACATCGGCTACTCGGCAAGCGACTTCGCGATCACCATCGCTGTGAGGGGTCGGTGACAATGCCACCGACCCCTCTCGTGCGCCTCGTCCCGCGCAGACACACCAGCGGTGTCACTTTCGCTGCGAGCGTGGGAGCTTGCAGCGGCGGTCACCCTCCCGGGTGCCGATCGGCATCCTTGCCCGCTCCGCTCCGCGAGCGAGGTCCCGGCGTCCTCCCACGGCATCGCTCTGTTCCCGCTCGTCGCAGGCCCGGTCTTCAGCGAGCGGAGTCACACCGTTTTTCGCATAGGCCCAGGGTATGTGACAGAGCGCAGAACAGATGCTGCTTCCGAATAATTGGCGTAGGGAAGGAGCCGGGCTCGCATCTCAGCGACAGCAGATTCGACCCGATGCGAACGGACAGAAGTGGACGCCTTGACGAATTGATGCCAGCTGTCGCAGGCGGCGTCCAACTCTCCTTGGGAGAGCTGCAGAACCGCGAGCTTGTGCAGGATCAGCGCGCGGGAACGGCCTTCATACGGAGGGCGCTGGCGGATCGCGGTCCGCAGGAAACTCTCTGCCCTCTGGAAGTCACCCAGGAGCAGTGCGACCTCCCCGTGTTGGTGGGCCAGCGAGCCAAGATGGTAGGCCCCTATCGGCACAAGCGGAATAGCCGAGTCATCAAGCCACCGTTCAGCCAGGCGTAGGCAGTCGCGGGCCACCCGCCGGTCTCCAACGGCCGCAGCAGTGACCGCCTGCTGCCCCATCACGGCGGCGCGCAGATGCCCGGGCACCCGCGGGCTTCCCCGACGCGCTGCCCCTTCAGCAAGCCATCGCGCCTGCCTACGATGCCCAAGCGTGTATGCCTGGACACTCAGGCCGCGTAGGACGGCAGCCGCGGTGAAGTCGTCTTCCGCGCTTGCCGCCAGCCGCAGGCCGCTCACGTAGTAGTGCAGACCCAGACCATGTTGCTCGTCGTCGAAGTGAACGAACCCACAAAGGCAGCTCAACTTTGCGGCGACAGAATAGATGTTACGGCCCACGACCGGGCTGGACGGTGCCGCAAGCCAAGGCCCGATCACAGTAGCCAGATACGTGGCAAGTGCGGTACGCACGTACCCTCCGCCGAAGGTCTGCTCAATGGAGGAGAGCAGCTGCAGCATCGCTTCTGCGGAGCTGACTTCTGCCCTGCCTATGCGTCTCCCGGACGGCCTCGCTGCAGCCCACAACGTCCTGGAGCGTGCCTCTGAGGACATCTCCTCAACGGCGGTGAGAGCATAGACAAGGCGAGAATCGTCCCGCTTGTGGCTGGCTTCTTCAGAGAGCCGTGCCAAAGCATGCAGGACCTCGCCGGCGTCCTCACCACCGAAAGCGGTGCCGGTCTTGCGGCTGTCGTCGGGGCCAGTGAAACCAGCGTCTTCCACCGTCACCTCGCGACCGAGTCTTCGGGACATGGCTTCAGCCACCAGAAGGGGGACGGGCGCGCGCGGCACGGCTCCCGCCAGCCACTGAGCCACCGAGGGACGCTGGTAGCGCAAGGAAAGCCCCGCTTCAGCCGCTAGTACGTTGACAGCCTTCGCCAGGGCATCGCCTGTCCACTGTGCTTCCTTGAGCAAGCCTCGGAGCCGCTCGTTGGGCGCCCGTCTGCTGACCATGAGTTTCCCTCGTTTTGCGATCCCCGCGCAGCGCCATCAGTGATATGAGGGCGGGGGAGCAGCGCCCAGCCATCTGGATTCTGCCGGCGGCTCATCCATCGATTGCAGATCTGCTGACAGATGTAAAGAGGCCGAGCAACCAGGCGTGGGGGCGGGCAGCAGCTGACCGACACCGTACCGGGTGGTGAGACTTCCGGGCTTGATCTGCTTCGACGGACGCCCGAGATCAAGGGGCGGCGTCCGGAGGGTACGGTCGTGGAGAGTTCGGGGTAGGAGCAGCCTTCCGCCCACCGTGGCGGGGTCGGTGCCTGTCCCCAACTGCCCAGCCCTGCAACGAACATGTTCTGAATCACTGAGGCCTTTCCATCATCGGTCTGAGCTGGCCGGATGCAGGGTGGGGACGGCTTGGACGAGTTCGGTGACTCGAGTGGTCGAGCACCGGAGCCTGCGAAGGAGCCGCCGGGATTTCAGGGTGGCCATGGCCTGCTCGACGAGGGCGCAGCTCTTCGCATGGGACCGGTTCACCGCCTGCTGGCCGGTGGAAAGGTTCTCCCATCGTCCCCAGCACGGGGTACGGGTGCCGCCGGCACCCCGGTAGCCCTTCCCGGCCCAGCCCGGTACCCCACCAACCACCAGGTCGTCATCGAGGCCGACACCCGCCTCGTGGTCGCCGTCGGCCGGACCACGGTGATCGCGGACGGCGGCTACCGGGGTACCGGCCTGGTCATCCCGCACCGCCGCGAACGCGGCCAGGCCGAACTCCCAGCCTGGAAGGAGGAGCACAACACTTCCCACCGCAAAGGTCCGGGCCCGCGTCGAGCACGCCTTCGCCCGCATGAAGAGCTGGAAGATTCTCCGCGACTGCCGCCTGAAAGGCGACGGCCTCCACCACACCATGCTCGGCATCGCCCGCCTGCACAACCTCACCCTCGCCGGGTGACGGGGAAACGAGCTGGTCAACCAACATGCCGTAGATCATTTACGGAACAGCCCTCAGGGAGCCGAGCCGGTTACGCGGAGCAGGCGGCGCATCATGTTCGGGATTTCGGCCACGCTGTGCGCTACTACGATTCGATTCACGGACGCTCGATCGGAGAATCCTGCGGATATACACCTCTCGAGCTGGCTTGTCAGGCCATCGAAGAATCGGTCGGCATTCACCAGGACGACGGGTCGGGCGACATCAACTGCACTTCTCGCTACATCCAGAACGCTGCCAAGGACCTCGAATCCGCCGGGCAGAGCTATATACAGGGCCGCTAAGGACTGTAGTACCCTCGCCTTTTCGGCTGGTGCGTCCACGACGTGAAGCGTGCCTATGGGAAGCTCTCCACCGCGGTCTTCCAGGAGATGATTCATAGTGCGCCGGGAGATTACGCCTATGACCGGGGATCCGGTGCGCATGGCGGATGTAGCCAGGGCGTTGCCCATCGATCCCAGGCCAGCATTGTAGGCAACCCCGTAACCACAGGATCCAAGCATATGTCCTACCTCTTCGGCGGCTTCCACGTACTTTCCTCCGTCCCGGCCACCAGCATCACAGAGGACACCAATGAACGGAGATTCTCCTTTTCTGCTGAGCACGGTTCCTCTTTCCGGTTCTTGCTCGCACTGGTCAATCAGGAGCGGTTGACCTCCACCGTAACGGGGCTGGTTTGTGAATCCTGCACCCCGTATATGACATCCTGATCCGGCAGGAACGGACCGAGGTCCAGGAGCGGTCGAGTCTGATGGATTCCCTCGATACGGACCGAATCTGTATCCTGACAGGCGTCAAGTACGGCCCGGGCCAAATGGTGAAAGGTGTGCTGGCTTGAATTGCTCGTGTGCTCGGCGAAGGCCCGAGTGGCCGCCCGATAAGCGTTCAGCCGGCACTTTCCGTAGTCGGCGCTCGGGCGGTTGTAACGCCAGGCAATCCTGCAGCTGATTCCCAGAGCGCGATCTGGTTGATGGGGTGTTGTGGTGTAGAAGTCGCGGGGGAACCCGGTGAACGTCGCACCTGATGTGGCGAAGAGCTCAAGGCCGTCGAGCCCCCCAAAGACATGCAGGTCTGCGTCGCGGCCAAGACGCACTGTCGCGGTGTGTTGCAATGCGCCCCCCGGCGGTCCTGTGAAGTGGCGAGCTGGTCCCGGCGCGGCACCGGGGATGGCTGTGAACTCCATGGCCGAGAGGTGGACGACAGTGGCCTGTACCGAAGGTGCGGCGTCCGTGAGCCTCCTGGCCAGGGCCAGCGCGTACGCCTCGGGCTCCCCATCGCTGTGTTCTGCACCGAGGGCAAGGACCGTGTTGCTGATCGTCCCCGTTGTGAAGAGGCGGCGGTTGTCTCCGTCCTGGTACGCCTCCGGCGGGCCGCCGAGGAACTTAACGTCGCACCGGAATTTACGGATCCGTGTTTTCTCTCCATTGCGGTGAACGAGTAGATACTCTATACCTGACTCTCCGTAGTTGTGTTCGTTCAATGTGTACGCGCGCACAACCGCGTCCTTTCGCAGATGTATTTCGCGGAGAAGTGGAGGTGACTCCTTCGGGGCCACTCTTGGAGTATGAGCAGACACCGTTCTGTAGCGCAATGCACGGGACGACCATTTTTCCGAAACTGTCTTCCTCCTTCCCTGCAGTAATGGAGAATTCCGCATGCACACTGTTCTCGGAATGCACTGCTACGGCAAGTCGGACATCATGCTGACCGGTGTCACGAACGGACGTATACGCGAAATGATCGTATCCGTGGAGATGGTCGGTGGTATGGAGGAGGTGTTCCGTAACGGCGTCAACCAGGACCTGCTGCCCACCTCCTCACTCGAGAACGCCGCCGCTGTCCTGCTGCATGAGCACTTGCAGGACCCGGCCGAGACTTTTGCAGTGGGTCTCGCCCGCAACTTATCGGCCACATGCCGGGCAGTCAGCCTCTGTAAAGTTCGGATTACGGAAAAGTTTTGGTCACCTGAATCTCATGGGGGATCCACAAGAGGGCCAGGGGGAAGCGACGGAAGTATCCTCATAACCGCTGAATCCCGCGGTGCGCAAGTAGCTCTGCATGCCGGATATCAGCAGATCTCTCTCTTCAAACCCGGTGGCACCAGTTTTGCCGGATTTCTCCGAGATCGTTTTACTGATGCCACGGAAACAGAGGATCGCCCCGTTCGGGGAATGGTATCCATCGCATGGCGCTACAGTCTGCCTGCTGGTGATCACCGTGTCACAGGGCCTTTGGTGCGGAAGGCGTTCCTCGCGGCGTTCATGAGGCACAAGGGAAATTCTGTGCAGCATTCCCTGCATGCGGCGGCTGTTGAGGCTGTTCACGCTGTACCGGATATATGTGCAGTCACACTGGACTACGAGTCTGTCGACAGCATTCAGGTGGATCTGGCCCGGTTCGACCGTTCTTCCTCCAGCTCCGTCGTGCGGAGCTGGCCGCGCCCGAGGCATCGCATCAGTCTGACGGTGGGTGCCGACGCGGCCACTGGGGGCGAGGAGCTATGACTTCCGACTCCGCTCTCGGCTTCACCGACCTTGTGCCGCCACGTCATGCGGAGGTCGCCATCGTAGGTGCCGGCCCGACGGGGCTGACATTGGCTGCTGAGCTTGCGCTGCGGGGCACGGAAGCCGTGGTGCTGGAGCAACTTTCTGCAAGGCAGCCCACCTCCCGTTCGCTGGTCCTGCATGCTCGTACCTTGGAGTACCTGGATATGAGGGGCCTGGCCGAGTCTGCCGTCCTGGCGGGTCATCGCTTCAGTACGTATCCGTTGGGAAGTGCCCGCAGCAGCGTGCGCCTGTCCGGGCTTCCGACCCGCTTCCCTTTTGCTCTGAGCCTGCCTCAAAACCGGACGGAAGCGATGCTGGAGCGGCATGCTTCGGTGCTGGGGGCCCGCGTCATCAGAAGAGCTCGGGTGATTGCCTTGTCTTCAGATGCTGAGCAGGTGCGCCTGACACTCGATGTAAACGGCCTTCGTCGGGAAATGACCTGCTCATGGCTCGTCGGCTGCGACGGATCCCACAGCACCGTGCGACGCGCGGCAGAGATCGCCTTCCCGTGCCGCAGGTACCCGGACTGGGTGATCTCGGCGGACGTGGAACTGCGTACTCCATTGTCCGAGCCGTGGAGCCGGTTCAGTGCTGACGGGATGGTCATTGCGCTTCCCTGGGGAGACAGCCGTGGGCGCTTCATCATCTACGACTACCGGAATCCCGGATCAGTCCACGAACTCACTGAAGAAGGACTGCGAAAGACTCTGCTTCGCACGGCGGGCCGTGACTTCGGGGTTCGGAAGTCACTGTCAATGAGCCGCTACCGCTGTGAACAGGGCCACGCCGCAACGTACAGGCAGGGGAGGGTACTGCTGGCCGGTGACGCCGCGCACGTTCACCCTCCCACCGGGGGGCAAGGGCTCAACACGGGAGTTGCGGACGCGCTCAACCTGGGATGGAAGCTGAGCACAGCCATCGCGGACACCGAAGCTGAGCATCTCTTGGACTCGTACAACGCCGAACGCAGTCGAGCCGTATCTCGAATCCTGAGGTGGACGGATGCCTTGCTGAAGTTCAACACGATGTCGACGGTGCTTGGAAGGGCCGCGCGACGAGGGCTGCTCTTCGCAGCGCCTCTGCCCTTTCTGCAACGTCGGATGGCGATGACCCTGTCAGGGCTGGACGTCACCTACCGTACCCAGGAAGACGCAGGCCCTGTGGGGGATCGTGTACCTGACATACCGGTCTTCTTTGCCGGTAGACCGCAGCGACTCTATGAGGTACTGCGCCGGGGCAGGCCAGTACATCTCAGCCGGTCACCCGCGAATCGGCCGATGCACGGTGCAGTCCACGCCTTTCCGCTTCTGGCTGCAGAGCAGCTGCTCCTCTACGGCGATATTCTCGTCCGCCCCGACGGATACATAGCCGATCTCTCTGCAAGCCGGCAACTGGGACGCTGCGATGCCCAGTAGAGGGCATGCTCCGAGGCCATTTGGTGCTCGGCCCTGGGACAATGGCTCTCGCCGGAAAGCCATCGGTGCACGGTCCCGTTCGGTTGTTTGCCAGGCCGTCCGGTTGAGGCTTCTGCTCACCCGCGCGGCGAATTTCGGTGTGCAGCAGTCGAGCGGGTTCGCATGACTGAGTACGGCGTGCATGCACGTTTCCGACTGCAGGCTGCCGCCTGCTACGCGGCTTTTGCGGCCGGCGGCTTGGCCATTTCGATGGCGCCGGCAGCGCTGCCCGCCATGGCCCGCGACCTGGGCATGGACCGGGCCGAGACACAGTGGACGGCATCGAGCTATCCAGCGGTTGCCGGGGCGCTACAACTCGCTGTTGCTCGGTGGTCCGATCGCCTAGGGACGCGGACTACGTTGCTTTCCGGCTTGGCGTTGTTCGCTGTGGCCACTGCCTGGGGGGCCGTCATTTCGGACGCATCACTGCTTATTGCTGCGCGCATCGTCCAAGGCGTCGGCGGTAGCGTCCTGACACCGGTCACGCTCGCATTTCTGGCCACACAGTCTGCCCCGTCGCGGCGTGTACGAGCGGTGGGCGGCTGGGCGGCAACCGCTGCAGCGGCGACCGCAGCCGGGCCGTTACTGAGTGGCGCCATCGTCGACCTCTGGGGTTGGCGTTCTCTCTATCTCTTGCTGACCTGTGAATCCCTGTGCGCTCTGGCCCTGTGCCGGCTGGCGTTGCCCTCACAGTCCAGATCGCCCGCGGAACTCGACATCACAGGCATGGTGCTGTGCACTGCGGTCACCGGCACTTTGCTGGTCACGCTCCTGGGATCCTCCGATCCTCCCACCGCTCGTGCTGCAGCCTTCGGCGCAACGGCCGCGATAGGAGCGGCGGTTCTGCTGGTACGCACGGAAAATAGGCGACACGACCCTATCCTTGACACCGAAGCACTTCGGGACCCGGTCAGACGAACGCTCCTCTTTGCTCTGGCCGCTCTTTTCGCTGCCAATTCCGGCTTCCTCTACTTCAGTTACATCTACCTCGTCCAAGTGCGCGGGCAAACCACCTTTCAGTCCTCACTCTTGCTGGCAGCCGCCAGCGCTCCCGCCGTCATCACCACACGGCTCGCCTCCCGCTACGCAGCCAATAGCCCCGGTGTGGCTGCAGTAGGACTGACCGTCATGGCCTGCTCGCTCTTCCTCATGCCCTTTGCCGGACCGCCGCACGCCACCTCGCTGCTGGTCTATTCAGGAACCGGCATCGGGCTCGGCCTCACCAACAGCGCAGCCCTGGCAGAAATTACCTTGCGCGCCTCTCGGGACCGTGCCGCCAGGGCCGCAGCGACAGCCGCCACCATGTCCATGCTGGGCGGGGCGCTGGGACCGGCACTGGCGGGAACGGTGGTGGCGTTCCACGCCGCCGACTGGCGTCAGGGCCTGGACCTGTCAGCGAAGGTGTCCGAGGCGGCGTACCGTGCGGCAAGTGGAGGCGCTCCGCTGGAGGAGGAGTCCTACCCGCAGTCTCTCATCACTGCCGCAGAGGAGGTGCTGACTCACGGCATCAGCCGGTCCTTTATCGCTCTTGGCCTGTTGACGCTTCTTGCCGCAGTCCTGACAGCCATTGCCTGTATTTCAGCGAGTAGACGCCGAGGTTGAAAGGGCGGGGTGACAGGGTTATGGGGGCTCCTGACCCAGTCCGGTCCCGGTGATGAAGCCGTCGAAGGTCTCGGGGCGGCGTTGGATTTAGCGTAGGCGGTTCTTGACGAGCGGGGCGGGGTCGTCGATCGCGCGGGGTGTGTGGCCAGGGACTTCTTCAGGTGGGCCCAGACACCTTCGACGGGGTTGAGGACGGGTGCGTAGGGCCAATGCTGCTGACTTTAGGCACTTGGGGGAGTTTGCGTGGCTTTGGAGGTGGTCCTGGAGGCTGGAGTGATGGTGATCGTCTCGGGATCTCGTCGCTTCCGGAAGGAAGGTCACCGAGGTCGCCCGACTCCTCGGCATCAGCGGCCAGACGATCTACGCCCGGCGTCGCCAGCACCTCATCAACACAGGCCAGTTGCCCGGCACGACCAGCAGCGACCAGTCCGAACTTGCCGCGGCCCGCGATTCGAAGCCATCCGCGTGATGGTCCGCGAGCACCTGCCGGTGCAGCTGGCCCGCCGGGTGTCGCGGAGTCCGGGTACTGCGCCTGGCGGGACCGCTCGCCGTCGAACCGCCTGGTCGGACACGCGTGGCTGACGGAGGCCATCACGGGCATCCACGCCGCCTCCCGAGGCACCTACGGCTCCCGCCGGGCGCACGCCGAGCTTCGCCTGGGCCTGATGGGACCCTTTCAAAGCGGCCGGGGGTGCTCTCGCCCCATTTGCTTGGTCTATGGACTGTCGGGGGAAGATGGGGAGTGGAGAGCGGCCCTTGATTCCCGCAACGGGTCTGCATGGCCCCCTTGGCTTGATCGGTCCGCAAGCCTTGATCGTTGCCGAGCCTGCTGATTGGTTGGTCGGCATGACTGAACTCGGACCCGTGGCCTGGCCGCCTGCCCCGATCAAGACTGAGCGGCTCGTGCTCCGACAGCCCGAGGCCCGGGACCGTGCAGCGTTCATCGAACTGCTGGCGTCGCCAGAAGTGCACGCCTATCTCGGCGGGCCTCGGTCACGGGACGAGCTTGAGCGCGAGTTGCCTGGGGTGCCCGAGCAGCCGGGGGGTTTCGTCGTTGATCTCGACGGGTCGATGATCGGCCAGATCCTGCTCAGGAGGGCAACGGAGCATCTTCGCCCGGCTGCTGTGGGGAAGGTCGATCTCGGCTATCTGTTCCTGCCGCGGGCGTGGGGGTTCGGGTATGCCGCCGAGGCGTGCGCGGCGGCACTCGATTGGCTCGGCGGTGTTCTTCCCGGCGAGCCGGTGGTGCTCGCCACCCAGACCGCCAACGTCAGTTCGATGCGTCTCGCGGCGAAGCTGGGGTTTGCCGAGGTAGAGCGGTTCCAAGCCTGGGATGCCGAGCAGTGGCTCGGCTTGCGGTCCCCCGTGGTGCCGTTTGCTTGAACTCGTGGACGAAGCCGCGTTGCGGGCCCGTCGACCGTCAGGTCGGCGGGCCCGGTGATCGGTGACGGTCAGCCGGAGCTCACTGGAGGCGTCTGAGCGAGGCGATGTCGGTGACGCGGCTGCTGATCGTGGGGCGGGCGGCTTCCGGAGTGGCGAGCAGGGCGACGATCGTGACGGGCTGGTCGCAGTGCGGGCAGTTTCGGACGGCTGTCGGTGCCAGTGGGTCGATGGGGCCGGGGGGTGCCGGCTGCGGGGGAGGGCTCGGAGGTGTTCGCCGAGGCGGCGTGTTCGCTTCTTCGTCCCGAGCGCGGTTGCGTTGTCGTTCCGACTCGCGACGGCATTCGGGCGAGCAGTAGATCTGACGGAGTCGGGGGTGGGCGGTGAACATGCCCTCGCAGACTGGGCAGGTGTGTGCGGCCAAGCTGGTGGGAGCGCGTCGGTGGGCGGCGCTCTTGCAGCGGGGTGAGCAGCAGATCTGTCTGGGGCTCGGCATGAACTCGCCTTTCTAGACTGCGTAGTTGGTGTGCCCGGGGATTGAGCCGTTCGTCGTTGTGAGTGGGGCCAGGAGACACGTGTATTGACTCCCTTGCGCATGGCCTCGGCCTGGTTCTGGTGGCCGCGGAGTCGGTAGGAGGGTCCGTCGATGCCGGCGACGGCAGCCTGGTGCAGGAGCCGGTCGCATGGCGGCGGCGGCGGTGTCGTCGCCGAAGGCTCCGGACCAGCCGCCAGATAAGACGACACACCGGGCAGGAGCACACGATGGATGGGGAGATCAACAGAGCAGGTTTGCGCTACCCCTAAGCAGCAAGTGGGGAGATTCAAGAAGCGCCATCAGGGATCTGAGCGTCCATCTGAGCCACGGCACCATGGAGTTGTTGATGCGGCACGTGTCGGCGTACTCGCCTATGTGCACCGCGTACGGATGAACCTGCAGAGCAAGGGGAGACCTGTGAAACGCGAGCGTCGTGGTTCGAGATGATGGAGGGGTGTCTCTTCGCTATTTCAATCAGACCGGCTGGACCGCGATCTTCAATGGCACCGACACCGAGATCGGCCGCATGGTGCGTGTGGAGGGCTGGGACCAGGCGACCCGGACGGCCCTGATCGTCGATCCCAAGCGTGGCGCCCTGCGTTCGGTGACTGACTACGAGGACTTCTCACACCTGGAGCGAGCCGACCAGATCGTGGCCGCGGTGCCTGGCGGAGGGTGGCGGGTGCACTGGAAGGACGAGGGCCCAGGGGGAACGCCGCTGACGGAACAGGTATTGGCCTGGCTCATCACCTCGCAGGGGCGGGCGACGGCCATCACGGTCGATGCCCAGGGGCATGTCGAGGATGTCGATGGCGCCGACGCCTTCATCCCGCCGGGCGAGGACCCGGTGTTCTGATCGCAGCTGGTCAGGCCACCTCGTTCTCCCACTCGCTGGCTTGGAGGCGGTTCTTGAAGCTGCGGCCGTGGATGGAGATCACTTCGCAGTGATGGAGAAGGCGGAAGAGGATGGCGGTGGCGAGGACCTCGTCACCGAAGCCCTGTCCTCATTCGCTGGGGGTCTTGTTCGAGGTCGGGATGATCGAGCCCTTCTCGTAACGCTTGGAGATGACCTGGAAGACCAGGTTTGCCTCGGCTCGTTCGAGGGGCTGGTAGCCGACCTCGTCCACCACGAGGAGGCCGGGCCGCAGGTAGGTGCCGAGCTTGTTCGTCACCCGTCCGGCGGCCTCGGCGGTTTCGAGGTTGCGGACCATGTCGTCGAGGCTGGTGAAGCAGATCGAGTAGCCGGCCCGCGGGCCGCGACCGCGAGAGCCACGGCGATGTGGGTCTTGCCGACTCCCGGCGGCCCGAGCAGGGCGGCGTTCGCCTTGCCCTCGAGGAACGAGAGGGTGCCGAGGTCCTTGACGTTCCGCGGGTCGAGATCGGGCTGGAAGGGAAAGTCGTACTCGTCGAGCGTCTTGTGGTGCGGCAGCTTCGAGAGCCGCAGGCCCTGGCGGAAGCGGCGGTCGTCGGACAGCCAGCTTCTCGGACAGCACCAGGTCGAGGAAGTCGAGGTAGCCCATCTTCCCCTCGTCGGCCCGGCGGGTGTACTCCTCGATGGCTTCCGCGAGGTGGGGCAGGCCGAGCCGGCCGGCCGTGGTGCGGATGCGGGTGAAGACCAGCTCGCTCAAGACGTTTCCCTCGTGCTCGGACGGGTGGTGAAGGGACGGGTGCCAGTCGACTCGTCATAGTCGGACAGTGGACGGCGACCGACCTCGATATGGGTGGCCGCGGCCCGGTTCAGCAGAGCCCGCAAAGGCACTGTCTCCTCGCCCCGAGGACGCTCACGACGGTGCTGGGACATCGCCGGTGGTGGTGCGGCGCCCCTTGCCCGTGGGCAGGCCGTCCCAGCCTCTTCGACGACGCGGGCCCCGCGGCGGATCGCCCGCGGGTGGGTCGCCGGCAGCGGGACTGCGTGGACAACCGATGATGGAGTCCTTCTAGCCCGGGTCCAGGTCGAACTCCTCCGCAGACGGTGGCGGACCCCGCCTGGAGCTGTCCACCGCGCTCTTCGAGTACCTGGGGATCTTCCACAACCGACAGCGCAGGCATTCCGCGGTGGGGATGCTCAGCCTGGTGGAGTACGGACTCCGCACCCCGCCGGTAGCGTGAAACCAAGCAACTCGACTCCACCCAACTCGGGACAGTCCGCGAGTCTCCATGCGAACCGGGACGGTTCAGGCATCGTCGAGGCCGGCGCCGAGACCGGCCTCCAGCGCTGGGCGGACAACGCGTACAGGGGCGCCGGGGCCACGGTCCGTACCCTCGGCTGGAGCCGCTGGGAAAGCCTTTTCACCGGTCAGAAGGCCGTAAACCGGTCCCATGCGAAAGTCCCCGCACTCGTCGAGGAGGCCATGGCCCCCTCAAAGCCTGGCGACTTCTCCGCAAACTCCGGTGCTCGACCACTCTCATCACCGCTTTCGTCCAGACCGTCCTCGCCCTGCATCTGGCCAGCTCAGAGTGAGGATGGAAAGAGCTCACTGTCGCTGGACGCACCGGTAGTCGAGTACGGGGCCGAGGAGTTGGGCCAGAGCGCTGCTGGCGTAGACGCCTTCGGGTAGGAAGAACGACAGTTCGCATTGGAAGGCGTGGGGGTGCGCGTCATCGGTGGTGGGCGTTCCGATGTGGATCCGGGTTTGTGCCACGGTGGGGCGCTCGTTCGCGAGCTCGGGGATGGCAGGTACTTTGCGTAGGAGGGCGATCAGGGGATCTGTTGTCGGGGTGAAGGTGTACTGCTGACCGGCCCTGCTTACTTCTGCAACGTCGCCTCCGGCCAGGTCACGCACCAAGGCCCGGAGATGTTCATTCCAATGTGATGCGGCTCTGACCTCAGTGGTTCGGCGCGACGGTGTGCCGGTGAAGTGCTGAGCGTCGAAGTAGTTGAGCAGGTAGTGGGTAATCTGGCGATGCCTTCCCAGATAGCCTGCGGCCTTCTCGTCGAGATGGCGCACGTTTACTCGGAAATTGTTACCGTGCGTCATCCCTACTGATAGGGGGCGGTTGCCTTGCCCCAGCCAGGCCAGATGCAGCCAGCGGTTTCCCCGATGGTGGCGGGTATTAAATTCTTCGAGCGTGCGGCTGGTGCACGTCGGCCGGACGGACAGGTGCTGTTGGGTAATGCCGTCATCGTCCTTGGAACATGCGTAACCGATTTCTTCTGCCGGTACGTCCAGGAAATCTGCGATCGCCGCGATGGCCTGATGCGTATTGGAACCCTGTTTACTGAGCAGTAAGTAGCTGCAGCAATTCTCGGCAGGGGACGTGGCGAGGGGAAGGACGAGAGCTTCGCACACTCGGAAATCGGCGCGCCGTTGCTTGAGGACGGGTATTGAACTCCGGCCGATGGACCATCCCAGGGCCCGGATTTCGTCGCCCGGCCACCCTGATCCTTCAGGTTTCACCGTCTCACGCCTCCTCGCGATGCAATGTGGACCGAATGGCCTCTGCGGCCACGGTGGTGGCCTGAGCATCGTCGACGACATAGATTTCACCCGGGTTGTCGCATCCGTATGCGGACATGTCGGCGAGGCGACGTGTCTGGTGCACTCCTGTGACAACGGATCGGAAGATCTCGGGGCATGCGGTCAGCACTGCGTCGGCGAGCACATAGCAGGTGTGTTCGCTGGAGTGGCTGATATGTTCAGCGAATGCGTCGAGAACGGCCTGTCGGGCCCGCTGTCGACAGCAGGCGAACTCAGTGTTGGAGTCTTTTGGGAACCAGCGTATGTCGATCTCCATCCCCAGGGCTCGATCGTCGAACACTGGCGTGGTGGTGTACTGGTCACACAGAAATCCCTTGAAATGTGAGCCGGTGGTCTTGAACAGTTGCATCCCCCGTATTCCGCCGCAAATGGTTATTCTTCCCTCCCGGTCGATCCGTGCAGTTGCGCTTTGTTTCTCTTGTCCAGAGGGGGCGAATTCCCTAGAGCTGTTCCCGTCCGACAGTCGAAGCGGTTCAAAAGCTGACACCACTACGGTCGTCTCCACCACCCGTGCGGTGGGACAGGCTGTGAGGAAGCGCTCTGCGAGTGCCCTGGCGTAATGTTCGGGCTCGGCCGCTATGTGGCGCTGCGCGAAGGCCAGTACTGTGTTATTGACCGCGCTACTGGGGAGGAGTTCGGTGTTGTCGCCCTCGGTGTAGACTCTCTCGAAGTTGCCTATGAACTCGGTGTTCACACTGAACCTGCGGACGCTGTGCTGTGGTGCTCTGCGGTCCACCACAAGAAACTCGATGTTGGACTCGCCGAAGCTGTGCCATCCGATGCTGGAGTTCACGTGTTCTCTTCCAATCTGGGCAGGCATGCGACGGCGTCGGCCAGGGTTCTGGGGCACACCGGATCGCCCGGTTCGGTCTGCCACGGCCATTCATGCGTTCTCACCGGCGCAAGCGAGGGCAGCACGGTTTTGATACCCAGCCGTTCGGATTCGCGGCTGATGGCTGCTCGGGCGGCACCACCGAGGACCTCGCTGTCGGTGAGGTAGTAGCAGCCGAAGAAGTTTTCGCCGAGTTGACGGTCGGACAGGACTCGGGCCAAACCGCTCAGCATCATCTCCGAGGTCGTGGTGAACTGCGGCGTTTCGAACAGCAACAATCGGTCTCCGATCGCCTCCTCGCCCATGAACTGGGCCAGGACACTGAAGAGGATGTTGTTGCGGCGGGTCACGTACAGCGTGTTGCTGGCGGCGTAGGTGTGTGCCCAGTCCGGGCCCAGTTCTCTTCGCCAGGCACTGAGCACATGCATCCAGTGGCGGACCTGGATGTCGGCGGCCTTGTCCACCGTCAGAGCGAGGTCTGGAGCTATCGAGCGCCCGAATCTCCGCAGCCCTGCCCGGTCCACGGTGTCTTCGACCAGGCACCGGGCGGCGAATGAAACATTGTGGCCGAGGATCTTTCGGAGCAGCGCGATGTCTGAGTCCGGCAGTTCAAGTCGGTACAGGCCTTCCAGAGCGGCTCGGCAGACGTCCGCATAGTCGGCCAGCGGCTGGCGCCAGTCGTAGTCGCGGGAAGCCAGAGCGGAAGCCACGATTTCGTAGACGCCTACCGGACTGTGCCCAACAGCCTTGAAGTGCTCGTAGACGGCCGGCACACATGCAGCCTCCAGTGGCTCCGCACCTGGCGTGTACAGCAGCATGCGTCCGCCCGAGCTGCTGAAGAGCGCCAGAATGACCGGTGTCTGAGCGAGCAGGTTTTCCTGAAAGCGCGCGTTGGCGTGCTCGTAGGCGTCCATCATGGCCACGTTCAGGGCGATCAGGGTCGGCTCGGACGGTGTATTACCGAACTGCATGGCTGCTCCCAATCGTTGAGGTCGGCGCAAGTGGGTCGGCAGCGGCGGACTCGTAGGCGGATGCATCGAGGATCCCGGCGCGCACCGCAACGACGGTGGGTACCAGAGCCTGACCACCCACATTGGTGGCCGTCCTCACCATGTCCAGAAGAGGGTCGACCGCCAAGAGCAGGCCTAAAGCAGCGAACGGAAGGTCGAGCACGCCGGCTGTCAGCGTGAGCATGACCACGGCTCCGTTGAGGCCGGCGGTGGCGACTGACCCGACTACGGAGACAAACACGATCAGGAGATAGTCGGAGGGGCGAAGCTCGATGTCGGAGACCTGGGCGATAAAGATCGCCGAGATTGCCGGAGAAATCGCGGCGCAGCCATCCATCTTGGTGGTTGCTCCAAGGGGTACGGCAAAGGAAGCATAGTCACGTGGCACTCCAAGACGCTCCACGGCACGTAGCGTCACCGGCATTGCGGCGACCGAGGACCGAGAGATGAACGCGTGCCACATGGCCGGCCATGTGACGTGGAAAAACCGCAGGGGGTTGAGGCGAGTAGCGGCGACCAGTACCACTGGGTAGACGATAAAGAGCACGATCGCCGAGCCGACGTTGACGGCAACGGCATAGCGCCCAAGCGATTCGATGACATGTGGACTGACCGTTGCCGTTACGTGGCCAATGAGCCCGAGTGTCCCTAACGGTGAAAGCCAGATCAGCCACCACAGCACTTTCTGAACAATCTCGAACGCCGCCTGATTGAGGCTCAGGAAAGGCTGGGCTCTGTCTCCAACCGCCACTGCTGCCGCGCCCGTCACAACGGCCAACGACACGATCTGCAGTGTGCTGCCTTGCGCGAACGCCTCGATGACGTTGGCGGGGATCAGGCCAGTCAGGAAGTCCAGCCAGGAGCCCTGCCGGGGCTCCTGGCCCGTGTCGATGACCGTGGCCCCGCGCCCCGGAGCGCTGAGCAGCCCCAGTCCGATGCCAATACCTACGGCAAGGAGCGCCGTGACGCAGAACCACAGTAGAGTGCTGATCGCCAGTCTGGCCGCGTTGGCCAGGCCTCGCAACGCCACCGTGCTCGCCACGATCGCGGTGAAGAGGAACGGCGGCACCACCAGCTTGAGCAACTGAACGAAAAGGCTGCCGATCTTTCCCAGAGTGGCTACGAGCCAGTCGAGTTCGGCGTACCGAGCCATACAGCCAAGAACCACACCCAGAACGAGGCCCAGGACAACCCGAACCCAGTAGGGCATCTTCCCGTGGTCGTCAACAACAGCAGAAAACCGCGGCATCACAGGACCCGATCACCAATTACCCGTGTGTTGGTTCCATGCCAGGGTCAGGTCAGTAGCGTACGGCTGCCGGGGGCCCCTGACGTGATGGTGATCAGGTCACTCCCCTCGCAGTCGGTTCCGAGGCGAGTGCCGACTGGAGCACCCGGGGTCGTAGGTCGATCCCGACGCGGGATCACAGTCTCCGGCGCCGTCACCGAGAATAGCGACGGTGGGGTGGTGGCGGCGGAGCTGGTGGCGAGGTGGGGCGGCATCGATGCGCCGAGTCCGGATCGAATGGCGGCTGGAAGATCTATGGGCATGACGGGACCCTTCGAGCACAAACCAAGCTGTCTGAGGCGGAGTCGCGGCGGGACAGGACGAGAATCAGCGGGGCCATTCTTGAACCGTCTGTCCGTCGACTCCCATTCAGGGTGCGATAGGGCTGGGGTGGCCGACAACCGCAGACGCGTCTGGCGCTCGTTAAACTTTAAGGGCTGTTAAAGGCGGCACCGGACACTCATGGCTCGTTCTCAATGTGAGGGCGGCTTGGGCGAGTCCGGTGATTCGAGTGGTCGAGCACCGGATCCTGCGAAGGAGCCGCCAGGACCTCAGAGGTCGTCTTCTCTCGGTGGTTCATCCTGTAACAGGCAATTAATCGGTATCTGCGGGGCGCGCCAGGATACGGTGCTCTCGCCGGTGAGACGTCGGGCCATCAGGTCCGTCATGGTCAGGTGGATCATGGCTTCGGAGCGGACTGCGAGGGTCTCGTAGTCGCGGGCCAGGCGGCGGTGGAGCATCAGCCAGCCGTAGGTCCGCTCGACGGCCCACCGCTTCGGGATCGGGGTGAATCCTTTGGCCCCGGGGGTCTGGCGTCGATCAGGCACGCCGACCGGCGTCGTGAGCGCCGGCGTGGTCCTCGTCGGCGATCGCGTCACGACCGGCAAGTGGGACTACGGGACCGCCGGGAAGAGCCTGGCCTGGACCGCCTTCGGGACAGGTGCCGCCATCAAGTACGCCAGTGGGGTGGTGCCTCCCTCAAGGGGGCCACTTGGGGCAGTGCGATCACCCGGTCCTCCGTCGTCGTCAAGCCGGCGACCACGACCAGCGGGGCGAGCCGACAGTCAGGGGCGATCAACTGGGGTGTCACCCGCGGAAACTCCGTGAGCAACGCCGATTTCGCCCTGGGATTCTGCGGTGCTCGCCCTGCGAGCCCCGGATTGCTCGTGGGCTCCTGCTGAACCGACGGACATCATAAGATCCCGCCGGGGGGCCGTTCCCAGGCCCCCCGGCGGGCTCCAGCACACGAAGGACGGGAAGCCGAATGGAATACGGCCGTGTGACAGGCGGGCACGTGCTCCGTCGGCGATCCTTCCGGGTGCTTGCCGTACTGATTTTCACCTTGGTCGGCGGGGCATCTGCACTGGCCTTCTACGACGCGCTGTGGAGGGACGAACCGGATGGCTGGATGGCGGCGGCTTTGATTCTCGCGGGTGGGGCGTTCTGCTACCGCATCACGAGTTCCCGGGTGCACGCGGGTGCGAGCTCTCTCACCGTAGTCAATCCGCTCTTCAGCTACGAGGTGCCCTACGCCTCGATCCACAAGATCGAGGTCAGTGAGTCCGGGAGCCTGACGGTGCTCCCCAAGGAGAAGATCGCGGACACCGAGGGCGAGGGGTACCTCGTGGTCGGTTTCGCGGGTTCCCTGCTCGACCGCGCTTTCAGAACTTCAGACAAGGCGGCCGCCGAACTGAAGAGGCATCGCAACAGGGGACGACGCGCGCCCGGGGCGGACGGTCCGATACGCCGGAAGCTGGTCGCCGACGTCGTCGCGGACGCGCTGCTGCTGACGGCCGCTGTCTGCGCGGTGCTGTTCCTGACCCTGCGGTAGCAGGTCACCACGACCGAGGCCGGTGCCCGCCTACGGGCGATCACGATGCCGGGTGATTCTTGGGTGATACGAGAGGGCCCCACCAGCCGCCGCCGGCTGGTGGGGCCCTCCCACATCACCTTGCGGCCTTGTGTGTGGTTGGTGGTGATGTTGGTTGATCTGTGTGGTTGGTGTGTGGTGGGGGTTGAGGTAGGTGGGTTGATGGTGTCGGAGT